>JAFSCG010000052.1 GCA_017436885.1 Clostridia bacterium | reverse complement strand
TAAGAAAATCACCTGCATAATAGGGGGCGAGAGCGGCGTTGCCGTCCTCCATTTTGTTGAAGGTCTCGTCCATTACGTAGCCCTGAACAAGGGGCTTCTGCGCGCGGAGCTTATCTGCGGCGCGATCCCACTCGGCCTTGTCCTCGGAATTGAGGCTGATGCCAAGGAGTGCCTGCGCTATTGCAAAGCTGTCGCGGGGGTTGTTGAACATAAGGATATTGCCCCTGTACTGCTCGTCCCAAAGGGCAGACCAGCTTGTGGGAGCGGCGCTTACCATGGTGGTATTGTAGATAAGACCTACCATACCAACGGAATAGGGCACGGTGTACTCGTCGTTTGCATCAAAGTACTGTCCCTTATACTTGGGGTCGATATTTGAATAGTTTGTAAGCTTGGAATAGTCCAGCTTTTGGAGCATACCCTCGTTTATCATACGCTGGATCATATAATCCGAGGGGATGATAACGTCGTAGGAAACGGAGTCGCTCTTGATTTTGCTGTACATTACCTCGTTTGACTCGTAGGTGCTGTAATTAACGGTGATACCCGTCAGCTTTTCAAACGCCGCCTCAACGTCAAGTGAGCCTTCGCTTCCGTCGGAGATGTACTCCGCCCAGTTATAAACGTTCAGCACGGTACCCGCATAGTCCATGGTGTAAGTACCAACAAGGTTTTCCACCGTGTCGAGGGTGCCGCAGGACGCAAAGGATGCGGTAAGAGCCAGAACGGTAACTACCGCAAGAGCGAGAGAAAAAACTTTTTTCATTCTTTTATCAATTTCCTTTCTTCGTGTCGGCACGGCTGAGGATGGCGTTATATACCACCAAGAGTGCCAGAATAGCAACAAGAATTATGCTGTAAAGTGCGTATATATCCGGGGTAACGGTTTTTTTGACCAGAGAGTAGATATATACGGGCAGGGTAACGTAATCGGTACCGCTGGTGTAATAGCTGATAACGAAATCGTCGAAGCTGAGGGTGAACGCCATCAAAAGACCTGCGGCGATACCGCCGGATATCTGAGGCATTACCGCCTTGAAGAACGCCTTTACGGGAGTGCAGCCCAGATCCTGCGCCGCCTCGTACAGGCGAACGTCGCTCTGCTTAAGCTTGGGCAGAACGTTCAGCACAACGTAGGGGATGTTGAAGGTGATGTGGGCAATAAGGAGAGTGGTGAAGTTCACCTTCTCCGAAAGACCCAGAAGCGCACCCGTGAATACGAAGAGCAGCATCATGCTGACACCCGTAACTATATCGGGGTTCATCATGGGGATGTTGTTTACCGTAAGGATAGCGCCGCTTAAATACTTGTTTTTCAGCTTGTAGATACCGATGGCGGCAACTGTGCCGATGACCGTGGCGATAAGGGAGGACGCCACCGCAAGCTTGAGGGAGTTCACAAGGCACTCGATGATGGTGCGGTCGTTTGTAAATAGCTCCACGTACCAGCGCAGGGAAAATCCCGAGAAAACGGACGTGCTCTTGCCCGCGTTGAAGGAAAAGAATATCATCACCGCAAGGGGAGCGTACAGGAATACGTAAACGAGAATACTGACAAGCCTTGAAAGTATCTTCATATTACAATATCACCTCCGTCCTTATCGGAAAAGCGGTTCATAACGAAGGTGCAGATAAGGATGACCACCATCAGCACGAAGCTCATAGCCGCGCCAACGTTAAGACCACCTGTGGACCACTGCTCCTTTATCTTCGCTTCTATCAGGTCGCCCACCAGCTTTATCATACCGTTGGACATCTTCTGGGAGATATAGAAGGTGGAGATGGAGGGCACGAAGACCATTATGAGACCGGAGATAACACCGGGAACGGAAAGAGGCAGGATAAGGCGGTAAAGCTTTTGGAACCAATTACAGCCAAGGTCGTCCGCCGCCTCCAGAAGCGAGGTGTCTATCTTTGTCATTACCGTGTAGATGGGCAGTATCATATAGGGCAGGTAGTTATATACCATACCGAGAATGACCGCGCCCGAGGTGCCGAGCATGATGATGGGCTCGCCGCCCATGGCAACTATCAGCTTGTTTATAATGCCGTTGCGCTCAAGTATCTGCTGCCAGGAGTAGGTGCGTACCAGCATGTTCATCCACATGGGAAGCATGATAAGCAACATCTGCACCCGCTGGCTCTTTGCTCCCGAGCGGCTCAGGATATACGCAAAGGGGTAAGCGATTATCAAAGAGATCAGCGTTGCCCCAAGGCTGTACATAAGGGAGAGGCGCATGGCGGTAAGGGAGCCTGCGGAAAACACGTTTTTGAAATTCTCAAGGGTAAAGTCGCCCGTGCGGTTCTTCAGCACCGCGGTTGTAAATACCGCGGCATCCTGCGCCACACCCGCGTTTTTAAGTGCCATCTCCTTTGCCTGCTCCAGCGTGATCGCCTCGCCGTTTTCCGTTGCGGCAATCTCGTAGGCGTAGCTCTCGCCTGCCGCATTAAAACGGATATCGTAATAATTTACCGTTTCCGTAAAGGCGTAGAACACCACGAGCAGGATGGGAATAAGGATGAACAGCACCGACCAGAGAATATAGGGCGCGTTAAGAATAGCCGTGCCGAGAGAGGGACGGGGGCGCGCCTCCACGCTATCGGCGGTCTTTACCGCCTTGCGGGCGCTCACTCTTCTGCCTCCTCTTCGGGAAGGACGTCCAGCTCCTCTATCTCGTCGCTGAAGGTGCTGTAATCGCCGTACTTGCCCGAATACTCGGATTTTTTCATTATATGGATGGCATCGGGCTCAATATAAAGACCGATGTTTGCCCCCTCGGCAACAAAATCGGTGGACTGGATCATCCACTTGAAGCCGCCGATATCAACGATGATCTCGTAATGTACGCCCTTGAAGGTAACGGAGGTAACGGTGCCGCGGAGCATACCCTTCTCGGGGGCCACCACGTCCACGTCCTCGGGACGGACGACAACGTCAACGGGCTCGTTTTTCTCAAAGCCCTTGTCGAGGCAGGCAAAGGTAGCGCCGGAGAAGCGAACCTTCAGATCCTCGAGCATAATACCGTCAACGATATTACTTTCGCCGATAAAGTCCGCAACGAATGCGTTTTCGGGCTCGTTGTATATATCCTGGGGAGTGCCTATCTGCTGGATGCGTCCGTCAGCCATAACCACCACGGTATCGGACATGGAGAGGGCCTCCTCCTGATCGTGGGTAACGTAGATAAAGGTGATACCCGTGGCCTTCTGCAGGTTCTTCAGCTCGTTTTGCATATCCTTACGGAGCTTAAGGTCAAGTGCCGCAAGGGGCTCGTCCAGAAGCAGGCACTTCGGCTTGCTGATAAGGGCGCGGGCAATGGCAACGCGCTGCTGCTGACCGCCCGAAAGACGGTCCTCGCCGCGGTTTGCAAAGTTCTCCAGATGCACGAGAGAGAGCATCTCCGCAACTCTTTCCTTTATCTCCTTTTCGGGCACCTTGTTTATGCGCAGAGCAAAGGCAACGTTTTCGAACACGTTAAGGTGGGGGAAAAGTGCGTAGCGCTGGAACACGGTGTTCACGGGGCGCTTATAGGGGGGCGTGTCGTTCATGCGCACGCCGTTAAAAAGCAGCTCGCCCTCGTCGGGAGTAACAAAGCCGCCGATAATACGAAGCGTGGTGGTCTTGCCGCATCCCGAGGGACCCAGCAGGGTGATAAACTCCTTGTCGTGAATGACGAGGTCGATGTTATCAAGCACCTTTTCTCCGTCGAAAATTTTAGATATTCCTTTGATTTCAATAAATCTTTCCATCTCAGACCGCCCGAAGGCTTTTATCCTTCCGAAAAGAACGTCGCAAAAAGCAACGGAACGCCACGCAGCAGCGCGCATCGGGATGCGCTGAAGTGAAGAGTGAAAAGTGAAAAGTGAAGAGTGAAGAGTGAAGAGTGAATAATGAACGTTGAAAACCGCCTTGGCGGTTTTCTTCCTTTTCTCTTATCTCTTATCTTTTCTCTTTTCTCTCTTATCTACGGGCGGATAATATCCGCCCCTACAACGGGCGGATGGTATCCTCCCCTACAACGGACGAGCGATGCTCGCCCCTACGGGCATTCTGACAGTTATTCTATCATTGTATGAACAGAAATGCAATATATATTCGCAAATTCTTTTATTTTTTTAAGAATTTTTGCAAAATTCGGAGTCTTTCAAGATTTTTCCTGATTATTTTCGGAAATCCTCCGAAATCCTCCGAAATCCTCCCTTATCCTCCCTTATCCGCAGAACAGCCTCAGCAGAAAAAACACCCCGAGCAAAAGAGGGTATTCGCCTATACCCCAGCCGAGCCAAAGGGCCCCGGCAAGCAAAAAAAACAGCACCGTAAACACCGCCTGCACCACCCTTACCGCCCGTATTGCCGCGTTTGCGTTATCGCTTGTGTGCAGCAGCAACGCACGGAGTGCACCTGCGCCGTCAAGACCGGGAATGGGGAGCAGATTAAAACAGGAAAGCCCCAAGGAAAGAACGGAAAAGCAGAATGCCACGTTCATTTCCGCAGGATCGGCGCGCCGCCAGAACAACGCGGCGGCTATAAATCCCGCCATCGGTCCCGCCAGATAAATACCGCACTCCGCAAGATACGTGCAGCTGCGTTTTCCCGTGTCAATTATCGCTCCAAAGGGCAAAAATATCAGTCCCTTTATCGCCACTCCCGATACCTTCATAGCTATAGCGTGACCCGCCTCGTGGACAATTATACCAAGGGCAAGGGCGCAAAGCACCTGCGGAGGCTCGCGCCGTGCGCACAGCGCGCAAAGAGCGCCGAGCACTCCAAGGCTGAGTACACCCACCGCCGCCTTGAGATATCTCATTTTATATAATCCTCGGGATCCACGGGCACCCCGTCCTTATGCAGCTCAAAATGCAGATGTGCACCCGTAACGCGGCCGCTGTCGCCGGATAGGCCCACTACATCACCCTGCTTTACCACAGCACCCGTACCTCGCACTATCTTGCTCATATGGGCGTACAAGCTTTTGTAGCCGCCGCCGTGGTCGATAATCAGGTAAATACCGTAGCTGTCGCTTTCTCCCGCCTCGCATACCGTGCCGTCTGCAAATGCCACAAGCTCCGTACCCTTCACAAGCGGAATGTCGATGCCCTTATGGAACTCAAAGCGCGCACTTTCCCCAAATCCATACAGGGGATTATCCCGATAGGAAAAGCCCGAAATGACCGTGCCGAAGGCAGGCATGATGCCGAAAAGCTTTTCGGGTGCGGACTCGGGCGGCGCGGCAATGTATTCTGCGGCACTTGAAGCACCGATGTAGCTTATCTCCACCTCGGGCAGTTGCCCCGAGGGATCTGCGGGCTCGGCGTTTGCCGCCACTGCAGGCGCAATATCCCCAAGGAGCTTGCTTTCCGCTATAACGCGGCTAACACCCCTGACAGCACCATCGAGCTCGCCGTTACCGGCTGCACCGATGGGATAAGCCGCAAGAAAACCAAGCCCCATAGCGCAAATGCAAAACAGCGCCGCAAGCACACCGTCGGCACGGGTAAATAACGTCTTCTCCCCCTTACCGAACGATAGATCCGCGTTTCTTCCCGCCTTTTCCTCCTTAACACCCAATAATTCCGCCTTTGCCACCCTTGCCGCCAATAATTCCGCAGGTACGTCGCTTACCCTATATATCTGCTTTTTTTCTCTCATTTCATCCTCCATGGAATATGTCTGCCACAATATATGAAAAAAAGGATAATAAAAGAACGGCGCATGACAGATGTGAAGCCACCGCAAAGCGAGCAGCAGGACGTTCGTTGATCGCCTTGCGATAACGTTTTATCTTCCTACGGAGAATGTCGCATTTTGACCCGAATAATCGCAAAAAATCGCATTTTATTAAAATTATATATCATTACCAATTTTTTCCAGTAAACTTTGTGCACTATTGTTTTTGGCCTTCTATTGCAATTTTTTGGAAATTATGTTAGAATTTGGATAACAAATCAAAAGAACAACGGAGAAAAACTATGAATCATAATATTAAAGTTCTTATTGCAGATGAAAATGCCGAGGAAAGAAAAAAGCTGCGCGGTGCGTTGGCGGCGGCAAATATCTTCAGCGTGGACGAAGCGGCAACGGGTGATGACGCGCTGAAAAAGCTGCAGGGCGGAAGCTACACCGCCGCTGTCATAGACCTTTGGCTTTCGGGAATCGACGGCATTGGCATAATCCGAAAGCTCCGTGCCCCCGAGCCCCTTGCAAAAAACACCTATCTCATAGTTACCTCCGGCACCAAGGGTAACGGCGTGCTGTTCGAGGCAGCGAGTGCAGGAGCGGATATGTGTCTGCCCAAGCCCTATTCCCCCGAGAGCCTCGCCTCCCACATTCTTTCGGTGGTTGCAAGCCGCGCGCACTTCCTTGGTGCGGAGGCAAAAAAAGAAGCCCCCGAAAACGATCTTGAAGCGCAGGTAACGCGCATTATCCACCGTATCGGAGTGCCCGCCCATATCAAGGGCTATCAGTATCTGCGCACAGCCATACTTATGACCGTGCAGGACAGCACCATTATCGACAGCGTAACAAAGGTGCTCTACCCTCAGGTAGCAAAAAAATACCAGACCACCACCAGCCGCGTTGAGCGCGCAATCCGCCACGCGATCGAGGTAGCGTGGGACAGGGGCGACGTTGACACCCTGGACTCCTATTTCGGGTACACGGTGCAAACAGGCCGCGGCAAGCCCACAAACAGCGAGTTTATCGCCCTTATTGCCGATAATCTGCGATTGAAAAACAAGATGTATTGACGCGCGGCAACCCCGCATATCGCGGGAGGCGGAACGCCTTCCCTACGAGGGCGAAAGGTTTGCGGGCGGTTGATAACCGCCCCTACAATGGGTAACGATGCAATTCGCAGGGGCGGATATATCGCTCAAGAATGCGTTGACTCAAAAACATAACAAGAAACGGCGGGAGATAAATCTATTCGCGCGCCGCAAGGTCGCGCTTTACCCTGCTCAACAAGCACCATGATCGTTTGGTCGTAGGGCGGGGGTTTATCTCCCGCCGTTTTACTATGTTGATATTATTTATTAAGCAGACCAATAAGCCCGAATTGACAAAGGGAAGTTTACGATATATAATTAAGGAGAAAAATGATACGGGAAACAATTAACTAATTGAGAGGTCTTATGTATCAATTCAAAGAAAAATACGTTCTTGATTTCCGAAACGTTCAATATTATTTGGAATTCCACCACGTTCTCAAAAAAGAACTTGATCTTCCCGATTATTACGGCTGTAACTTCGATGCGCTTTGGGATTGTCTTACGGATATGGTCGGACGACCTATCAATATCGAAATTATCGGGCTCGAAAATCCGGAAGGCAGATTCGGAGATATGGGCGAAAAGCTGCTTGAAACTCTTGAAGAATTGAAAGATTATGTAAAAGATGAGTTTCCCGATAGCGTTACCGTCAAAGTAATACCCGAAAGCGAGCTGTGATAATATTTTTGCGACATATCGTAAAAGGAGGGTGAACATGGGTACCAAGGAAGCAATAGCCAATCGAATCATACAGCTATGCAACGAACGCGATATTGCAGTGAATGAGTTGGCAAACATCTCCGGTGTTTCCCCTTCTACCGTTTACAGTATTCTAAACGAAAAAAGTCAAAATCCCGGTGCCGTAACGCTCAAGAAATTATGCGACGGACTGGGAATTACCTTAGGGGAGTTTTTCAGCACCGCAGAATTCGACGCATTGGAGCAGGAAGTTAAATAGCTAAACAAAACAAAAAACGGCGGGAGACAAACCTTCACCCTACGACCAAACGTTCATGGTTCTTGTAGGGCAGGGTAAAGCGCGGCCTTGCGGCGCGCGAATAGGCTTGCTCCTGCCGTTTTGCTATGCAGAAATTATTTTACGCTCGTTACTTAAGCAGATTAATAAACAGACCACCCACAACGGTGCGGTTCTGGAAGTGGTGATGGTATGCGGTGGAGGTGTAGTACCAGTCGGTGAGGGGAACTCTGTCCTCGGTCTCGTTTATCATATTAACGATGCTCTCGCAGACCTTATTGAAGTACTCCTCGTTCTTATAGATGCAGGTGGACCACATGAGCCAATCCACCTTGGTATAATCGGAGCGGGAATCCAGCGGAACGCCGTAGCGGTTCAGCTTGGAGAGATAGTGCGCTATCTCCTTCTTTTTCATTTCGTCGCCAAATAGCTTGAAGCCCAGCAGATCGTCCCAAACGATGTTGTACTTAAGGCTCCAGCCGTCGGCATTATCAAATACAAGGCGGGTGGCACCGTGGTTGGCTGCTGCGTCGACCTCCCACTTTGCGGCGTACTCACGGGCGATATTTATATAGCTTTCGTCCTTTGCAAGCAGACCATAGCAGGCGATACCGAGAATGGCCTTAAGGCTCAAATTACAGTTGTGGTTAAGATGTCCTGCAAAATCGTCGGTGCAGAGCTGATCGCCGGGATCGTAGCCGAACTTAACGAGATAGTCCGCCCACTGCTTCATAAGCGCGATATCGTCCGTAAACAGTGCGGGGGTCTCGCCCTTGTATTTTGCCACAGCCGCAAGGCAGATGAGCATATTTCCGCATTCCTCTACGGGCATCTGCTTGGAAAGGCGACCCTCGTAGGTATAGCTGAGGGGACCCACAAGACCGTAGCGCTGACCGTTTGCAAGAGGATAACGACCCACGTCGTGAGGAGTGAACTCGAACTCCCACGCATCGGTCTTTGCATAGCGGATGATGGGACGGAGCATACCCTCAACAAGCTCGGGAGCATACTTGAGGAACAGCGGAATGGAGGGATAGGTAACGTCGAGAGTTCCGATACAGCCGTTGGACTCGCACTCCTTGGAAAGGAAGAGGATGTCGCCGTTTTCGTCGGCTACCAGCTTATGCGCGGAGATGGCCTGACGGTATGCAAGGGCAAGGATGGTTGCGTAATCCTCGCCAAAGGGGGCGCACTCGGCGGCAAGAGAGGCATCGAACTTATCGCACATTGCCTTGATCTCGGCATACTCGGACTTTGCGGCCTTTACCATGGAGCCGAAATCGGCAAAATACTTGGTAAAGTACTCGTCAAGAGGACGGTTGAAATACTCGATGGGCTTTATCTCGTCGTAGGCGAGGGTGATAACGCCGCTCAGTGCGGTACGGCGAATTGCAAGATAGGGCTGCTCGGTGTAGGGGGAATAGGCGCGGCAGGGATTGAGCTCGTTTATCACGCCGCCGTCGGTAACGGATGCGGCGAAGGCGTCCGTTTCGCACAGATGCAGATAGCCCCAATCAATGAGGGTGAGGTCGCCTGAGCGTGCAAGGGGTACCTGCACGGTGTTGCCCACAGCGAGAGAATACTCCGTCTTTTTGAACTCCACCTGCTCGCTCGCATTAAGTACACAGCAGCGGGAGCTGATGCCGAAGACGAACTCGATCTTAACGTCCTCTTTGCACTTTCTTTCAATCTCGTAGGCAACGTAGCTGACGGGACGGGCAAGAATATCAAGTCGGTCAAGGAGCAGAGGCGTGGTGAAGGTGAGCTTTACCTTTGCAAAATCGTTTTCAAAGCTGTAAACGGTGGAAAGAGGCGAAACCTTCAGGTCCTTCTGACGCATTTTGTTGCGGCACTGAACGAAATCAACGTCCGTGCACGCCATGGAGTAAAAGTGTCCGTACACGATGATACCTGCAAGGAGCGGATTCGGATGCTCGGTCCAGTTTTTGGTATACTCGTCGTTAAGCTTGTCGGCACAGGACCAAATGGAGAAAAACGGGTCAACGGTAATAAGGGGCACTGCGGCGGGTCTGATCTTTTTTTCCATGATACACCTCGTTATTTAAGTAAAGTTTCGCCGTTTTCAAGGTATTCAACGGCTTGTTTTTTGATAAACATAGAGTCGAGATAATCCATATATTCCTTGTAGCTTGCAAAATTGGGCTTTGCGTTTTCCAAAACGTCCTTTGCCTTTGCGGCACCGTTTTCCAGCAAGCGGTAAAGGATAAGAGCCTGTGCGGCGGCGCTGTCCATGCAGGCGGAATCGAAATCGGCGATGTGATAGTCCACGCCGTGTCCCGTACCTGCACCGCCTCCGCAGAATGCGGTAACCGTGGGCATTACCTGAGACATATCGCCCATGTCGGTACAGCCGACCTCGGTAAGCCCCTCGTACCATTTGCAGTTTTCCGCACCGACGATCTCGCCCATTGCGTCCATCATATAATGGGCAAGACGGCTGTCGTAATGGCCGGGAGCGTAGCCGGGAATATCGTGGAGCTCCACCCTTGCGCCTATGGCGGCGGCAGAAGCGGCGGCGGCACGATTGACCTTGGCGTTTACCGTCTTCAGCGCCTGCACGTTGTTGGCGCGTACCTGATTTTCCACAAGGATGCGGTCGGGTATTGCGTTTACGGCGTTGCCGCCGTGGGTGATGATGGGATGAACGCGCACGCAATCCTTGCTGATGAAGGTCTCGCGAAGGGCGTTTATGGCGTTGAAATACATATTTGCGGCGTAGAGCGCGTTAATTCCGCCGGAGGGAGCCGCGGCGTGGCATGCTTTGCCACGGAATTCGATGCTTTTGATTATTCCGCCGTTCTGGAATGGCTTTGCGGAAAATTTGTGTCTTCCGCCGCCCGTATGCACCATGAAGCACATATCGCAATCGTCGAAATATCCGCGGGCAAGATACTCCTGCTTACCCGTTATGTATTTTATAATACCCTTCTCCCGAAGGTCCTCGCGGAACTCCAGATAGTTCATTTCCTCGGCGGGAACGATGCAAAAGCGTATGCTGCCCGAAAGAGCGGAAAGATCCATTTCCTTGAGGGCGGCGGCACAGCCGTAAAGGGCGGCGCACTGGGCGTTATGTCCACAGGCGTGGGCGACGTTGGTTTCCGGATCGGCATTGGGATGTCCCGGCACGGGAAGTCCGTCAAGCTCGCTGAAAACAAGTATCTTCGGTCCCGGACGACCGGTATCCAGATCCGCGTAGAAGCCGGGGATGTTTCCCGCCTCCACGGGCTTGAAGCCGAGCTCGCGGTAAGCCTCCAGCATAAGGGCGTTTCCCTTCCACTCCTTGAAGCCCGCCTCGGCGTTATGCTCCATATAATCGAGTATCTGCTCCATCTTGGCGCGATACTTTTCCACTGTTGAAATTATCTTGGTATTCATGCAGATCGCCTCCTTTTTTCATAAGTTTAGCAGAAAAAAAAAGAAAAGTCAAATATATGACACACTTTTGTGTAGACTTGTTCATATTTATATGGTATAATGGCAAAAACACTTTATGGACGGTTGCCATGACCTTTGCAGAACGTAAGGCCTTGGTGCGGAGCTATCTTGGGAAAATGGTGGACATCGAGATCGACCGCCCCCTGGGAAGCACCCACCCAAAGCATGAAAAAACTATATATAAGCTTAATTACGGCTACGTTCCCGGGGTAATGGGAGGCGACGGCAAGGAGCTGGACGTTTACCTTATGGGAGTTTACAGACCCGTAAAGCGGTTCCGCGCACGGATCATCGGCATCGTGCACCGCCGTCACGACAGGGAGGACAAGCTGGTGGCCGCTCCCCGCGGTATGGAGTTCCATCAGGCGGAGATCGAGGAAGCGGTACGCTTCTGCGAGAAGTACTTCCCCTCCTACGTGGAATCGATATTTGAAAAATCCTGCGGCACGGTATCCTACACCCTGATAAACGGAAGGGTGCATTATTTGCTTATCCGCTCCCGCGACGGCTATTGCAGTTTTCCCAAGGGGCATATGGAGCGAGGAGAAAGCGAGACGGACACCGCATTGCGCGAGACCTGGGAGGAGACCTCCGTGCGTTCCGATATTTGTTGCGATAAACGTTGGGAGATCAGCTACCCCATCGGCAGAGGTAAGCATAAGAAGGTCGTATACTTCCTTGCAACCTTCAAGGACCAGACGCCCGGCCGCAACGAGGACTTTGAAAACAACGAGGTTCTGCTGCTTCCCTACGAGGAGGCACTTGCCGCCCTGACACACAGGGATACGAAAAGCATGCTGACCGAAGCTGATGCGGCGGTGAAGAAAGCCGCGAATTTATAAAACATACGCAAAATAGCAAACGGCGGGAGCAAGCTCCCGCCGTTTTTATATTAAAATATACCCACGGAGCGCAAAATGAATGCGCAAAGGAACACGGTGAACGCGGATACCGCCGTGGTCCACACCACAAGCTGCCCCGCAAGGACGGTATCGCCGCCCATTTCCTGCGTCATGGGCACGCTTGATACCGCAACGGGCGTTGCGAACAAGGCAACGAAGGAAGCAAAATGCTCGCCGCCGAAGGTGCCGCGGAAAAACAGCCACGCACAGCCGATGCCGAGAACGGGCACAGCGACGGTGCGCATAAGTGTGCCGAAGATTATCTCCTTTTTCAGCTCTCCCACTGCGGAAAAATCAAACTGCGCACCGAGGGAGATGAGGGCAAGAGGCGTTGCAACGGAGGAAAGATTACGCAAAAGGGCGAACAGCGGCTGAATATCCGTCAAACGGAACTCAATTCCCTGCCCCGCAAGTATGCCGCGTACAAGCACGCACACCACCCCTGCAAAGATGGACTGAAGCAGGGGATTTTTTGCTATATCCTTCAAAATTGAGCGGACGGAGGGCTTTTTTCCGCCGCCCGAATATACGGAAAGGCTGATGACCGCAAGAACGTTTAACATCGGCACGCTTATCGCGCTCATAAGGGTTGCGGCGGCGGTCCCCTCCTCCCCGAAGAGAGACGCGGCAAGGGGTATGCCGATAAGGGCGTAATTGGAGCGGAAGGTGCCTTGGGTAAGCACTCCTCTGCGCTCGCCCTTATCCGTTACGAAACGGCAGGCAAAAAAGCCAAGCAAAAACACACCCACAAGTGCCGCCGCACCGTAGATAACGAAGCCGCCCTTGAAATCGGAGAAGCTCTCAATATTATAAATATTCAAAAACAGCAAGCAGGGCAAGAACAAGCGGAAGACCAGCTTGTTTGCGGTGCGGCAAAACTCGGGCTTTATCAGCCCTATTCTTTTCAGCAGGTAGCCCGTAAGCATTGTAAGCATTATGGGCAGTACCGCGTTTAATGCAAAGATCAGTGATTCCATAGTTAATTCCGATTCTGTTTATTATTATCCGTATTTTATCAAAGAAAGACGCAAAAAGCAATAGCGAAGTTGAGTTATGAGTTATAAGATATGGGGGCTTTTTTACAGCCCATTTTCTTTGCTTCCGGCGTATCAAAAAAGCCTTCTCCTGTGGGAGAAGGTGGCAGCCGAAGGCTGACGGATGAGGAGTCTGTTTCGTTTGTTTCAAACACCTCATCCACCGCTAACGCGGTCCCCCTTCCCCCACTGGGGAAGGCTATTCAATTTTCCGCTAATTTTGCACATCCTTGCGGCCTTTTTGTTTTAAAAGATAAGCTCCTAAATGCAGCTTGCGCCATACACCGAAAGAAAAAAGAAAGGACAAGACAATGAGTACACCCTCGTGAGAAGAAGTAAGCAAATCGAGCAGGAAGGAGAGCGGGTGAAGAGAATCGCATCATTGGGCGGTGCATCCAGAGCGGCGCAAACTTGCACTTAGGCTTGCTTATGTGCCATCATAATACCACGTTTTTCGGCAAAATGCAACACTTTTGTTTATTTTCTGCAATTCTGCTTCTAATTTCCTGCATTTTTCCTGCATCTTTGGTAAATATGCAAATAAATACGGGCGCCATCTGCAGGCAACGGCGATATCAAGAGCAAAACAAAGCACCTGCGTGCACTTCTCGGCGCAGGTGCTCGGTTTTAATTTTTACGATATCCAGGTAAAATCCCCTGCAAGAAGCACGGTCTTTTCCGTCGAAACGGTAAGGATGCCGCCGTCGGTATGGCCGCGCTTTTCGCTTCCGTCCTCAAGCACGATGCGGCAATCGCAGGGGCGAACGGGGGAAACGAAGGGAATGTGATGCGCCATGACCGCAAGGTCGCCCTCCGCTCCGCGGAGAGAGAGGGAAACGGCCTCTCCCGAGAACAGATCGCCCTCGGGAGAAGATATCTTCAGATAGAAGGTGCTCATTTTGCCGCCCTTCCTGCCTTTTCCACGGCCTCGTCAATGGTGCCGACAAACAGGAATGCAGACTCGGGCAGGTCGTCGTGCTTGCCCTCGATGATCTCCTTGAAGCCGCGAATGGTCTCGGAAAGGGGAACGTACTTACCTGCAAAGCCCGTGAACTTCTCGGACACGTCGAAGGGCTGGGAAAGGAAGCGCTGGATCTTTCTTGCGCGCTGAACGAGGAGCTTATCCTCGTCGGAAAGCTCGTCCATACCCATAATGGCGATAATATCCATCAGTTCCTGATAACGCTGGAGTATGCGCTGTACCTCGCGGGCAACGGCGTAGTGCTCCTCGCCGAGTATCTCGGGAGAGAGGATGCGGCTGGTGGATTCCAGAGGGTCAACTGCGGGGTAGATACCCTGAGATGCAATGCCTCTGGAAAGAACGGTGGTTGCATCAAGATGGGCAAATGTGGATGCGGGGGCAGGGTCCGTAAGGTCGTCGGCAGGCACGTATACTGCCTGAATGGACGTAATGGAGCCCTTCTTCGTGGACGTGATGCGCTCCTGCAGGTCGCCCATCTCCGTTGCCAGAGTGGGCTGGTAGCCAACTGCACTGGGCATACGTCCCAGCAGAGCGGAAACCTCGCTTCCCGCCTGAGTGAAGCGGAAAATATTGTCGATAAACAGAAGCACGTCCTGGTTTTCGTCGTCGCGGAAATACTCCGCCATGGTAAGACCCGAAAGAGCAACTCTCATTCTTGCTCCGGGGGGCTCGTTCATCTGTCCGTACACCAAGGTGGTGTTGGAAAGAACGCCCGAATCCTTCATTTCGTTATAAAGGTCGTTACCCTCGCGGGTGCGCTCGCCGACTCCCGTAAATACGGAAAGTCCGCCGTGCTGCTTTGCGATGTTGTTGATAAGCTCCATGATAAGAACGGTCTTACCAACACCCGCACCGCCGAAAAGACCGATCTTGCCGCCCTTTGCAAAGGGGCAGATAAGGTCGATTACCTTGATACCCGTTTCAAGTATCTCGGTGGCGGTGGAAAGCTCGCTGTACGAGGGGGCGGCGCGGTGGATATCGCGGCGCTCCACGCCATCATCCTCAAAGGGGATATCGTCCACGGGGTCGCCGAGGACGTTGAATATTCTGCCAAGGGTCTTTCTGCCTACGGGCACGTTGATGGTACGGCCCGTATCAACAACGGCGGTGCCTCTTTTCAATCCGTCGGTGGAGGACATGGCGATACAGCGAACGATATTATCGCCAATATGCTGTGCGACCTCAACGGTGAGAGACTTTTCGCCGTTTTTCATTGTCAGCGCGTTGTGTATGGCGGGCAGATAGCCCTCCTCAAAGGTAACGTCCACAACGGGTCCCATGACCTGCGAAACGCTTCCTCTTGCTTTTTCAGACATTTTATTTCTCCTTTCACCGATAATAAGATCACATACCGCTGCCGGCAACGATCTCGGTGATCTCCTGGGTTATTGCACCCTGGCGGGCACGGTTATACTCAAGACCAAGGCGGTCTATCATCTCGCGGGCGTTCTTTCCCGCGCTGTCCATGGCAACGCGGCGCGCCGCCACCTCGCAGGCAAAGCTCTCCTTCACCGCGCACATAATAAGACCCGCAACGTACTCGGGGATAAGGGCGTTGAGCACGGTTACCTCGTCTGGCTCGAATATGGCGCCAACGGAAGCCTTTCCCTCTCCCGCCTCAAGGGGCAGGACCCACTTTACGCGGGCCTCCTGAGAGATAAGGGAAACGTACTCGGTGCAAACGATGCCGAATCGGTCTATCCTGCCTGCGGCAAAATCCTCGCACACCTTTTTTGCCATCTCCCTTGCAAGCAGAAAGGGATAGCCCTCGGCGTTCACGAGCTCCTTGCCGTAGCGTTCGCAGGCGCGCTTTCCGATGGGAAGCACCTCCGCATCCGGATACTCGCGCATAAGGCGGAAGATATTTGCATTATATCCGCCCGCAAGTCCGCGGTCCCCCGCAATGACGGTAAGGCAGGTCTTCCCTCCCTCGCGCTTTGCCATATAGGGGCTCTTTTTACATTCCTCGAAGGTGGCAAGCTGTGCGGCGCAGTCCTCAAGGGACTTGGAATACTCCTTTCCCTTGCGCATAGCTTCGGATGCCTTGCGTATCTTGGAGGACGCCACCAGCTCCATTGCCTTTGTGAGATGCAGAGTGGAATCAACGCTTTTTATGCGAGTGCGCAGCTGCTTGATATCTGCACCCATCTTCTCACCTCTTCATTTCCGAAAGGGCGGTCTTCAGCTCCTCGATATCCTCGTCGGTCCAGCTTCCGCCCTCGATGCGGGCAAGCAGATCGCCGTACTTGTTTTCAAGAAGCTCGTAAAGGGAACGTTCGTACTCCTTTACGCCCTTTACGGGGGTATCGTTCAGATAGCCGTTGATAACGGCGTACACGATAGCCACCTGACAGCCTACGCGGATGGGGGAGTTCCTGCCCTGCTTCAATACCTCCACGATGCGCTCGCCGAGGGCAAGACGCGCCTTGGTGTCCGCATCCAGATCGCTTCCGAACTGGGCAAAGGCCTGCAGCTCGCGATACTGGGAGTAGAGCAGCTTCAATTCGCCCGATACCTTTTTCATTGCCTTCAGCTGTGCAGAGCCTCCAACACGGCTGACGGAGATACCGGGGTTTATGGCGGGCATAACGCCCGAGTGGAACAGCTCCGTTTCAAGGAATATCTGTCCGTCGGTAATGGAAATAACGTTGGTGGGGATATATGCGGAAACGTCGCCTGCCTGCGTTTCGATAATGGGCAGGGCGGTAATGGAGCCTCCGCCGTACTCGGGGGCAACGCAGGCGGCGCGCTCCAGAAGACGGGAGTGGAGGTAGAATACGTCGCCGGGGTACGCCTCGCGGCCCGGAGGGCGACGGATAAGCAGGGAGAGTGCGCGGTAAGCCACCGCGTGCTTTGACAGATCGTCGTAGATTATCAGCACGTCCTTGCCCTGCTCGCGGAAGTATTCCGCCATGGCACAGCCGCTGTAGGGTGCAACGTACTGCAGGGGCGCAGACTCGGATGCGGAGGCGGAAACGATGACCGTGTACTCCATTGCGCCTGCGTGGGTAAGCTCGTTTGCAAGCTGGACCACGGAGCTGTTCTTCTGTCCTATTGCAACGTAGATACAGATAACGCCCGTATCCTTCTGGTTTATGATGGTATCAACGGCGATAACGGTCTTACCCGTCTGGCGGTCGCCGATGATAAGCTCGCGCTGTCCGCGTCCGATGGGGATCATGCTGTCGATAGCCTTGATGCCCGTCTGAAGGGGCACGGAAACGCTCTTTCTCTGAATTATGCCGGGGGCCTCGCTTTCCACGGGGCGTGTTGCGGCGGCGGAAACGGGTCCCTTGCCGTCGATGGGCTCACCGAGTGCGTTTACAACGCGACCGAGCATACACTCGCCCACGGGAACGGAAAGCACCTTGCCCGTTCTTTTAACTGTCGAGCCCTCGCGGATGCTGTTGCGGTTGGAGAGCAGAGCAACGGAAACGGTCTCCGCCTCCAGATTCTGCGCCATACCGAAGCTTCCGTCCTCAAACTCCAGAAGCTCGCCCGCCATGCAATCGCGCAGACCGTAAACACGGGCGATACCGTCGCCCACAAGGATAACGGTGCCCGTTTCCTTCATTTCGATCTTTGCGTTATAATTTTTTATTTGCTGTTTTATTACGTTACTGATCTCTTCGGGTCTTGTGCTCATGAATTAATCACTTCCTTTACGTCCTGCAGTCGTGTACGCAGGCTTCCGTCCATAATGTTGCCGTCCACCTCGACCACAACGCCGCCCATAAGCGCGGCATCAACGAGGTATTCGCCCGCAACGGTTCCGCCGTAGACCTTTTCAAGCTTTTTTATAAGCTTTTCCTTCTGCTCGTCGGTCAGCTCTGCGGCGCTGTATATTTTTGCATTGTAGATGCGCTCCGATGCCGCGTAAAGCTCGCCAAAGACCTCGACGGACTCCGCAAAATAGGCTATTCTTCCCTTCTCGCACATCAGCTGAAGGTAGGAAAGCACCTCCGCGGGCACGTCATCACAAAATGCCTCGGCAATGGCGGCCAGCCTCTCCCCAAGGGGTATGGCAGGGGATGCGAGCATCTCCGAATACTCGGGCTCGGCATCAAATACCGACTTAACGAAATTAAGGGCGTCGGAATACTCCTTTTTTGCGCCGCTCTCACAGGCAAGGGCGAAAATGGCGGCGCCGTATTCTCTGCTGATATCAGTCATTGCCATCACCGATATCCTCAATGAAGGCGTCTATCAGCGCCTTGTGGTCCTCGGCTTTTATCTCGCGACCAAGCATCTTTTCCGTAAGGGCGCCGCTTATCTCCACGATCTCGCGCTTTATGCCGTCCTCGGCCTTCTTTTTCTCCAGCTCCGCCTCGCTCTTTGCGATGCGGATGATGCTGTCTGCCTGCTCCTTTGCGCCCGCAACGATCTGCTCGCCGCGGTAGGTGGCGTTATCGGTGGCCTTTTTCAGGATGGAGTCGGCCTCGGACTGTGCGCCCGCAAGCTTTTCCTCCCACGCATCGCGGCTTGCCTTTGCCTCCGCCTCCGCGTTTTCGGCGGCGACGTAGTGCTCCTCAAGCTCGGCCTGCCTTTTTGCAAGCACGTTTTTCACGGGCTTGTAAAGGAACTTCTTCATCATGAAGAAAAGCAGGCAAAGATTGCCAAGGGAGATCAATATCTGCCACAGATTGACAGAAATGACGTCTAACGTTTGCATATCTGTCCTCTTTTATCAGCCGATGGATCTGAGAAGGATCTTAACGAGGGTGTTGGGAGCAACGAAAATAAGCAGGATGGCGATAACGAGAGCGTAAAGACCGGTGGTCTCCGCAATAGCACAACCCATAAGCATGGTGCTGGTTACGGCACCCTTGGACTCGGGCTGACGTCCGATAGCCTCACAAGCCTTTGCAACTGCGTTTCCTTCTCCGATACCGGGGCCGATACCCGCGATCATAGCACAGCCTGCGCCGAGTGCGCATCCACCAAGAATAATACCGATAGCAAGTTCCAACATTTTTGTTTTCCTCCAAATTTCAATTACTTTTTATTTTTCTTTTAGTCTTTAGCCTTTAATTCGGCTTTTTTCTTTTTTCTTTCAAAATACAGCTCCATGGGGAAGCCGCCGGAAACGTACATCATGGTAAGCATGGCAAAGATGTACGCCTGCAAAAGTCCGCTGAACACGTCGAAATAAATGGACAGCACCGCGGGCAGACCCAGCTGCAGGAAGGGTATGTCCCCCAAAAAGCCGGGAAGCCAGCCAAGGACCGTTCGGGACAGTCCCTGAAGCGCCGTTCCGATAAGCACGGAGATAACGGAGCCCGAAAGCACGTTGCCGTAATGACGGAACGCCATGGAAAGGGGCGTTGCCACCTCGCTTATGATATTAAGGGGAGCAAGGAAGGGCACGGGGTCGCCGAAGCTCTTAACGTACTGCAGGGGTCCGCACTTCATCTTGTAATAGGTTATAAGCACGAACACCAGCACTGCCCAACCGCCCACAACGTTGATGTCCGACGTCGGCGGCATAAGTCCCGTAAGGGAAAGCAAGCTGGAAAAGCCCGAAAGAGCAAGGATTGCGGCGATAAACGCGGAAAAATTCGCAAAATATTCGCCCATGCTGTTCTTAACGAGGGAGTCCACGCTTTCCACTATCCATTCCGCAAGATGCTGACGCACGCTTATATCGCGCGTTTTCAGTCCGTGGGTAAGGAACAAACAAAGCCCCAGCAGCATTATCATTACTATCAGGGAGTTTACCTGAGATTCCGTTACGGGTAGATCCTGAATGGGCATCGGAATCGTGAAATATATCTGAGCGCCCGTAATGGAGATGCCCTCTGACGGCGGCTTTGTCAGCACCTTCAGCGTGATACCGCAGATAAGCGGCACCACCATCATGCAGATATAAAGAATGTCCACCGCCTTGAAAAGACGGCTTTTGCTTTTCATTAGCTTTGCACCTCCTGTTATTTATCCGCTTTTTTATCAAAAAGGGGACGGAAGACTATTGCGATACGGGGGAAGAACACGGGAAGGATGACCGCAACGGTGTCGAAGCAATCAAGAATGATGCCAAGGCCCACAAGCACCACGATGCCGAGGTTGCGGTAGGTCTGGGAGAGCTTCATGACCGTTTTTGCCTCCTTTTCGTCCTTGGTAACGGCCTTTTGCACCGTGAGCCCAAGGAGGAAGAAGTTGCCGACGGAAATAACAAGCCCCAGCAGATTGCCGAGAAGCACCTTAACGCTCCACAGCGAGGCAACAAGATACACCGCCTGCATCAGCACACTGAATATTATGCACCAAAGGGCAATATATTTTGTTTCCTTTATTACGGTAGGATCGGTTTTTTTCATCTTACCTCCGAAGAAACCAAAAGAGCCACTATCCCCTACAGACAGCTGGCTCCAAAAAACTATTACCTAAGCAGGATACCACAATTCGCCTTTGTTGTCAATGATTTTTTTAAATTACCGTCCTCATCCAACCGGAAAACTTTATAAAATAAGCGACCGTCGGTATTCCGACGGTCGCTCCTTGCTAGATCTACATTATTCCTCGGTAACAAACTTCTTGTTGATAGTCTTGAGCTTCATATCAGCACTTCTCTTGGAGGTGTTGTAGATGTTCTCAAACTTGGTGGAGAGGTTCTTCATCATATCGGTAAGGCTGCCGGTGTAGCCGCCGATGCTGTAGAATACGCCTGCGTCGAAGGAACGGTTAGCAAAGATGATCTCAAGGCACTGGATGCTTTCCTCGTCGCGTGCTTCGCGTCCCTTAAGGGTCTGCTCGTAGTAAGCGGGGGTAACGAACTGCATGGAGAGGCAAGCAAGCAGCTCGGTAACGACACCTGCGCGCTCAAGATCCTCGTTGTGGTACTGCACGCCGTACATATTGGAGTAGGTTGCGCTGACGTATCCGCCGTACTCCTGCTGACTCTCGTCATACTTGGGGTAAGGAATGATACCGAAATCCATCTCTACGTCGCGGAGAGTGGGAATGTTTTTGAATATATTGGTAACAAAGAGACCAAGTCCCTTGCCGAACATACCAACGGGGCCGCCGTGAGCATCGGTTACCTTTGCGCTGTAAGCTACGGACGTGGTATTGATGGCATATCTGATATCGTAGCAAAGATTGGTTATTCTGTTAGCAAGAGAAACGGTCTTATCATTGTACATAGTAAGCTCAAGAGCGCCGGTGTCGGGGTTGGGAGATGCGATCTTGCATCTGGAGGCGCCGAAGCTTGCCTGGAATGCGTCGTTCCAGCAAAGGAGACCGAACTGGTCGTTCTCATCCATAATATCGTCACCGTTCAGGTCATTGGAGACCATACGAACGTATTCCTCGAACTTATCCCAAGTCCACTTGCCCTCAAGAACGAGGTCATAAATGTCGGTTATGTTCTTTTCCTCCGCAATAGTTTTGGAGAAGAGGATGCAGTGAGTTGCAAGGTTATCGGTGATACCGATATCGCCGTTGGAATAGAACATCTTGTTGCCGATGCCAAGGTCGGTGGTTATACGCTGGTCCCACCAGGGCTTTTCCAGGTCGATATAGGAAAGCTCCTCAAAATCGGTAAGATAGCCGTTGAGCGCACAGGTAGCCGCGTGCCAGGTGCTGAGGCCGCAGAGATCGTAGTTGCTCTCGCCTGCGGTGAAGTCCTGACGAAGGGTGGTAACGCCGATGCCCTCGCTGAACACGTTACCGTTTACCTCAGTGCTGGTGATAATGATTCCAAGAAGACGCTCCGCCTCGGAATTTCTCTTGAAGATAGCGTCGTTTACCACGTCGTAATCGGTGTTTTCCACAGAGAAATCGTTGAAGGAGATGGAGGATGCAAGGCAGGAAAGGATAACGAATTCGTAATCGTCATACTTAACGTCGGTGGGAATGTCGGGGTATACGGTGGTTACCGCAGCGGTGGTCTCCACGGGCTCCGTGGGAGTGTTGCCGTCGCCGGAGGGAGCGGTGGTGGTTGCGGCAGGATTTTTCTCGCCGCAGGATACCGCAAGGGGTATCAGCATACAAAGCAGAAGAAATACAGCTACAAGCTTCTTCATTTACTCATTTCCTTTCAAAATATGAAGTGTTGAGTAAATAATACCATAAATCGCGTTTTAAGTCAATCGGCTTTTGTGTACAACTCCCATCAAAATCAACGGATAAATTCCTGCCATCTTAAGGTGTAGCGCTTTTTTGCGGCATCGTTTTTTATTTAAGCACCGCCTTGCTCCGGTCTTCAACGCTTACCGGCTTTGCCCGGGGATGGGCATCGTCCGCGACGGGATCGCAGGTGCCGCAGGATGCGAGCATAAGGTCCCAAGCATCAAAGCAATAATTCTTTTCATATCTTTCTCTCTGTTTTCAATCCAATCTTACGTCGGGCCAGGTGGCAACGTCTGCAAGATCCGTACCGTTCAGCGTGTCGGTGCACGTCGTATCTCCGTCCTTGTTTTCAAGCTCGGGGCGCAGCTTGAATGCCCCGGCGCCCTCAAGCTCCAATGCGTTTTTCGGTAACACGATCTCGTATACCGCGCCCTCGTCCTCGTCGCTTCCGTCGTTTACGGTGCCGAACACTTTTACCGATGCGCTTCCGCAAAGAGGCAGCTCCCTCTCCTCACCGCTCTCGCAAAGCTTAAGGGAGCGCACACCGTTAAAGTCTGCCGTAACGGCATAATACCTGTTCTTCGCAACGCCGATATTAAGGGTTACGGTATCGCCGTCCGTAAGGTCAAGATCAAGACGGTTAATGAGGAAATATACGTTATTTTCATCATGGGCGACCTGCACGGTCATTTGTGCCTGAGATTCGCTTCCAACGAACAGCGCATCGTTGCCGTACGCTCCGTCTGCGTATTTATTTGCGTTTATGCGATGGTTCAGATATGAGGTGTAGATGAATATCCCTCTGCCGCTTCCGTCGCCTGCGTTTGGAAACACGCTGAGCATTTTGTGGCTTCCCACGATCTGCGAGGCACCCCAACAGCTGCGCGCTTTGGGCGCCGCATGGAATTCGTAGGGGTTAAGGGTCTTTCCGTCGGGGCTTACCAGTCTTGCGCGGAGCTTGCTGTCCGCATTATAGGTAAGATAGCCTTCGCCCGATGGAAACGTGGCAATATATGGCGCGGCACCGTTAATGTGCTTTATAACGTACTCGCTGTCGGAATAATCCTCAAGCATACCGAGGGAACGCCAATTACCGCCCTCGGGGCTTGTGGTAAGGGATGTATGGAACTTTCCGTCCAGATAATGCACCTCTATGGCAAGAAGCGTTTTGCCGTTGTAAAGGGCAGTAGCAGAGGGCATCTGACCGCCGAAGTACGGCACCGCCTCCGTATACATGGGAGTTCCGTCCGCGTTATCGCCGTAGGGTATCTTATCACCCACCTTTTCCTGATAGGCGCGGATATACATATAGTTGTTTTTCTTTCCTTCCTCGATGCTAGGAGTCCAGGTGTGTCCGTTATCGTCGGAATAGATCACGGAAGTACCCGTGGAGCGTTTTTTTCTGTCGAAGCCGTATTTTTCAACGTATGCGGCAACGTTGGACCAATATATCTCCACGAGTCCGTCGGGGCGCTGCCAAATAAACGGCTCCCACGCCTGACCGCAGGTAAGCTTCGTTTCCCCGCTCCAGCTGATGGAGTTATCGGCACCCACAGTACCGCGCTTCATATAAACGCCGTTCAGATCAAGATACGCCGCCTGCCCGTAGCCTGCATAGGGGCGGATCTCGTACACGGCGATGATCTCGCCGTTATCAAGCACGCAGGCATCGGGATTTACGGCAACGTATCTGTCGCTCTTACCCTTAAGAGGACCGAAGGTGTGCACGAACTCCTCGTTATTTTCCCACAAAAGCTCGGGAGCGTTCCAATGCTTGCCGTCGCGTGAGGTAACGTAATAAAGCTCCTTGCCGCCGAACTGCCCCGGCATATACAGGAGCAGGTAGAGATCGTCCTTTACCTTCTTCACACGGGGATACCAGGCGTCGCGGTATCTTTCGTATCCCGTAATATCGGCGTTAAGCTCCACCGTATCCCTGTAGCTTATCTCCACCGATGCGGTAGATATATCGTCCTGAACGTGGCTCCATTTCTCAACGTCGCGGTTCAGCTCGTCAATAGTCGTAAGCTTATTGAAATCTGATACACTCATTTTGATACCTCTCGTCGTTTGTTTTTTAGCAGAACAGTATCGAGTTCACTATACCCTCAAGATACTCCTGTCTGCCGCTTTGCGGTTCCGATGTATCGCCGAGCTTTTCAGCGTATTCCGCAAGCTCCGCGAGGTTTGCACCCTCCAATATCCGCTTGCCTATGCCGCTTTCAAAGCTATTATATCTCTTTTTTACAAAGTTGTCAATTCTGCCGTCCTCAATAATTGCCGCAGCCTTGATAAGACCAAGTGCAAAGGTGTCCATGCCGAGGATAAAGCCGTGGAACATATCCTCGTAGGTATTGCTGGGACGACGGTTCTTTGCGTCAAAGTTAAAGCCGCCCGTAAGTCCGCCTGCCTTTATGACCTCGTACATACACATGGTGGCCTCGTAAACGTCGAAGGGGAATTCGTCCGTGTCCCAGCCGAGGAGCATATCGCCCTGATTTGCGTCGATGGAGCCGAGCATTCCGTTGATGGCGGAAACGCGCAGCTCGTGGCGGAAGGTGTGCCCTGCGAGGGTGGCGTGATTTGCCTCTATATTCAGCTTGAAGTCCTTATCAAGCCCGTACTGACGCAAAAATCCGATCGACGTTGCGGCATCAAAATCGTACTGATGCTTCATGGGCTCCTTGGGCTTGGGCTCGATATAGAAATCACCCGTAAAGCCGATGGAGCGACCGTATTCCACCGCCATCTTCATAAGACGGGCAATATTCTCCTGCTCGAACTTCACGTCTGTGTTGAGGAGAGTTTCGTATCCTTCTCTGCCGCCCCAGAATACGTATCCGCGTCCGCCGAGCTTTACGGTAATGTCAAGGGCCTTTTTTATCTGCGCCGCCGCAAAGCAATATACCTCTGCGGAGTTGGTGCTTCCCGCGCCGTTCATAAAACGGGGATGGGAGAACATATTTGCCGTACCCCACAGGCACTTTATGCCTGTGCCCTGCATTTTTTCGAGTATGTAATCACTTATCTCGTCAAGGCGGCGGTTGGTCTCCTTGATATCGTCCGCCTCGGGCACAAGGTCTACGTCGTGGAAGCAGAAATACTCGATGCCCAGCTTCTGCATGAACTCAAAGCCCGCGTCCACCTTTCTTTTTGCGTGCTCCATGGTTCCCTTTTCCGCACCGAAGGACTTGTCCGCCGTATCTCTGCCGAACATATCCGTGCCCGCCGCGCCCAGATTATGCCACCAAGCCATTGCAAAGGGCAGGTGCTCCTTCATCTTTTTGCCGAGAATGACTTTCTCCGCATCGTAAAACTTAAATGCAAAGGGGTTCTTGCTGTCCTTTCCCTCGTATTTGATTTTGGGAATGTTAGCAAAAATTTCTTTAGTCATCGTCGTCCTCCATCATTCTTTTAAACAATTCTTTTGTGTTAGGATATATTTCCTTGAATTTTTTATATTTCTTTTCGTATCTCTCCGCAAGCATTTTATCGGGTTTTACGATGGTTTTTATCTCTGCCGTGGCGCATTCGCCGACCCTTGCGTATTCGCCGCAGCCCGTCATTGCAAGCCTTGCGGCACCGAGGGCGGGTCCCTCCTCGGCCACCGGCACCCGAAGCTCGATATTCAGCACGCTTGATATTATTTTCAGCCAAAGCGCCGACCTTGCACCGCCGCCGCAGACCGTGGAGCTTTTTATGCTTATACCGAGGCTCTTTGCGATCTCCACGTTGTCGCGAATAGCAAACGCAACGCCCTCCAAAACCGCCTGAAGCATATCCGCCCTTGTGCTGTCGGGGCGAAGCCCTATAAAAACGCCGCTTGCGTTCGTGTCGTTTACGGGGCATCTCTCCCCCATTAAATAAGGCAGAAAGTAAACGCCGTTATTACCGAGCATATCATGGGAAATATCCGCCTGCTCTGCCGCAAAGTCCTCCGTATTGAGTATCTGCTCGCAGAACCATTTGTTGCAGGATGCGGCGGAAAGCATACAGGCCATAAGATAGTAACCGCCGTCCGCATGGCAGAATGCGTGGAGGCTGTTATTATCATCCACGCCGAACTTGTCCGAGGATATTACCACCGTGCCGCTGGTACCGAGGGAGATATTGCATTTCCCCTCCCCAACGGTGCCCGTGCCTATTGCCGCCGCCGCGTTATCCGCCGCGCCTGCAATGACGTGTACGTTTTCCGCAAGCCCAAGCTCTTTTGCGATATCGGGCTGTACAGTACCTATGCGCTCGTAGCTTTCAAAAAGCTTCGGCATTTGCGCCTCGGTAACGCCGCATACCTCAAGCATCTCTTTTGACCAGCACTTGTTTTTTACGTCAAGGAGCAGGGTTCCCGCCGCATCGGAAAAGTCCGTTGCGTGCACTCCCGTCAAGCGGTAGTTTATATAGTCCTTCGGAAGCATTATTTTTTCTATGCGGGCAAAATTTTCGGGCTCGTTATCCTTGACCCACAGTATTTTTGGCGCTGTGAAGCCCGCAAAGGCCACGTTTGCCGTATACGAGGACAGCTTTTGCTTTCCTATCTCCACGTTCAGATATTCCGTTTCGCGGAAGGTCCTTCCGTCGTTCCAAAGGATGGCGGGACGGATGACATCCCCATTTTTATCGAGGATAACAAGTCCGTGCATCTGACCCGCAACGGAAATGCCGCGCACGTCCTCCGTGCCCTCCGCAAGCTCTCTCACTCCGTCGCAAAAGGCGCTCCACCAATCCTCGGGGGCTTGCTCGCTCCACCCGTTTTTCGGATAGCTTACGGGATAGTCCCTTGTTACGGACTTTACCGTTTCCCCTTTTGCCGAGCACAGTATAAGCTTTAAGGACGAGGTTCCCAGATCCGCACCGATATAATAACTCATTTGCACACCTCGCTATTATTATTTCTATTTTCCATTCTATCACAATCATATTGACTTTTTCGGTCATATATCGTATAATATGTAGACAAAATTTGACTTGTTGGAGACGTTATGTTCTACCAGTTCGAGCATTTCGGAAAAGAAGACCATTTTTGCAGGGAAAGCGGCGAAAATTTCAGCTTTCCAACCCATATGCACAGCTCCTTCGAGCTTATCGTTATAACCGAGGGAAGTATGGACGTTACCGTCGGCACAGACAAATACACCCTTGAAAAAAACGAAGCCGTGCTTATATTTCCCCATCAGCTGCACTCCCTCTCCGGCGATAACAGCAAGCACGTGCTGTACATTTTTTCACCCGAGATCGTCAGGGCTTTCGCCTCAAGGAACTTGCAAAAAGCTCCAACCGGCAACAAGCTCGTTATGGACGAGCATTTGCTTGCAGCTCTGTAATGGAAAAAAAGGGCGTGCTTTATTCCGTTTGCGCAGAGTTTGATAAGCAAAACGGCTACACGGACAAAAAAAGCGATAAGGAGCATCTGCTTCACCGCATTTTTGAATTTATCGAAGGCGAGTACGGCAAGGAATGCCTTCTTAAGCAGCTTGCGGAAAGCCTTTCCTACGATTACTCCTATCTTTCCCGATACTTCAAGCGCAGTGTCGGCATATCCTATAACGATTACGTAAACCGCTATCGGATCAGTAAGGCCTGCGAGCTGCTTTCAAACACCGATAACACCGTACTGCAATGCGCAATGGAATGCGGCTACTCGTCCATCCGAAGCTTTAACCGAAATTTCAAGGACGTTGTTGCCGTATCGCCCACCGAATATAAAAAGCGCCACGGAAACGGATAAGTGCAACGCGCTTATTTGGCTCCGTCAAAAAAGCTGTCTCAAATGCTCTCTTCGGCATTTGAGACAGCTTTTTTCAATACCGTGCGGTTACCAAGGAATATAATTCTCCAGCACCACCTTATCAGCCACCTGCTGAAGGGAGCGGGCTACGTCCTCGGGCAGACCGTTGCAGTCGAGGACCGTGGAGGAGGTATCAAACAACGTTGAGAAGAACACGCAAACCGCAAGATACGCGCCCTCGGGGCTCGTATGTGCGTTATCGGGACCCCACAGAGGAACGTTCAGCTCCTTTATTGCACAGGCAAAGGCGCGGTTAACGTAGGCGCATTCGCCCCCAAGCTCCGATGCGATCCCGCCAAACAGCTTATCAAACTCCCTGCATTGCTCCACGGGGGAGTAACCGAACTGTTCATATCCGTAGGGTGGACGGACGTAATAATACGTTTCCGCTCCCGAGGCGCGGATCGCCGCGTCAAGCGTCTTACACGCCAGCTTCGTAGTCCTGCGGGTGGCATCGGTGGAAACGCAGTTGCCGTTATCCTGCAGGAATACGATATCGTACTCACCCGCAATGGAGTTCAGCACCGTTTTGCCCCAATCGGTGCCTGCGGCGGCGTGCTGTGCAAGGGTCGCACCGCCCTTGGTAACCGAATCGCAGACCAGATCGTAGCCTGCCTTTCTTGCAAGGCGGCTTAAGGTTCCGGGCACGTCGTTAACGTAGGTTGCGCTGTTGCCCACAAAAAGCACCCGCTTGGAGGCGATGGGGTTTTCGGGAACGCCCTCCAGCTTATCGTATAATGCCTTTACACTTTCGTTATCATTCGTTACCTCAACCTCCGAGAGAACAACGTCGGCGTATTGATTTACCGCAAATTCGGCGGTACAGCTCTCCCAATCGGTCTGATAGTACGTCATAAGGCAAAATTCTCCTTCCGGCTCCTTAAGATAAAGAGCGACCCTTCCGTTATAAAACACAAATGCAAATTCACCCGTCCAATCGGTGGTATCCTTCAAGGTGTTGGAAACGTTCTCGTTGGCGGAGGCAGGTGAGCGCACACCGTTAAGAGTGATATTACGCCAGATACCGTTTGAGCCGCCGACACGGCGGTTGATGAAGATATTCGCTCGATTTTTGCTGTCGCAGTTGGCAATGAACAGGATATGCCCCGCTTTACCGGAGATCGTTTGCGTATTTATAGTACCCGTAACCGCCCACGCAGAGGCGTTCAGCTTTTCCTCCCCGCTGTAAAAAGCAAAGGACGGCGGAGCGGAATTGGCGTTCTTTTGCTTAAGGGTGATGGTTTTCGCCGCTATATCCTCCGTAACCTTGGCTTTGTTTTTTACGCTTCCGATAACCGAAACGGGCTCGGGCGGTGGCGGCTCCGTGGTATCGGGTACGGGCTCCGTTTGAGGCTCAGCCTCGGTGGTGGCCGCCTCGGTGGCAGATGGCTCGGTGGCAGATGGCTCGGTGGTGTAGACGCCGCCCTGCTCCGCGCCGCAGCTCCAAAGCAGCAGGCAAAGGGGCAGACACGTCAGTATCAGGCATAACAGCCTGACTGTCCTGCCTGATGGGGAGGCTCGGTGTTTTTTCGCACTTATCATATTTCAACCTCCGATCACTTTTTTATGCCTTCAGCCGCGCCTGTATATCCGCAACGCACAGATCGCGCAATGCTCTGCCCTGCTTTACCGCAATGGCGGCGGCAACGCCGCAGGACCCGAGCCCACCACGATAACGTCGTAGCTTTCCCTCTCGATTACTTCAAATTCAAGCTTCATGATCTTACCTCTCGCCGTTTATTTCGGATCTGCGCCGATAATACCGTTACGGATCACGGTGTTAAATGCCTCAACGCTCACGTTGCGCGCCTCGCAATTCGGCCATTAGTTTAGTAACGTTTATTCTTGTGCCTTTTATAAAGTAAGCTTCAAAAACTGATCGGGAATATTACCAACGCCGATGAGATTTGGGAAATCAAAGAGATCTATAATATGTAAAGCTGAAGCAAACGTATGTAATTGAACTTAATTGTTCTTATTATAGTATTCAAATCTGCTGATTAAATAATGCCCAACCTTTGCCATATAAATCAAACCGTCAACGTACAGAGCCGTGGGAACGCCTTTGAGAAAATTAGACGCCTCATAATTCAGATCTCCCCTATATCCTATCTCCGCAAGCGCTTTCATAACTTCTTCCCAATCGACTTTGCCGTAATAAGGCAGCGTATGCGCGTCGTTATTGCCTAAATTATCGTGAATGTGAGTGCAACCGTCAACCAATCGATCCCCAATCTTTCTTATCGCCTCTCCGGGATCAACGTTTTGAAGCAGACAATGACCAACGTCAAAGCAAACGGTAAATACGGGGCTGTTCAGAGTGTCGTAGAGTCGGTTGAGTCTTTCCGGAGTGGAAGTTATCGAAGTACGGTCTATGTTTTCGATCGCGATTTTGATACCGATTTCTTCCGCATAAGGGATCAGTCTTCTATAAAAATTGAGGTTATATTCAAACAAAAGCTCCGGATTGCCGTCGATGGAGAAATCAAGATGCGTGCACGGGTGAACGACGATCATAGGAGCGCCCATATACGCCGCATTCTTCATGCTCTGAACGATTTCTTTAAATCTTTTTTCATTTTTTTCTTCGTCATTGTAGCTCGACGGAAACGGCGCATGTGCCTGACAAATAGCAATTCCCTTAGACGCGGCATGCTTTGCCAAATCGCGATAAAAATGCACGTCGTACTTATCGGAGCTATATTCGGCAACATCGTTGTTGAAATCGATCCCCTCAAATCCCGCTTTTGCAAGGACGTCAAAGGTTTCCTTAATTCCAAACGTATTGTGAATCCTGATCATATTGGCGGAAAGTAACATCTTTTTTCTCCTTATCGCGAACTATAATATATCTAAATATAAGGTCTTTTCAAAAATGCAACCGATCTGTTCACGGTTTTTTCAATTAACGTTTCGTAAGCTTTAGAAGAGTTTCCCCTTCAGCGATATATTCTGTGGCAATTTTTTTAATTCTATCCTGACCGAAATTGTAACGATCATATATACCAACGGTAGGCATTCCGATCTTAGTTGCGGTTTCGATTGCGGTAAGCGAATCTTCAAAGAGCCACGTTTCTTTGATTTCGACGCCCAAAAATCCGGCGGCTTGTAAAAAAATATCAGGTTCATCCTTGCCCTTGCCAATCGTTCCGCAGGAAAACACCTTCAAAAAATACTTTTCAATATCGCAATGCTTCATCGCTGCATCAATAAGCTCCGGCGCAGTTGCCGATGCAATGCACATTTTGACACCCTTATCTTTGCAGTACTCCAAAAACTCTCTGACGCCGCTTTTTAATTCAACACTGTTGGCATAAAAGTCTTTTAAAATGGCATTTGCCAGTGCCAACAATTCTTCGCCGCTTTCACCAAGGCTGTAATTCTTGTGAATTAAATGCATTGCGTCTTTCAATGTAAGTGTGCGTACTTTTTTATCGTCTTCAAAACTTGGCGCAAAACTTTTATCGTTTAAATATCTTTCGCCAAAGGTCGACCACAATACGTCCCAAAGCATTAATG
>JAFSCG010000051.1 GCA_017436885.1 Clostridia bacterium | reverse complement strand
GTTTACCCACACATAGTCTTGGAGAAAGTATTTTCACAAAAGCAAATATGTTATAGTTTTACAAGGTGATATGGTATAGTATAAAAGCAAGGAGGTGGTTATATGTCCATTGAATACGAGGCTCTTGCGAGAGAACTAATAGCAAAAGAGAACCGCAAGAATATAATAATGGAAGTTTTTGACCATTTCTCGGTCAACTGCATTAACAGTAACAGTCTTGATTCCGAAAAGCTTGATGCATTGATTGAAGAGTTTAACCAATCAAGTGATGATATTGAACTGCTTTCGCTTATCATAGCCACGGTGCACGCCGCAGTTCAGGAAAGCGAAAAGGAGGGGCAGCATCTGGCTGCCCGCATTACGAGATACCTTGACGAGCATTATTCCGAAACGAAGACCCTCTATCAGATCTCGGAGGAGCTTAATATCAGCTACTATTATTTCTGCCATTTCGTTAAGCAGTATTTCGGCATTTCCCTTACCGCTTTACGCAACAAGGTGCGCGTTAACAAGGCAAAGCTCGCCCTTGTAAATACCGAAAAAAGCATTTCTTATATCGCCACGGAATGCGGCTTCAACAGCATTTCGTATTTTACCGAGGTGTTTACCTCCTTTGCGGGCACTTCACCCCGCAGCTACCGCAAGCAATACGCGGACAAAATATATCTCGACTGCTATAACGACGAGGATATAGCTCTCGCAAACATGCTGCCCGCGGCATGCCTTACCCACAAACTTGAAACCGTTGATGCACCGCACCACCCCTATGCCGTTTCCATGCCCGACGAGGAATACCGCTTTTTGCACGAGGCGGCGATAATAGAATACAACGGAACTCTGTTTGCCTCGTGGTACAACTGCCGCGAAAAGGAGCTGATGGGGTACACTCCCATCAGGGGAAAACGCTCCGCAGACGGGGGAAGGACTTGGTCCGATGCGGAAATTATCGACGAGCAGAAAGACGCCGGCATTCTGTACTGCCCTCCCGTATACGGCGTGTGCGACGGCAAGCTGTACCTGCTTGCAAACGAAATGGTGGCTCCCGACCGCATACATGCGCTGAACCTATACGTATTTGACGAAACGGAAGACCGCTTCGTTAAGCTTTGGTCCCGCCCCATTCCCTTTAAGCTGAACACCAACGTCGTCCGCCTTTCAAACGGAAAGCTGATGCTTCCCGGACGGTGCGGACAGCTTGACGCTTTTCCCAATACCCCTGCTGTGCTTATCTCCGACAGCGGAAGGATAGACGGCGAATGGCGGCTCGTTAAGATAGCGGAAAACGGCGACCTGCCCGACGGCTCTGCCTATCGCCACCCCGAGATATGCGCGATAGTGGAGGGCGAGACCGTTATGATGCTTTGCAGAAACGATAAACGCAAGGTGCCGATAGTTTACTTTTCCCACGATAACGGAGAGAGCTGGACAGAGCCCCACGCCCACGACGTTCCTTTCTCCGACTCGAAAATATACTCGGGCACCCTTTCTGACGGAAGGCACTATGCGGTGGGCAATATCCGCGAAACGGGCAAGCACCCCCGTGCAAAGCTGATGCTTTATATTGCACAAAGGGGAAGCCTTCGTTTTTCAAAAGCGTGCGTGCTTGCGGACGGATGCGACCCCGTTATTGAAAACAGCAATCTTTGGCATTATCCTGCCGCCACCGAGCAAAACGGACGCTTGAAGATAATTTGCACGGTGTCGCTCCAAAACAAGCAACGGGGTGCAGTTATGTTCGACGTGGACCTGAAAGAGATCTGAGGAGAAGAAAATGAAAAGAAACCGCATTTGCTTTTGCTGTGTGGCTACGGTACTGTGCTTGCTGTTTGCAGGCTGTGCCGCAGAAAACGGTCCTGCCGCCACAAGCGAACCGGAAACGATAACCGATAAAACAACGGAATCTACTGCCGACAGCACCGTAACAGAACCCGAGGAGGACGACATGAAGGGATCAACACCACTTGAGGAGCTTTCCGAAAACCACTCTCCCAAGGCCGCCGCCGATGAGGTGATGCAAAGTATGATACGCATCTCCTCCGACGAGATGAAGGGCACGCATGATGCCCAATACGTTTTTGCAAACGGCAAGGCCTACGTGGTTTATGAAGCAAACAACGAAAAGGCGGGAGATCCCGGCACGTACGAAAAGGAATACTCCGCCCTTGCCATCGTTGACCTTAAATCATTTACGGTGGAAAGCATAGAAAAATTCGCCTACGGGCAGCAAGAATACTCCAACGTGAAGCTGCTGAAGGGCAGTGCCTTCGTGCCCCGCGTTATCCGCAAGGACGAAAATACCCTGCGCTTCTTCTTTTCCAATATTGCCGTAAGCGGAAGCAGCGGCTACATTTATTACGTGGATTACGACCTTAATACTGAAAGCTTTGACGATAGCGCTTACCGTCTGAATATAATGACGGAAAACGGGCCCGTTTACTTTACGGCGCAAATATATGCCAAGCTTTTCCGCGAAAGCGGCCACGCCTGCGACGACAGCACCTTCGGGCATTTTCTCTTTGATATATTCGACGTCGGCAACACAAAATACGTGGCACTTAACAATTATCGAGGCGCACAGAACTCCCTTGCAAAATTTAACGACTCCTACGATTGCATCGAAATAATCGGCAATATCGGCGGCTCGTACGATTCTTACAGAACCACGGAAAGCGGTATAATGCAGCTGAAGGACGGCACCTGGATGGCAATACTTCGCAATCACGCGGGAGATAAAAACTACATGTTCTCCTACAGCGAGGACGGCACGGAGTGGTCCGAACCCAAGAGGGAGGAATGGGTAACGAACGGAACCACCAGCAAGCCCACCCTTGCGCGATTCGGGGACTATTACTTTATGGGGTGGAACGAGCTTTCCCGAGGGCTTTTCCATCTTGCTTACTCCAAGGATGCAAAAAGCTGGACGACGCTGTATTCCTTCCATTCCGCCACCACCTTCCAATACCCCGAGTTTGATATGTACGACGGACAGATGTATTTCAGCGTTACAACGGGCAATAAGGAGCAGATATACTTCGGCAAGCTGCCGATCTTTGAGAAGGACGGAAGGATGTATATTGAGGAAAAGCCGAGCGACACAACGGAGCTTTTCGGTGATATTTCCGAATACACTCTGCTTTCCTCCAAGGTCCGCACCAACGACAGCGGAACCGCGTGGGAAACGTATATAAAGCGCGACCGGAACGGCATTTACTTCTACGGCGAGACCAAGGGAACCGTTACGGACGACAAGCTGTTCTTCATGCTTGATACGGACGGCAACGCCACCGCACTTGGCGCAAGCAGCTCACCCCATAACATGATGTTCCGATTCTACGGGACCTTACAGGTGCAATCGGTTTATGAAAGCGGTAAGCGCGGATACCGTTCCGTGGCCGCCTTCGAAGGTACCGAGTTCTTCAAGGAGGAAAATGCCGACGGCACAAGGGTGGGACTGTTTTTGCCATATTCCGCAATAGCGGAGATCGCTCCCTTTGCCAAGGCCGCAGACCAAAACTCCGACCTGTACGTTTCCGCATTCGGAGCAGATGCAAGCTCGAACAGAGAATACGCCGCGATCATCGCAGGCAAGGGCACAAGCTATAAAAACCCGACCACATATGCAGTGTTTACCGCATCGGGCGAGATAGAGAAAAGATAGACAAATTCCAAGAGCAAACGTAAAGATCACAAAAGCGAGGCAGTGCCGGCGGCACTGCCTCGCTTTTGAAATCGGCACAAGAAAAATCAATCCCATTGTTGACGGCGGGGAAAAACTGTGCTATTATTTTATAAAATGGGGAAAAGGAGGCATAATTATGCTTTTTGCTGTGGATATCGGCAATACCGATATCAAATGCGCGGTATTTAACGGGATCGACCTGTACCACAAATTTCGGATAGGGACGGGCGTGCGCCGTACCTGCCACGAGTATGCGTTGACCTTTTCCTCCATGCTTTCCATGAGCGGATGCGACATTACCGCCATTGATTCCGCCGTTATCGGCTCGGTGGCTCCCTCGGTTACGGGGGAGGTAAGCGAGGCGATCCTCCTGCTTTTCGGCGTGGAGCCGCTTATCGTTGGTCCCGGTGTGAAAACGGGCTTTTCCATTAAGCTGGACGACCCCTCCCAGCTTGGTGCCGACCTTGCGGCAAACGCCGCGGCGGTAACCGACGGAGGCTTTGCCCCTGCTATTATCGTGGATATGGGCACCGCATGCACCGTTTCCCTTATAAACGAAAGGAAGGAATTTTGCGGCTGTGCCATTATGCCGGGAGTGCAGATGAGCCTTGACGCCCTGAACGGTGCCGAGCTGCTGCCCACCGTTTGCGCCGACAAGAGGGTGGAGACCCTCGGTAAAAATACCGTTAACGCCATGCTTGGCGGCGTTATACGGGGAAGCGCCATGGCAATTACGGGATTTATCGATTCCTTCTCCAAAAAATGCAACAAACACGACGTGCCCGTTGTCGTTACGGGAGGCTTTGCTCCGCTGATGCTTCCCTACCTTAAGGACGATTGCGCGCACAGACCGAACCTCACCCTTGAGGGTCTTGCGGCCATCTGCCGCAGGAATACAAAATAGGCATTTTGCGCCTGCGAGAAGATACCGGAATCGGATCTTACTCATTTTTCCATTTCGGGAGGGGAGACCCCTCCCCTACGGCAAAAAAGCGAAGCGCCGCGGAAAATTTCCGTAGGCGAGGCGCCGCAAAAAAAGCAAGGCGAAGGCTTACTTTCGTAAGTCGAGCCGCTTTTGCCGCGGGAACGAAACATACGGGAATTTTCACGGCGCTGTGCAATATATTTTTTCGCCGTATCTCTTAACTAACAGAGAACGACAGTAAGGAGGCCTTTATGGCAAGTAAAAACTTAGCAAAACTCCGCAACACCGTTATACTGGCGGCGCTTACCGCCATCGTTCTGGTGCTTCAGCTTGCGGGAGTTACCATCCGCCTCGGTCCGACAAACGTCAGCCTTGTGCTTATACCCATCGTTTTCGGTGCCATCGTCCTTGGCCCCGCCGCAGGCGCGTGGCTCGGCTTGGTCTTCGGCGTGGAGACCTTTATCGTTGGAGGCGTAATGGGAGGGGATCCCCTTTTCACCGCCATCCTCTTTAACAACGCACCCGTTATGACCGCCCTTATCTGCATTGTAAAAAGCACGGCGGCAGGCTATCTTGCGGGCGTTATCTACCGCCTTGTAAACAAAAAGAACCGTCTTGCGGCGCTTTTTGCCGCCGCGGCAACAGCCCCCATCGTGAACACGGGTCTGTTTATCCTTGGCGGTCTGCTTATCAGCGACGTGCTGGCGGAAAACTTTGCAAACGGACTCGGACAGACCGTTATCTACTTCCTTATTTTCGGCTGTGCGGGACTGAACTTCGTATTTGAATTTATACTTAACGTGGTGGTCGTACCCACCCTTGGCAAAGTAGTGGACGTGGTTACGCGCTCCGCTTATTCCAAGAAAAAATAAAATCACTTACGGCCCCTCCATACATAGAGAGATCAACAAAAGGCCTCTTTGTGCAAAGGGGCTGTAGAACCTCGCGTGCAAAGGCGCGACGGTGAGCACGGGGGATTGTTCCTTAACCAACAGAACAATCCCTCCGTCACAGCCGCAAGCGGCAATGCCACCTCCCTTTACACAAGGGAGGCTTTTAATATATCGAACTTTACAACACACGGAGGAATTATGAACTACTTTGCCCTTAACGGATTTACGGAAAATGAAGCCGACGCCTTTGGTCTGCTTCTTGCCCCCGAAATAGAAATGAAGGACGGAAGCTGTTTTCCCGTTACGGAAAAGGACGGCGGCTACGAGTGCGGTCCCCTTTTTATCCGCGACGAGGTAAAGCCCGCAGGCTACGGCAATTTTGCCATTACCCGCACCGTAAAGAACTGCGGCAACGGCACCGTGGAATTCAAGGATATCGTTGCGGTAAAGGACAGCTTTTACGGACAGAAATACCTTATACCCTGCATTCTTTACAACGGCAACGAGCACGGCTCGTCGAACACACCGAAAAGCCTTGAGATAGACGGTGAGCCGTGGATATTTGCCTACGACCGCATGGGCATTCCCTCCTGTACCCTTACGGAAAACACGGGCTACGGACTTGCGCTTTTTGCCTCCGATAAGGACGCCGTTTCCCTTACCTCCGCCTGCTCCCTTGTTAAGCAGGGCGACTTTTACATTCACCGCATATACCGCCCCGTTACGGAGGCTCCCTATACCTACTCCTCCAAGAACATAATGACCGAGCGCTACGACACTTACCACACCCTTGAAGCAGGCGCGGAGCTGACCCACACCTCCTACGTTTGCGTAATGAAGCCGAAATACAAGAACTACGCCGCCCTGAACCTTATCGAGCGCGTTATGGGGCTGTTCAAGCCCGAATTTGACCCCCATCTTGCCCCCGAGAAGGTATTTGAACTGGGTATAAGCTATGCAAACGCCCTGCTCTACCCCTATAACGGCAAAAAGCTTATAATCACCCATTACGCGCCTCGCCTTTTCCGCTATCAGCACATGGTAAAGATCTCCCTTGCCGAGATGGCGGAAATGATGAAGGACCCCTACTACACGGAGATCGGCGCGTATGACGAGCGCTTTGAGATGGGCTGGGCAGATCAGGGACTTATGAACGGACGCATGCTTGCCATCGACGCCCTGAAAAACGGCAAAAAGGAGCAGCTTGCCGACGCTATCGGCATTTTTGACGCCTTCTGCGAGATACAGCAGGAAAACGGCCTGTGCTACACCCTCTACGAGCAGAGCGTTGACCCCAAGAAGGGCGCGGCTGCCACTCCCGACTGCTGTAACCTTGGCTGGGGCGTCAGCGAAATGGTAAAAATGCACCGCCTGCTGAAGGAAAACGGCATCGAAAAGCCCGAATATATTACCTTTGCCCGCAAGGTATGCGACTTCTTTATTAAGAATTACGATCCCCTCTGGGGCTTTGGCAAGTCATTTTACATGGACGGCACCCCTGCCGACAAGGCAGGCTCCATCGGCGGCTTTATGATATGCGCCATGCTTGACCTCTACAAGGCGGTGGGCGAGGAGAAATACCTCAAAATGGCAAAGGAAGCCCACGACTTCTACTACGGGCGCGACCTTGACAACTTCGTTTGCACCGCAGGTGCCCTTGACTGCCAGTCCATAGACAAGGAGACCGCATACCCATTTGTGGTTGCTTCCCTTGACCTTTACGATATCACGGGCAACGAAAACTACGTTGTCCGCGCACAGAAGGCAGCCTACTATTTTATGTCCTGGATGTTCTTCTACGACGTGCTCTACCCGAACGGAAGCGAATTTACCGAATACGGCTACCGCACCACGGGCGGCACCGCCATCAGCGCGGAGCACCACGCAATAGATGCGTGGGGTGCCGTTATCGTCCCCGAGCTTTGCCGCCTTGCGGAGCTTACGGGCAATAATAATTGGGAAAAGATGGCGCGCCTTACGTGGGCAAATGCCATTGTGGGTCTCACGGAGCGCGAGGGACAGCTGTTCCACGGACAGCAACGCCCCATCGGCTCACAGAACGAGGGCTTCTTCCAAGCCCGTTGGACCAAATACCGCCCCACCTGCGAGGAAAGAGGACATTACAACGACTGCCTTTGCGGTTGGAGCGGCGCATACCGCATGATGACCGTTGAAAAAATGGAAAAGATGGGCAAGCTTGACGTGTTGCGATAAACGCAACACGTCAGCGATATAAATTCCCTGCGGGAATTTGCGATATGCCCGAGGGCGCGATATTCCTACGGAGCGATATGCCCTGCGGGGCGCGAGGGGAATTTATATCATTTCGCATTTTGCGGTACGGAAAATATATCGCATTCGAGCAACGCGAGGCTTCCCCTTGAGGGGAAGCTCCCGCGAAAGCGGGTGATGAGGTGGTTCACGACCTCTAAATTCGG
>JAFSCG010000050.1 GCA_017436885.1 Clostridia bacterium | reverse complement strand
ACTTATAAGCTCAATGCTCACCGCAACCCTTGTTGTCGGCGGAACTGTTGCATATCTTCAGGACACCGACAGCGACGTAAACGTTATGACCGTTGGTAATGTTTACATTGAACAGCACGAATATCAGCGCGCCGAAGGCGTTGCTCATGATGCAGGCGATATGGGCGCAGGCAACGGCGTGACGGAAGGCGCACTTGTTCCCTTCGTACAGGGCCAGGCTCTTTATCCCGCAGTTCCTAAAAACAACGTTTCTACTGACTACAGTGCAGAGCAGAATAACGAGGATCTCTTCTTCTGGGGTGACTACGTTTACTCCGGCACCGCAGGCAACGGTCTTTGGGATGACAACAACCACTCCAACGTGATGGATAAGATGGTGTTCGTTGAGAATACCGGCAAGTCCGATGCTTACTTCCGTACCATTATTGCTTTCGAATGTCCCGAAGGCATGACCTATGGTGTTGAGCCGTATTCCCAGGGGAACAAGCTTATGATGAATGTGAACGCTGCATCTTATGACTGGGAAGAAATCGGATATGTTACCATTGACGGCGTTCGCTATTGGGTTGAAGTTGCTACCTACAAGAACATTCTTGCCGCCGGCAACCAGTCTCACCCCTCTCTGCTGCAGGTCGTTATGACCCACAACGCAACCAACGAGGATATGGAGCTTATCGGTGATTCCTATGAGATCCTCGCATTCTCTCAGGCTGTTCAGACCGCAGGTTTCGACAATGCTGCAACCGCTCTTGACACCGCTTTCGGCGATATCACCACCACCAACCATCCTTGGGTTGACAATGCTCCCGTTATTCCTACCGTTGTAGTAAACGAGAAGGAGCTCAGAGCAGCACTCAAGGCAGGCGGCAACATCCTTCTTGCCAATGACATCACCGCAGACGGTACAAGTCTTGAAGTTCCCGAAGGCGTTATCGTAAACCTTGATCTTAACGGAAAAACTCTCGCTAACCCCGTTTCCGGTGCTCCCGCACTTGCAAACTACGGTATCCTTACCATTGACGGCGAAGGTGCTATCGTTAATGGTATAAACAACCAGAGCAAGTCGCACACCGTTAGAAACTACGGTCACCTCACCATCAATGGTGGTAACATTGGCACCGATGATACCGCAGGCGCTGCAGTTGTAAATGACGGCAACGCTATTATAAACGGTGGCACGTTTGCTTCGAAGCAGGAGAACGTTAAGAGTGACGGTCTTTGCGCCTACGTATTTATCAATAACGGTGCAGGAACCATGATCATAAACGATGCTACCTTTGACGGTCAAACCCACGGTCTCTTTGGTGCATACAATGGTACTCTCATCGTTAATGGCGGTACTTACACCATGGACGGCAACGGCGGTCTTGGTTGCTACGTTGTTTATTCCGCTGCTGAAGGTCAGGTTGTCCTCAACGGCGGTACCGTTAATACCAACGAGCCCAGAAACGGCAATGTATTCTATGTTTACAACAATGGTAGTTATTTCAACGCTAACGCTGTAAACATCGGCAACGTAGTTGTTAACGGCGTGACCATCTACAAGGACGGCGTTGAGCAGACCTACACGGTTGGAGAAAAAGTGGACAATGCCGCCGACGCAATTGCAGCTATACAAGCAGGTAACAGCATCACCCTTACTGCAGACATCGATCTTGGCACCACTCAGCTTTCCGTTCTTGCCGACAAGAACACCGTTATTGATCTCAACGGCAACGATATCATTGCTACCGATGTGGGCACCTCCACTCACGGTTTGTTTAATGTTCCTAAAGGTGGATCCCTTACCATCATTGGCGACGGTAACGTAACTCTGAAAACAAACGTTACCAAGGGCATCAGCTCTTGCATTTTCCAGAATGACGGTGAACTTAATATCTACGGCGGTTACTATGAGGCTAATCAGGCCACTTCCGTAGCTGGCCTTGGCGCTGTTATAGCAGTTATTGATAACTGTCCTTACGCTAACGATTCTATCGTAAATATCTACGGCGGTACCTTTGCAATTACCGGATTGGGTGCAAGCAACATTATCCGCAACTGGCCCATCAATAGCGGAAATGCTGTACTCAATATTTATGGCGGTACCTTCAAGGCTAATCCCGACAGAACCACCACTTACATTTGGAGCAAGAACGATACTAACCTCGGCGCTGCACAGTCTTACGTTAACATCGAAGGCGGCACGTTTGAAGGTAATATAGTGGTAGAGGTTGATGGTTATAAGGAAAACATCACAATTGCTGACGACATTAACATTCAGATAGTTGAAGGCAGCATTAACGGATATGTAACCAAGCCCTAAATCAACATCAAATATTTTCCCACTTCGCCCACCCCTCGGGGTGGGCGATATTTTTATGGCTGTCCGCAGATCAACGGCTACCAACGCAAAACGGGAGCAGATCCATTCCCAATCGACCCGCTTTCGATCGGAGAAAGACTTGCTCCCGTTTTTTTATAATTCTTTTTTTATCTTTTCCGCTATCTCTCGCATTTTTTCGAGGCGGAGCTTAACTACCTTGCGGTCGTAGGTAATAACGCCGTTGGTTTCGTCCTCCACGTCGGAAAGCTGGGTATACACCGTGGCGCAAAGTCCCTGCTTTACTGCGGGAACTATCTCCCTCTCGAAAAGCGCTTCCACAGCATCGGCGTATTTTCCGGCATCATCGAACATACGGTAGCCGTAGGTATCCTCGGTATTAAAAACGTGCCCCTCGGGCTTATAGGAATAGCCGCCGAACTCGGAGAGATACAGGGGCTTTTCCACCTTGCCCGCCTTAAATGGCTTGAAATATACGTGGCGGCTGTCGAACTGGTTTTCCTTGCACACGTACCAGCCCGATGCGGAATCAATATGCCTTGTTGCATCAAGGCTTTTCAGCTTTTCCGTCATTTTTGCGGCTTCAAACTGCCCCCAGCCCTCGTTGAACACCGTCCAAAGCACGATGGAGGGGTGGTTTTTTAACTGTTTGACCGTTTGCTCCATGGCGGAAACGAACTCGGCGCGCTGTGCCTTATCTCTGTGAGCAAAGGGATTCAGACGGCGCTTTGTGAGCACAGTCGGCAGAGCGGTATCGAAAAAGAAGGAATACCTGCCGTTGTTTATCATATCCTGAAAAACGGCAATGCCCAGGCGGTCGCAATGGTAATAAAAGCGCTGAGGCTCCACCTTGATATGCTTGCGGAGCATATTGAAGCCCAGGGACTTCGCACATTCTATATCCTTTTCATACCCCTTATCGGCGGCGGGCAGGAAAAGTCCGTCGCTCCAATAGCCCTGATCCAGAAGTCCGTTGTAAAAATACGGCTTGCCGTTGAGCAGCATACGCTTGACACCGTCAACTTCCCCAACCGAAACGGTGCGAAGCCCGAAATAGGAGCGGACCTCGTCGTTATGATAACGCACGGTATAACGGTAGAGATAGGGCTCCTCGGGCGACCATAGGTGCGGCGCGTCGAGATCGAAGCGCACCCTTCCCTTTTCGTCGGTCGATCCGATAACGTCGCCCTCCTCCGTGTGCACGGTAACCTCGGCTGCACCGCCGCATGAGGTCGTTACGGTAATATCCGCGCCCGCAAGATCCACCTCGCAATCAAGGTGCGTGATATGCGCATCGTACACGCTTTCCAGCCACACCGTCTGCCAGATACCGCTGACGGGAGTGTACCACATACCGCCGCGCTTCATTTTCTGCTTGCCGTAGGGCATGAGGTGATCGCCGAGGTAATCGTAGGCGCGGACCTCAAGCTCGTTTTCGTCCCGAAGCAAGTCCGTAATATCGTAATCAAAGGCAAAATATCCGCCCTTGTGCTTGCCGACGGAGCGTCCGTTCAAGAGCACCTCGCACTCTCTGTCCACCGCTCCGAAGTGGAGCAGCACGCGCCCAACGTTAAATCCCTCGGGCAGAACAAAGCTGCGGCGGTACGAATAATTACTTCCGTCCTCGAATACCCTGCCGATACCCGAAAGCGCCGACTCGGGCGGGAACGGCACGAGGATCTTTTCCTTTGCTTGGAGCTTTCCCTCCCCCTTGGAAACAACAAGCTCCCAATAGCCGTTAAGGCTGAAAAAGGACGTTCTTTCCATAAGGGGGCGCGGGTACTCGCCGTGGGGCGATTCCCCCGTTTCGGCCGCAAGGGCGGTATAAAGAGTTTTCATCTTATCCTTCACTTATCAGTTCCACCTGTTTTCAACGTTGACAAAGCTTACGTCGTATATCGTTACGGTTTTGCTATCCATATTCAGCTTTACGGCGTTTTCGCCTTCCTTAAGCACCACGGGGATATAAACGACGTCCGCGCGCTCCATTCCCGTGTCGATATGGTAGGTCTTGTAGAATGCGGCGGTAGCGTAGGTGCGGTTGTTTACGGAAACGGTAACGTCCACGATGGTGCCCGTGGTATTGCCGAAGCGTACCTTCAGATACGTTTCCTTGGCGGTGGTGGAGTTAACGTTTACGGTAACGATACCCTTATACTTATTATCCGCCGCAGGCTCGGCTATGGCGGCAGTACCCATAGGTACCTCGTTTATGCGGAGCAAAGTCAGATCGTCCACAACGGCACGCTCGTCGCCGATACCGAAATAATTAAATCCGATCTCCATCTCGCTTGCGGTAGCGGTAAACACAAGGGTACGCTTTACGGTGCTCTGCTGCTCGTATTTGGGAGTTCCCACAGCACGATGTATGCTTACGCAGGTGGCGTTGGCACCGCCAACGTCGCGGGCAAACATCAGCAGAGAGCTTCTTTCGCCCGTGAAGGCAAAGGCGGTGAGAGAATAGGTCTTTCCGACCTCAAGTCCGCTTACCTTGGTGTAAAGGGAGCTTTCGCCCTTCATTTGTGCGGCGTAAAAGCCCGTGGTTCCGAACTTAACGGGTCTTACGTCGCCCGTTACGGTATATGCGTCCAGCTTCTGACTTTCAAAGCCGGGGTCTGCAAGCTTGACTGCCTTGTAGCTTGCCATCTCCTGCCTTGGAATGTAATAATACCTTTCGTCCATTGCGCCGCCCATTTCAAGGAGCACGCTTTCAAAATTCTGCTGATAATTTTCTATAACGTCGGCAATGCCTATCCTGTCGGGAAGGGCGTCGGCGATCATCCAATAGCCCTTATCCAGCCCTGCTTCGGCAAGATTGGTAAGCACGCCCTTGCCGTCCTGCCAGATAAGGGTGTTGGTATCCTCGGGCAAGCTTTCAAGCCCCTGCATGATGCCAAGAACGGAAAGAGATATGCCCACGGTGCTCTCGCAATCGTAGCCCGCAAGGGAGCCTATCCTGCAGGTCTCCATATAATCGCCCTTGCCGTAAAGGAGATTGAGCAGTACAAATCCGCAATTTATGTCCGTATCGGTGTTTCTCGTATCGCCCGAAACGAAATGGCGGCTCTCAAAACGCGCATAAGCGGTGCGCCAGTTATCGGGATATTTTTCATAGAACTCGAAAACGTCCTCAACTATCTTAAGAGGCCAGCTCCCCTCGGGGAAAACGGCACTTGCCTTACGGATGATGGTGGGAATATCGTCCTCGAAATACGCGTAGGACATCATTGCCGCAAACATTTGCGCCCACATAACGTTGTCGCGGTCGCCCGTTACGGAGGCAAACTTGCCTGCCATCTCTGCGGCTGTCTCGGGCATTGCGGCGGCGTTCATGCCGATGGTATCGGCACCGAGGTACGCCTCGGTACAGTAGCTGTACCAGTTACCGTACTCGGTATTGCCTGCAAACTGAGGCAGATAATTGTGATTTTTCGTGAGGGCGTAAGCACCTACGGAGCGCTGTCCGCCGCCCATGTCGTATATATCGTATTTTACCCAACCGTCGGTAATATATTTCTGCGCAACGGTCTTTTTGCTCTTGTACATATCCGCAAGCATGTACTGGTTGAAAACGTCAACGCTGAAGTCGTCGTCCATCCAGACCTCCCATATTCCCGTTTTGGAATTCAGGAGATGCTTATCGGTGTGCTTTTTGTTTGGATTGGGGTCAGCATAAGGACCCTTGCAGTACACGAACCACGAATCGGGCATTGCAACGCGGCATCTGCCGCCTGCAAGAGTTACGAACTCAAAGCCCGAAAGTGTGCCCACAAGCTGGGACAGGAAGCCTGCCGCAGTCTTGGAGTAATAATCTTCCTTGGAGAGCACTATATATTCCGACTCGGGGTATGCGGCGTCGGGAGCGTTGGGATCGCGGGTGGTTACGGGCACCTCGGTGGTCACGGCATCCGTGGTATCCGCGGCAGGACCTGCAGGCGTGCAGGCGCAAAGCAACGAAACGAGCACAAGCAGCAAAGCAACTGTTCTTTTCATAACATAATCCTTTCGGTATCAATGCTGATTATATAGTAGCATTTCGGTATATACAAAACAATATATTTTTTGATTTTAGTTCATTTTTTTAAGAAAAAAGCGAGGCAGCTTGCATTTGCCTCGCTTTTATGCTTGTTTATTACTTTTGCACCGTATACGCTTCCTTACCGGGAGCCTCCACCATATAAGTGCCCGCTTTATAATCCACCGTAATCATCGTTCCGTCGGAATACGTTGTGCGGTAAAGCTTTTCGCCGAGCTTTTCGTGGTTTTCCATGAATTCGTACTGCAGGTGCTTCAGGGGCTCGAACTCGTCGTATGCGCGCTTGAGCGCCGCAACGCTTTCGGCTATCTGCTCGTCTGTCTTATTGTACAGGTCAACGTCGCCCATCCAGTTGCGGTCGGGACCGAACTTGCTGTTGAAATACATTACGGGGCGGCTACCGTACTCAATGAAGATAAGCTGGTTTTCCCTGCCCTTGATGGTGTAGTTGATGGTCTGGGAGGTAGCGTTTGAGAGGATAAGCCCGTGGTAGACCAGCTGCCAGAAGGGTATGCCCTCGTCGTGAAGCACGTTGAACTTCTTTGTCTGCCATTTGGAGCGCACGCCCGTATAAAGCACGGAATCCACGTCCGCGGACATAAAATCCATGTAGCTCTCGCTCTGATAGCCGCCGAACAGCTGACGGGAGAGCTGTGCGATCTTTCTGTAATTCTCTCTCGCCTTTTTGCGGCTTACGGGGTGCTTGGGGTTGGAGCATTTTTCGGGTATGTAGGCGGTAAGCTCGTCAACGTAGTGAAGTCCCGCAAAGCCGTAGCCGCGCACAACGGGCAGGTCGGTCTTTGCGTATTTTTCATAGGCAAGCTGGGGGCAGACAGCCCAAGGATCGCCGCCGTTCAAGCCGTTTTTCTTATATATGTCGCGCAAAAACGGCTTGTGGTCGCCGTTTTCGTCCTTGCGGGTGCAAAGATCGTCGCGGCAGAAGTTGTTTGCTATCTCGTACGCACCGCAGGAAACGGTGTGGCAGACCACCTGATATCCGAGGCTCTGGGCACGGGCAATGAACTTTACAAGCTCGTCGTCGCCGCCGAAGCGATCGTCGCAGGGGTACTGCTGGGGGAAGCGTCCGTCGTGTCCCGAGGGGCCCCAGCCCACAAGGCAAAACTCCGCCTTGGGAACGCCCATCTCCTGCATTTTATCGACGATCCTATGCAGGTCGGCGATAGTACAGGCAACGTACATATCGGGCTCGTTTTCAAGGGTCTGCTGGCGGATGGGCGTCGGTATGGGCTTCCATCCCATGCGCACGCGTATCTCCATGCACTCGGCGGCCTTGCGCACCGCTTCGCGGCGCAGAGCCTTTTCCTTTATGGGCATACAGCCCATAACGTCCATCTGATACTTGCGGTACACCTTTGCCATATCAACGTAGGATGCGCCCGGCATCAGATAGTAATAAACGGTGATGTCCTCGTCGGGATCGTCGCCCTCAAGGTCAATACGCGGATTCAGGAAATACACGCCGTTTTTAACACCGACGTGGAAGCGAGCCGTGTCGCGCATTCCCTCGATGCGGATAAAGCAGGCGTTATACGTTTCGCAAATGCCGCCAACGGGAGGTCCCGAAAGCCATGTGGCGGCACCCGTGTCGGGCTTATCGTCAAGATAGCACATGCAAAAGCCGCTGCCGAAGGTGGTGGGGAAAAACATATATCCCTTTTCGTGCTTTTCAGCCGTTGAGAGATCCGACTCTATCTCCACCGTGGCGTAAAGCTTTCCGTCCAGATCTCTTTTGGGCACCGTTACCTTAACAACTCCGCCCATATCCTCAACGGCGCAGTTAAGCGCACGTGTGTTTCCGTCAAGCAGTGTTCCCGTTACCTTAAAACCGTAATTCATATCTTAACCTCCGGAGACTATTATCAATTTTACAGTTATAGTATAATATCACCGGCAAAAGCAAACAATGTATTTTTAAGCCAAACTATTGTAAAATTCGGCACAATGTGTTAATATGAAAATATCGTGGAGGTATCGGCTATGAAGATCGTGGATATAAGAAGTATTTCTCAAAATCACATATTTTGCAACATTTTTGGGCTGGCACAAATGTGGAATGGCCCGTACAAGCCCAAAGGATGGAGCTTTTTGGGGGATCCGAGACCCCACAACGGCTTTATGTATATTTCCGAGGGCAAGGTGCTTTTTACCTACAAGGACGGAAGCAGCGAGACCTTCAAAGCAGGCGACTTATTGTATATTCCGAAAGGCTGTGAATATGAAACGCTGTTTTTTTCGGAGCCCGAGGTCATTGCCGACTTGCTTGTACAGTTTGAAATACGCGACCTTAACGGAAACGAGTACCTGTTTGCCGAAAAAACCGTGCGTCTGCTGGAAAACACACCCGAAAGGATCGCAAAGGATTTTTGGAACATACGCAAGTACAGCGCAAACGTAACTAAGCCCTACCTGCAGATCACCAAGACCTTTTACGGTCTGCTGGAAAAGATACAGGCACAGCTGATTATGGAGGAAAGCGACAGCAAGGGCAAGAGCGTTATCGCCCCCGCCATACTTTACCTCGACTTTCACGTGGGAGACAACATCAGCGTTGCCGACCTTGCCAAGATGTGCTTGATGAGCGAGACCGCCTTCCGCCTCGCATTCCGCGACTACACGGGTATGTCTCCCGCAAAATACCGCACTGCATTGAAGATACAAAAGGCGCAAAATATGCTGCAAAGCTCCCCCGAGATATCGGTTGCCGAAGTTGCGGAGGGACTCGGATTTTACGATATCTCGCACTTTCATAAGACCTTTACCGCCCACGTCGGCATGACCCCCGATAAATTCCGCAAACAATCGTAGCCCTAATTATTAACAAACGGTAAAGAATATGTTAACGATTATACGGTATCATTGAAAATCGAGTACTTTTACATTAAAATGGAAGCAAGAACCGCGTTTTCGTCCTTGCCTTCACCGTAAAGTAATTTTTGAGGAGAACGTTATGAAAACAAAGCTTGTAATAGCCGCGCTTCTGTGCTCTGCATTGCTGTTTTCCTGCGCCGCCCCCCACGACCCCGTAGAAAGCACGGCACCTTCCGAGGATGCAACTACCGTAGAACCCGT
>JAFSCG010000002.1 GCA_017436885.1 Clostridia bacterium | reverse complement strand
GCCCTTTATCATACTTGTGTCGATGGGGTTATCAAAGCTTGAATAGTTGTTTATGGCAAAATAGCAGACTTTGTCGGTGATCGCGCTTTGGCAGAACATACTGTACGCGCCGTTTAAGCCCGTTGTTGAATGACCGTCACTTGGGTCGCGGTCTACCGTAATTTCAACGTACGCTTCGGGCGAAACGGGGATCTTGAAGTATTCGTTGAACGCTTCAAGTATCTGTGTCTTGGCAACCGAAGCACTTTGATTTTTATAACGATAGTTTTCAAAGGTGCGATACGAAAAACCCGGAATGTGCACTTTAACCGAGATGGGATAAAAATCGTAATAATCGGAAATAAGGATCTTTTCCGTTCTTTCCTTGCCAACGGGAGTGCGCTCATATACCTCTCGGTATGCAAGTGTGAGACCGGAAAGCATTTCTTTTTCCGTTGTAGTATCGCCTGTATGATGAAGGTCGGAGGAGATGGTTACGCCGCCGAAATTAACCTCCGCCGTTTGGGACATCGGAAAGAATTTGTAATCGTATTCGCATTGCAGTACGTTTTCTGCACTAATTGAATAAGTCGTTTGCCATATAAGGCGGTTGCGGTGCTCATAATCCACGTTGACGGTTGCACCGATGGCGTGCATTCTGTCACCATATACCGTTTTTTCCGTTATTGTCATGTTGTCGGCATCGGCATTTACGGTAATTCCTATGAAAGGAATTGCTACAGCCGATAAGATAGTAAGGATCAAAACAGGAATAACTGCTCTTTTCATTATTCTTCCTCGCCCGTAATGTCGTTAAGTGCTTTGCTTACTCTGTCCCCTCTGTAATCATAGGTCTCCTTGATATAGGAAACAAGGGTCTTTTGCTGCTCATCAAGCTCATCGACGGTTACGTCCCCGATTATCCTGCCCTTACGGATAAGAATTGCGCGACCAATAAAACCGCTGACCTCCTCAATGAGGTGAGTGGACAGAATAACGGTTTCGTGAGGCTCAAGAATACCGAGAAGTACCTTGTAAAAATCCTCGCGGTTAAATATGTCGTTTCCCGCGAAGGGTTCGTCCATAAGGATATAATCCGCGCCTTGAGACAGAGCAAGGATCACCTCAAATTGGTTTTTCTGACCCGTTGAGAAGGTGCGCAGCACCTTGTGCCTCGGCAGATCGAAAAAGTCCATCAGCCCCTCAAATCTTCTGCGGTTGAAGGCAGGGAAGTGCTCCTCGTAAAAATCGCGGTGGGCTGTTGCGCTGATATCGGGAAAGAATGAATGCTCGCAGGTGGCGTACGAGATAGAAGCGATGTTCTTGGTGTTTATGCAATCCCCGTCGAGAGTGATCTCACCCGAATATCGCACAAATCCAAGTATGCATTTCATCAGGGTGGTTTTGCCTGCTCCGTTCTCGCCGAAAAGACCGATTATCTCACCTCGCGGTATTTCAAGACTAACGTCCTTTAATGCCGTTTTGCCGCCGTATGTTTTTAATAAGTTTTCAATTCTTAACATCATAACCTCCAGATCTTGTACCATTGCGCAGCCGTAATACATTCATTTGGCGTGGCAAGCATGTAGATCGCAAAATAAACTGTAAGCACCAAAAATCCCGCAAGAAGACTGATTATCGCGTAAGTGATAGGCATAAGAATGAAATATCTGAATTCGATACCTTTTTCGGGCAGTCGGCGCAGGGTATATATGCTCTTGCTTGCGGTTTGCGTATATAAGTAGCGAGCAAGCATAAAAAACAGCATGACCACAGCGGTGAAAATAAATCCAGTTAAGTATATACCTAAAATATCTGCAAAATCCTCGCATTTTACGTTTTCGCGCAAAAACCTTTTACCCTCGTCAATATCGTAAAGCGCATTTAAAGAAGCGAAATATTTTGCAAAAAATCCGAGCGAGAAAAACAAGGATAGACCAAGTCCTGCATAAAGCGTGTTCAATTCACTTCTGACTGAATATCCCGGCGGGGAATGCTTTTCTATAATATCACTGATCATATTCTCCCACCTCCCGTGTTTCTACCATTCTGTAGACGTACAGCATTATAAGAGATATATCTATCAAAATCATAAGAATCGCCGTGATATCGCCACCAATCGTTCCTCTGTTCCAAATTACGGCAAAAACAGCGCAGAACAGAACGGATATCGCGTATTTACCTCGACGATGACGGAGAGAAAAATGCGTACATCCGAGGGACAATGCAAGCAAAGTCAGAGCGTTTCTTATCCACAACGTAATATCGCCCAGCGGCATAAGTGAATGGAGAAATTCGTTCCTATAATAAGCAAGAAATACCGTCTGTGTTGAAATAATATCGGCGCTTACGTTTATAACGTAATGCCTGCACATCATATAAGTGATAACAAGCTCTGCAGCGTAGAATATGATGAAAATACAGAGATTATATATTGTCTGCAACACGGAATAGCTTAACTCGGATATTTGAAGTCTTTTTACCGTATATCTGCATTTTGAGCCAAACTCGCAACCGTGAAGGGAGAGAATGATGATCGCTGCGACAGTTGTAATGGCAAAATATACGTTGGCGGCACTTAAGTCCATAAGCCATTCAAGCATCGGGGGATCGATCTGTGCAAGGTATTCATTTGCATTATCAATGTAAAAATACCATTGAACTCCCATGGATACGGCAAGCAGTAACGCGAGCTTAAGCAGGGAGCTTCGGGCAATCAACCCGAAAACGGAGTAATACTTTTTCATTGATCCCACATCCTTTCTATGAGCTTTACGGCTGTTTCTTTATCAAGTCCCATTACCTTAAGGGACGAAACCACCGACTGTATCTCGTTTTCCATTAATTCCGAACGAACTCGTTCAACTCTCTCGTCGGTAAGCACAACGTAGCTCTTGGCGCCGCTGTGTGAGCATATCAGTCCATCGGCTTCAAGCAATGCGTACGCCTTTTGCACTGTGTTTGGGTTAACACCAAGCAGTGCGGAGAGTGTGCGCCGAGATATCATTTCATCCCCGTCTTTAACTGTACCGGACGCAATTTGGCGCTTTATGTGGCGCACGACCTGCAGATAGATAGGTATTCCGTTTTCTGCTATAAAATCATCAAAGCTTATCATAATCCACCTCAACCGTATTATTCCAGTAGTACGGTACAACTGTATTATAACAGCAATACGGTTAAATGTCAATAGAAAAAGCAAGGAAATTTTTCCTTGCTTTTTCGGCTTATTATTCGTCTGCGTTTTCCCAGTTGTGGTAAACGTCCTGTACGTCGTCGTTATCCTCGAGCATCTCAAGCAGGGTATTCATCTGCTTGATGTGATCCTCGTTATCAAGAGTAACGTACATGGAGGGCACCTTATCGTGATCGGCGGAGGTGATCTTGTAGCCGGCTTCAACGAGCGCGTCGCGAACGGTGTACAGATCGGAGAACTCGGTGGTTATCTGGAAGCAGCCTTCCATGCTCTCAAAGTCGGATGCGCCTGCTTCAAGTGCTGTCTCCATAAGAGCGTCCTCGTCGCTTACGTCCTCCTCGGCAATGATTATGATACCCTGATCTGCAAACAGATAGGATACGCAGCCGTTTGTGCCAAGGTTTCCGCCGTACTTATCAAAATAGTGGCGAACCTCGGGGCCCGTGCGATTCTTATTATCGGTAGCACACGCAACGATGATAGCAACTCCGCCGGGGCCGTAGCCCTCGTAGGTGATCTCGTCGTAGACAACGCTGTTGTCGCCGGAGAACTTTTTCAGAATTCTTTCAATGTTGTCGTTGGGCACGTTATTTGCCTTTGCCTTAACGATAAGCTCGCGGAGCTTGCCGTTGGAGTTGGGGTCAGCGCCGCCCTCGCGGATGGCAATAGACATTTCCTTGCCTATTTTGGTAAAGATCTTTGCACGCTGTGCATCGGTCTTTTCCTTTTTATGCATTATATTTTTCCATTTGCTATGTCCGGACATCTTTATTACCTCTTAAATTTTATTGGGGGTCTTCATGCAGATAAGGTGGAGCGCGGTACCGAGAACGGTCTTCGTTGCGTGTACAAGCTTAAGTCTGGCGGCGCGCACGTTCTCGTCGGCGTTGAGTATTTTGCACTCGTGGTACATTCTGTTGAATGCGGTGCAAAGATCAAGTATATAACGGGTAATGTAGCTGGGTTCGTACTCGGAAAGCGCGTCCTCAACTCTCTCGCCGAAGCGGGATACGGTCATCGCAAGCTCAAGCTCGGGGGTTCCGCATTCGCCGTACTTCACCTCTGTTGCGAGCTCGCCCGCCTTATCAAGGAGGGAACAGCAACGTGCATAGGTGTACTGTGCGTAAGGACCCGTGTTACCGTCAAAGGAAAGTGCATCCTCGATATTGAAGTTGATATCGCGCATACGGTTGTTAGAAAGATAATGGAATACGATGGCACCAACGCCTACAGCCTCGGCAACCTCGTCCTTGCCCGCAAGATCGGGGCTCTTTTCGTTAACGATGGAAGCCACCTTCTCAATGGCGGTGCTGAAGAGATCCCGAAGGAGGATAACGTTACCCGTTCTGGTTGCAAGCTTTTCGCCGTTTATGCTGACGGTTCCGTAGGGAACGTGAACAAGATCCTTTGCCCAATCGTAGCCCATGAGCTCGACGACCTTGAACCACTGTGCAAAGTGCAGGCTCTGACCTGCGGAGGTAACGTAGATGCATTTATCAAAGTCGTAGGTGTTCTTTCTGTAGAAGGCTGCGGCAATGTCGCGGGAGGGATAGATCGTGGAGCCGTCCTTTTTAAGGATAAGGCAGGGAGGCATGTTGTATTCCTCGAGGTTAACGATGGACGCGCCGTCGTCGATCACAAGCAGACCCTTTTCCTTAAGCTCGTTTGCAACGGCGGGAGCCTTGTCGAAATAATGGCTCTCGCCCATGTAGGAATCGAACTCGATACCAAGCTGATCGTAGGTGATGCGGTATTCCTTGAGAGAAATATCAAGGAACAGCTGCCAAAGCTTAAGATTTTCCTTATCGCCTTGCTCGAGCTTTGTAAATTCGGCTCTTGCCTCGTCGTTAAGGGATGCGTCCTTTTCCGCCTCCTCGTGGAACTTAACGTAAAGCTCAACGAGACCGTCGCAGCCGCCGTTTGCAACCTTATCTGGGTTGCCCCATCTGCGGTATGCAACTATCATCTTGCCGAACTGTGTGCCCCAGTCGCCGAGATGGTTTACGCCAACGCATTTATAACCCGCAAACTCGTGAAGAAGACGAAGTGCATGTCCGATAACGGTCGTGCCAAGGTGTCCTATATGGAAGGGCTTTGCTACGTTGGGGGAGGAATAATCGAGAACGACGGTCTTTCCGTAACCATTCTCGGGAGAGCCGTACTTTTCGCCCTTTTCCTCAACGTCGCGCATAACGTGGTCGATGAATGCGCCGCTGTCGATGCGGAAGTTAAGGTAACCTCCCGCTACGGAGCATTCGCTGATATATTCAACGGAAAGATCCTCGGCAAGCTTGGAG
>JAFSCG010000049.1 GCA_017436885.1 Clostridia bacterium | reverse complement strand
TAATGCTGGCAATGCCCTGTGTGCCCGTAGCCGCCGATGAGGGCGGAAACATCAACGACCATCTGGTTACGTGGTGGAACTTTGAAGGTGATGACCCCGCAGAAGCCCTTAAGGATAAGGCAACGAAGGGACAGAGCGACGACAGCCTTACCATGCATGGAAACGACGTAAGATTCGACGGAGGCGTGGCATATATCTCCAGCGTGGAGGGCAACGCGCTCAGTGCCGTTGCGGCTACCGCCGACCTTATCAACGTTTACTCCATGACGATCTACATAAAGGCAAAGTTTGAGGGCTGGAACGCCGATTTCGCCGACCTCATTGCCTACGGAGGTCTTTACCGTATCTATAAGCTGAAAAGCGAAAAGTCATTAGAAGGCTCCGTTTTTCAGGCGACTGCCTTTGCAACCGCAAATAATGCGGATCTGGGTACCGTAAGAATAAGGCCCGAATCCGACGGCTCGCTGGGCATTTGGGATGAGGATTGGTTCTATATCGCTCTCACAATGGAGATCGGTGCAGACAACGTGGGTAAAGCCATTCTCTATCTTTCCACGGACGGAGTGAATTACACCGTCAGCGAGACGGAAATGGTCTTTACAAACGACATTCTTGTGGACATGACCGCAAGACAGAACGACGCTACTGCCGAGGTCCTCTTGGGTAAGCTCAGCTTGGTGAAGGATATCCCCGACAGATTTATCAACTATTGGTACGACGACATTCGTATATACAACAAGGTGCTGACGGCAGACGAGCTTGCCACCATCACGCCCAATTCCCTTGAGCTGAATGGCCCCGGCAAGGATCCCGAGACCACTGAAGCCCCCACTACGGAAGCACCCACTACGGAAGCCCCCGTTACCGAGGCTCCCGTAACCACCGAGGCTCCCGTTACTACGGAAGCACCCGCAACCACAGAAGGCCCCGCTACCGAGGCGCCCGTAACTACCGATGCTTCCGTAACGGATGCTCCTTCAACAACACCTGCAACGCACGCTCCTTCCGCCGATCCCGCAGAAAATGAGAAGGACGGCGTTCCGGTAATCGCTATCGTTGTTATCATTGTTGCCGTTGCGGCTGTGGCTGCGGTCGCATTTGTTGCGGTAAAAAAGAAAAAAGCCGAATAAGGGCATTTTTCAAGGCAGAGCATTTTATATCAACCTACAAAAAGGACAGAGAACAGCGTTATACTCTTAACCGAGTATTCACGCGATCCTCTGTCCTTTTCTTTACTTATTTACCGCAGCCGCAGCTTTTTTTCTGCGCTTCGGAGCAGCAGCAGCCGTCGGGACAGCCGATGCACTTTTTGCCGCTTTTCTTTGCCTTGTATACGTAGAAGGCGGCAAGACCCACGATAGCTACGATGATCGCTACTATGATAATATCTGTGAGATTCATTATTTGTTACCTTTCAAAGCGTATTCTGCCTTGAGCTTTTTGTCGGCGTTTACACAGAGGAATACAAGCACTCCCGCAAATACGAGAACCGCAACAAGACCGCCAACAAAGCCTGCGCCAAGCTTGCCTGTGGTAATAAGGGTGCCTATCTGGTAAACGAGATAACCGACGCTGAAGCCCGTGCCGAACTGCAGGCCGATGCCGCCCCACAGCCACTTTTTGTTTTTGATCTCGGCGTTCATTGCGCCGATAGCCGCAAAGCAGGGAGGAGTGAAAAGATTGAACATCAGGTATGCAAGTGCGGCAACCTGAGTGATGCCGAATACTGCGGCAACCTCGGTGCCTGCGCCCTCGACCATTTCAAGGGCATCGGTGTCGATAAGATTGGATATACCGTAGCAGACCGCAAGAGTACCGACAACGTTCTCCTTGGCAATAAAACCCGTAACGGCGGCGGCAGCCATCTGCCAGGCCTTAACACCGATGATGGGAACGATAAGCACGGCAATGGGACCTGCAATGGAGGCAAGGATGGAGGTGCTCTCCGCACCCTCCTCAACAAGCTTGAAGCTCCAGTCAAAGGACTGCATAATATATACAACGGCGTTGCAGAGAAGGATGATGGTTCCTGCCTTAACTATGTACGCCCATCCGCGGGAAAGCATGGAAAGTGCGGCGCGCTTAAGGCTGGGTATCTTATACTCGGGAAGCTCCATAATGAAGTAGGAATTTCTTGCCTTGTGGCCGGCTATCTTGTTTACAAGCAGAGCGCCGAGGAAGATAAGCAGGATACCTACGAAGTACATAAGAGTACCTACCCAAGAAGCCTCGGGGAAGAACGCACCTGCAAAAAGGGCAATAACGGGAAGCTTTGCGCCGCAGGGCATAAAGGGAGTGAGCATTGCGGCGGCGTTGCGCTCGCGCTCGTTTCTGATGGTGCGGCATGCCATAACGCCGGGGATGGCACAGCCCGTGCCGATAACGAAGGGAATTACGGATTTGCCGGAAAGACCGACCTTCTTGAATATGGGGTCAAGGACGATGGTAGCGCGGGCCATATAACCGCAATCCTCAAGGAGAGCGATCATGAAATACATTACCATGACAAGGGGGAGGAACCCTACTACCGCGCTTACACCGCCGATGATTCCCTCGGTGAGAAGGGCAACAAGGAAGTCGTTGCCGCCCTCAAGTGCGCCGGCTACCCATTCCTTGAACGCGTCTATGAGACCAACAAAGAGATCCGCGATCCAAGGACCGAGCCACGCCTGGGATATCTGGAATACCAAAAACATAACGCCTGCGAAGAGGACGATACCTGCAATGGGATTGGTAAGCACTGCGTCGATCTTGTCCTGTGCGTTTTTGTCCTTGGTAAATACCTTGCGCTTTTCAACGGTCTTTACTATTGCGTTTACAAATTCAAATCTCTTTCTGTCTGCCGCCTCAACTGCCTTTTTGTCGGTGAGGTCAACGTCTCCCTGAACGTAGGGAGCCTTCTGAGAAAGACCGTATTGCTCTGCGGCTACCTTGATAAGCTCGTCAAGCCCCTTTGCGTTTGTGGAAACGGTGTTGACAACGGGACAGCCCAGTTCCTTTGCCAGCAGCTCGGCGTTGATGTCGGTCTCCTTCTTTTTGTTAACGTCGGCCTTGTTCAGCGCAACGACAACGGGAATGCCAAGCTCCAGCAGCTGTGTGGTAAAGAACAGGGAACGGCTGAGATTGGTGGCGTCGACGATGTTGATGATAACGTCGCACTTTTCGTTTTTAACGTAGGAGCTGGTTATGCTCTCCTCGGAGGTAAAGGGCGACATGGAGTATGCACCGGGGAGGTCAACGGCGATAATATCCTTATCTCCCGCATAGCTCTTTTTGATGCGCGCCTCCTTTTTGTCGACGGTAACGCCCGCCCAGTTACCGACCTTCTCGTTGCGTCCGGTAAGGGCATTGTACATGGTGGTCTTGCCGCTGTTGGGATTGCCTGCAAAAGCAATACGCATGGTTTTTCTCCTTTTTTATCGGTGAGTTAGTCCCTGCTAACCGAGGGGCAAAAAACAAACAGCTATTGCCGCTGTCAATACCGCGGAATTACTCCACAATAATGGCGGCGGCCAGCTGATCGTCGATATTGTATCTTCCGTCCTTGATGGATACAACGCATCCGCCCCTGCGGCGGCTTACTACGGTGATAGCCTCACCGCTGTAGCATCCAAGAGAGAACAGAAAAGCGTCAAGCTCCTCGTCGTCGGTAGCTATCTGCTTAACAATATACTCCTTGCCCTCTTCGGCTTTCGTAAGGTCCATAACTTCCACCTGAATTCAATGATACGGGACGGTTAGTCCCTGCTAACTGCCCGTATATAATAACCCAAAAACCTTTATTTGTCAATATCTTTTGGAAAAAAATATGTTTTTTGTCCGTTCACACAAAGTACTTGCGTTATTAACAAACAGATGTTATACTTATTGTATAATCATTCAGAGGTGCCTTATGGAAAGATTAAAAAAGAAACTGGAAAACTATTGGTATCATTATAAAACGCATACGCTGCTCGGTCTGCTTGCCCTTGCGGTATGTCTTGCGGCGCTGGTGCAGTGCGCTTCTGCGGAGGAGTACGACACCTATATTACCTACGCGGGTCCCTGCCGCCTTTACGATAACGACCTTGAGGAGGGCGCCATGTACGCCGCCTCCGTTATAGGACGCGATCTTACGGGCGACGGCAAGGTAAAGGTCAGCTTCAACCGTATTTTTTACATGACGGAGGAGCAGATAAGAGCCGAGTTTGCTATGGACCCCACCTTCACCGTTCCCTCCCAGGAGGGCAACTTTGAAAAGTTCTGCCGCGAGTTCGAGGCGGGCGATACTGTCATTTGGTTCGTTGACCCCGCGCTGTACGCGGAATACGCAAAGACCGACGATTGGGTATCCATGCTTGAGGTGCTGGACACGGACACCTGGCGCGATCTGACTGCCACTTTGCCCGACGGCAGCTTTGACCAGTACAGCGTGCGCCTGCTGGAAACGGAGTTCGGCAAGACCTTCTTCTCCTACCTCCCCGACGATACGCTGCTTTGCATGCGTCGCAGCTCCAATTACACGGCAATGAAGGGACAGACGGAATCGGGCGAGTTCTACGACCGCGGCGTGGAGGCCATGCGCGCCATATTCGAGTACGGAAAAAATAAGTAACATAATAAAGGGCGGTTCATAAGATATTATGGGAGGCAAAAAAGCCACCTATTAACTCTCGGAGGATCAATTATGGATTGCCTTAACAACGTATTCGGTAACAACGGTAACTGCGCTTGCACCTGGCTTATCATCGCCATTCTCGCTATTCTTTTTATCTCCTGCATCTGCGGTTAATTACTAAATACAATAAAAGATCGCGGTCGCTGTGTGCGGCCGCGATCTTTTTACTTGCTGTGCCCGTTGTAATATTATAGATCATTTAAAAATTCGAGTATCTTGGATATGACTGTGGATACATCTTGATCCAGCCAGTTTTTTCTGGATTTCTTCAAATTTGAAAGATATGCTTTATCTCTAAACGTTCTCTCTACTCTCCGAATGATATCGTTTATGTTGTTTTCTCTCATTCCCGCATCATCATAGATGTAATACTTGAAGCAAAGCTTTAGTTTTGTACGATCGATCAGATCGGATAGATAGCAAATATCAAAAACATCTTCATAACCACGCCGCCTTTTACGGTAATGTTCCCACCAAAATTACTGCGGGAAATCAGAGACAGTATAATATCTTGGCATACCTTTGCTTCGGCATTGGCTTCATTGTATCCGTTTTGTTTTGCAATATCGACCAGTTCGGATATATTAAGCATTACAGCACCTCCAATCGTATCGCATTCATAATATGATCTTTCTTCGAAAATTGCATAATATAGTCCTGCAATTTTTCTATATCCAAATCCTGTGTGATTTTTCGATAACTTTCGATAATTTCTTTGTAGTAATCAAATGGGAGCGCGCTCTTGTTGCGAATAAGCTCTATCAGCATGCGCTCTTTATCATAGATCCGTATCATTACGTTCTGATAAGAAATAGAATCAACGCCAATGGGAAATATAGTGTCCCGGTAGAAAACTTGTTTTACATTAGTCGAGCGGATCTTTGCAGCATCCCTGTTAGTTGCCAAATGAAATACATCGGGTATAACATCAGTCAGACCATGGTAATAAAATGCACTATCCATTGCAAAAACCGCATTCGGGTATTTGAAAGCAACAACTTCTAATTCCGATACCTGTTTTTTATCGGAATAAACCCCGCGATCTATTTTGTAAAGTTTTCCTGATTGGATCATTTTTTCAATTTGATACAGGTTGTTGTATTTTTTTATACATTCATCAAACGAGTACAGCATACAAAACCTCCGAGCGTTTTTTTGTAAAAGTCCGCAAAATTGCATTTGGTGCGGATGTTTACAAAAATATAGCACAAAATTTATGGGTTGTCAAGGCTATTGTGTCCATTTCATAATCTAATATGTAAGAGGCACAGCCTCCACGTTCGTGTCGGCTGTGCCTTTGCCTCATTTTAGGAGCTCCTTTGTGGACTCCTCCTCAAACTGCTTGGTGTAAAGGGAATAGTAATGTCCTTTTGCCTTCATAAGCTCGGTGTGTGTGCCGCGCTCAATGATCTTTCCGCCGCTTACCACAAGGATAAGATCGGAGTTGCGGATGGTGGAAAGTCGGTGGGCGATAACAAGGGAGGTACGTCCCTCGGTTATCTCCTTGATTGCGGACTGTATCTTGCCCTCCGTTATGGTATCAACGCTTGCGGTTGCCTCGTCCAGCACCAGAATGCGCGGGTCCGCAAGAATTGCTCTTGCAAAGGAAAGCAGCTGCTTTTCTCCGGTGGAGAGCAGATCGCCGCCCTCACCTACCTCGCTTTCAAGACCCTTTTCCATCTTTGCCACTATATCGTCGGCACTTACACGCTTCAGAGCGGCCATTATCTCCTCCTCCGTTGCGCCGGGATTTCCGTAGCGCAGGTTTTCCGCAACGGTGCCGGAGAACAGATGTGGAGTTTGCAGAACGTAGCCGATATTGGAGTGGAGCCAAAGCTGTGAACGCTCGCGTGCGTCTCTGCCGTCAATAAGCACCTTTCCCTCCGTGGGCTCGAAGAAGCGGCAAACAAGGTTCACAAGTGTGGATTTGCCTGCACCCGTTTCGCCAACTATGGCAACGCTGCTGCCCTGAGGGATCTTAAGATCGAAGTGCTCAAGGATATACTCCTCGCCGTCGGGGTATTTGAACGTAACGTCGCAGAACTCGATGTCCCCGTGCAGAGGCTCCCAGTTTTCGCGCTTGGGATCGAAGCTGTCGCCGTATTTGAGGGTGACCTCGGGGGTGTCCGCAACGTCGCTTTTGGTCTCCATCAGCTTTGTGAAGCGCTCGATGTTTACCTGAACGTTTATAAGGCTGGATAGTGCGTCGATGGCCCATCTTATGGGCTCCATAACGCCGATGGCGTAGGACATAAACACGGAGAGGGTGCCGATGAGCATTGCATTTTCCATTGTCAGTTTGCCGCCGCGCCACAGTACGAGTGCAAGCACAAAGGATGATGCAAAGGTAATAACAGAGCCGAAAAGCGCATTCATTCTTGCGGCGCGGATCGCCGTGCGCTTCATCTCGCCGCTGTCGGCGTTGAAGTCGCCTGCCATCTTTTCCTCTATTACAAGGGTCTTTACGGTCTTTGCGCCCGTAATGCCCTCGTTAAAGTTGCCTGTGATCTTGGAGTTTATTTCTCTTATCCTGCGGTGGAAGCCCGAAAGCTTAGATTGGAACAGCGCAATGCAAACCGCGGTAAAGGGAATGACTGCTACCACAAGGAGAGCAAGGCGCGCGTTCATAGAGAACATAACGGCAATAACGCCCACAATGTAGGATATATGCCACACGCCATCCATAAGCGACCAGGAGCAAAGCTCGCCGATGCGGGTGGTGTCGCTCATTACTCTTGCGTGAATATAGCCCACGCTGTTCTGATTGAAGTAAGAGAAAGAAAGGGTCTGCAGGTGGTTGAAGCCCTCGCGGCGAAGGTCGCGGCTTACGCTGTGCTCCACGCGGGCGGCAAAATAGGTGGAAATGAAGTTTACCGTCATCTGAACCACAAGGAACAGCAGGTAAAGCAGGATAAAGGGTACAAGGGTGTCAAGGGTACCCAGGGCAACGAAATGGTTAAGTGCGTACTTCTGGAAAAAGGGAAGCAGTACGTCCGTGGCACTTCCGCCAAGGCCGCACAGCACCATGACGAGAAGTATCCTTCCGTATGGACGGAGGTAGGGAATAAGCTTCGGTATGCCGAACATTGGGAGCTTTACGTATTCGCGCTCTTGTTTCTTTTTCATTCCGTCACCCCCTTTTCGTCGCTTTCAAGCTTGCTTTGCAGTGCGTAGACCTTGGAGTAAAGGCCGCCGTTATCCACAAGGTCGGCGTGGGTTCCGCTTTCGGTTATCCTTCCGTTCTCCAAAACGAGGATGCGGTCTGCCTGCATAAGGGTGGTTATACGGTGGGAAACTATGATAACGGTGGAGTCGGAGAGCTTGTCGCGGAGCGCGGTGCGTATCTTTGCATCGGTCTCCGTGTCAAGGGCGCTCATGGAATCGTCGAATATCATAATGGGGGCCTTTGCCGTAAGCATACGGGCAATGGCCGCTCTCTGCTTCTGTCCGCCGGAGAGAGTTACGCCGCGCTCTCCAACAAAGGTGTCGAAGCCGTCGGCAAAGGAATCTGCCGTTTCCTCAAATGCGGCAACGGCGCTGGCCTCTCTTATTTTTTCCATAGAGGCGTTTTCCAGGGCAATGCCGATATTATCGCTGATGGAACGGGAGAAAAGGTACGGCTCCTGCAATACTATACCGATATTGCGCCTCAGGTGCTCGCCCTTGATATCCGCGATGTCAACGCCTCCGATAGTGATCTTGCCGCAACCCTCCGGCAGGTCGTAGAGTCGGTCAAGCAAATGGATAAGCGTTGATTTTCCCGAGCCTGTACTGCCAAGTATGCCTACGGTGGAGCCTGCCTTTATGCTCACGTTTATATCGTGCAAAAGCTCGGGGCAGCCGTCGTAGCCGAAGCTTACGTTTTCGAACACTATGTCTGCTCCGCGGAAGTCGGGGCATTGGGCGTTTTCCCTGTCCTTTTCCTCCTCGCTTGACATAATGTAATAAATACGGTCAAGGGATACGTTTGCCTTGCTTATGTTGGATATCATTCTTCCAAGCATACGCACGGGCCATATAAGCATGGAGTTGTAGGAAATGAAGGTTATGTACTCGCCCGCCGTAATGTCGCCGCTTATGGTGAGGGACGCGCCGAAGATGATTATAAGCATCACCTGCACGGCGGAGATCAGGTCTGCCGTACCCCAGAAAACGGAAAAGATCATAGAAAGACGGGTCCAAAGGGAGCAGTATTTGTTGTTTTGCTCCTCAAAGCGATCTCTTTCGTATTTTTCCCGTCCGAAGGCGCGCACAACGCGCACTCCCGTGAGGTTTTCCTGTGCGATGGCGGAAAGCTTGCCCTCGTTTTCGTCGCATTCTGCAAAGGAGCCGCTGATCCTTTTGTGGAACAGCATGCTGTAAGCAAATATAACGGGTATGGCACAAAGGGCGATAAGGGAAAGGGTAGTGTTCATAGAGAACATAAACACAAGCGACATAGTAAGCAGGCAAACGATGCGGAATACCTGTGTAAGCTGCTCGGAAAGAAAGCGCTTTACCGTTTCCACGTCCGAGGTGCATCGCTGTATGATGTCGCCCGTTTGGTTCTTCATATGCCAGGAGAAGGGGAGACGCTCGATATGGGCAAAAAGGGTATCGCGCATCCTTTTTACAAGGGTCTCGGCTCCTCTGGTGTTGCAAACGGAAAAGCAGTACTTGAACAGCACGTTGAATATGGCTGTAAGCACCACGGCTATGGGAATGATCCACAGCTTTTCCCGAAGCAATGCAACACCGCCCTCCGCTTCAAGGATGCTTAAAATTCCTTGGGGCAGATCGGGCGGCTCGTTGCCTATAACAGAGTCAACGGTAAACCGTATGATCTGAGGGGAAAGAAGCTCGCATACGGAAACAAGCAAGGCGCTGACCGTTGAAAACACGAACCAGCGCTTGCTGTTTTTCAAAAATGAGAGTACCATTCCCGTTTTTGTGTAGTTTTTCTTTTTGTTTTTCATAGTAGTAATAACGTCGTGGTTCGGACTTTCGTCCTTAAGTGGGGGCTACTGCTCGGCTATAAGGGAGGCGGAGTGCACTGAAAGATCGGCAAGGAAGGGGAGCAGTACGGTGCTGCAGCCCTCGATCGGAGCGCCCTCCGGTATTCTTAAAAGCACGCGCATCTCGTAACGGGAGATGTGCAGCAGCTCATATTCGACCGTTTCCCTGAGAGTAGGAAAGGGATCGGCGGCCGCGTTTTCCCCATTTCCGCCCTCGGGGTCAGCCGTTCCGTCGGGGGGGAGAAGGGGGTCAAACGTGTTGTTAAGATCCGCCGCAAGAGAGGCGGTAAGGTCAAGGCAAAGAAAATCAAGGGACGAGGCAAGTCGGGTATATATAACAGAGCCGTCGGCGGAAACGTCCGCACCTCTCGCAAGGGATATGCCAATGGTGATATCGCTGCAGACTGCGCGGAGATCTGCGCAGTATTCAAGCACGGAGGCTACCGTGTCGGCGGTTATAAGCGAGTTGAAGAGCAGTATCTCGTTGCAGCCGGAGGCTACAAGCTCCGTTATAAGCAAATGCTCGTATGCGGATACTGCAGCGCGCTCTGCCGGGGCAAGCGCGGCGGTCAGTGCCCGACTTTCAAAAACCGCAGAGGAGTATATCCCCCTTGCCTTAAGAGCGGCAAACATATCCGGTGCCGTCAGCGTGCTGCTGCCCGAAGCAACGGAAAGCAATGCAGAGGAGCTTGCGTTCCAGCGCGGACCGCCGTTTGCGGTGTAAAGATACAGGGAAAGGGCGGTGCAATCCTCGGGAACGGAGGCAAGAGCAGCATCAAAGCTTTCCTTGCTTGCAAATGCATCTGCAGGGACGTAGAGCGTGCTTATCTCTCGCGCGGGAGCGGCAACCTCCCCCGTGCTTGCAAGCGTATCCTTCGGAAGCTCCGGAGGAGGCGTATCGTCAAAGGACGCGGCCTTGTCCTTCAGACTGTTGCCGTAGGCCGCCGTGAGCACTATGCTGAGAATAAGCACGGTTACCACTGCGGTTATATTCAGAATAAGGCGGCGATCCTTGCGTTTTCTGTAAACGGAGGATATACGGTTTTTCTTCAGTTTCATTCTTGCACCAACAGATCGTGATCGATTTCCTTGGCAAGGTCGTTAAATTGAATGCTTGTCTCTTCTGCGCGCGCGTCGATAAGCTCGTAGAACTTACAGCTTTCGTACTGTGCCTTGAGGGAGGCGTAATTGACGGCAAGAAAATCGTCATCCTTTTCAAGACGCTTGATTATGTGGTAGCCGTTCTTGGTTTTGACTACGTCGGAAACTTCGCCCACCTTAAGGGCAAATGCGGCTTCCTCTATCTCGTCCAGCATATATCCGTAGGTAAAGTAGTAGCCGTCGCGGGTCATAGAATAGTCGTTTGAATAATTGGCGATAAGCTTGTCAAAATCCTCACCGTCCTTTGCAAGCTTGCATACCTTTTCTGCGGTCTCGCGGTTCTTTGTGTCGGAAAAGCCGTTATCGTGGGCCACCAGCACCTGCACGATGCGCACGAACTCATCACCCTTGATGGCGTTCTTGACGGTCTCGTCGGAGTTGTCGATAATTCCGAGGCCCGTGGTAAGTACGCTGTAAAGGTCGTCCTCACAGGCATCCACCGCCATCATAAAGCGGAATACGGAATCGGTCATATGGTAGGAGCTTAATGCTTCCGCATACTCTGCCTTCCCGCCAAATTCGTTGATGGCCTCCTCGACGGTAAGAGCTGCCTTTTCCTTGATGGAGGCGTCCTCGGGGGTAATGCCGTACTCTGCCGCAAGATCCACCACCGCAAACACGTTGATGAGCGCGTTCTCGCACAGTGTGCGGAGCTCGGCTTCCGTTGCGGCGCGGTTCTCGCCCTCAAAGTCCGACGCCTTGTAGGAGGATGCGTAGTTCAGATAAAAGTATTTATACAGGTCGTATGAAATGTCAAATCTGCCGTTTGCGGTGCCAACGGAGCGCGTGTCCTCCGGCGGCAGGGAAGCTCCCGAGCAGGCGGAAAAACACAGCAGGGTGCAGGCTATCAGTACAGCGGAGAGCAGCTTTGCGATTCTTTTCATTTTTATCTCCTTCCCGTGGTGGGATATTTTACTCAATACATAATATATGATATAACAAATGTGTGAATAATGCAAGGCTTTTTGATGGGTTTTGCGGCAAATAAACAACGGGTTGACAATAAAATAAAGATGATGTAAAATTAGATTACTATCATAGGAGGTGTGCTACATGGAAAAGATCAGCGTTTCCCTTGAGCTTATAATAAAGGAATTCAATCTTGAGGAGATATATCTGCCCTGCGATGCAAAGGACATCAAGGTGGTCCGCAGTGCGGTAAACCGTCCCGGACTTCAGATAACGGGTTATTTTGACCACTTCGAGGAGGAAAGGGTACAGATAATCGGCCACGTGGAGCACGATTACCTCGGCCAGATGAGCAGCGAGGACCGCGCCTATCGTTTGAACGAGTTTTTCTCTCACAAGCCCGTTGCCGTTGTGGTATCCACGGATCTGGAGATATTCCCCGAGCTGATGGAGGCGGCAAAGACCTACGAGGTGCCGCTGCTCCGCACCTCCACCACCACAACAACGTTCCTTGCGGCTCTTATTGCGTATCTGGACGTTGCCCTTGCGCCCCGCATCACCCGCCACGGCGTGCTTGTGGAGGTGTACGGCGAGGGTATACTTATCCTTGGCGACAGCGGCATAGGCAAGAGCGAGTGCGCTATCGAGCTCGTTAAGCGCGGACACCGTCTTATCGCCGACGACGCGGTGGAGATAAAGCGCGTTTCCGCAAAGACCCTCGTGGGCTCCGCACCCGAGATCATCCGCCATTACGTTGAGCTTCGCGGTATCGGCATCGTGGACGTGCGCCGCATCTTCGGTATGGGTGCAGTTAAAATGACGGAAAAGATCGACCTTGTCATCAAGTTCGAGCATTGGGATCAGAACAAGATGTACGACCGCTTCGGCCTTGATAACGAGACCACCGATATCCTCGGCATAAAGATCCCCACCATCACCATTCCCGTCCGTCCCGGACGTAACCTTGCGGTCATCCTTGAGATAGCGGCAATGAACAACCGCCAGAAGAAGATGGGCTATAACACCGCAGAGGAGTTCAACAAGCGCCTTATGGGTATCTACGAGGGCAAGGGCGAAGACAGATAAGAACATGAGTCGAGATACGGGTTTACCGAAACGAAAGAATCCAAGACTTTCGGGATTTGATTACTCGTCCGGTGTGTTCTTTGTAACAGTGTGTACTCAAAACAGAAAAAGGCTGTTATCTCACATCACAGTCGTAGGGGAGGGGCTTGCTCCTCCCGTCGATACACAGTCGTATTCGGACGATGTTCGCGTTTTTCTGAGCCCTTGCGGTAAAATTGCAGAAGAGCAGCTTCTTGCTCTTGAAACACGGTTTGAAGGAGTGCGAATTACCGATTACGTAATAATGCCCGAGCATATACACGCTATCATTGTTCTGCCGAACAGAATCGGAGATAGTCCTTTTGCGGGAGGAGCAAGCCCCTCCCCTACAATGGTAGATCCCACCGCTTACGAGGAAACAGGCTCATCCTGCACAAGGAAATTGGACAAAGTGATATGTGCGTTCAAATCGCTGACATCGCGGCTGTGTAAACAAAAGTACGGGATAGAAGGAATCTTCCAAAGGTCTTATTTCGAGCATGTTGTTCGAAATAATGATGATTACAGGTTGTGTCGCAATTACATTCTCGATAATCCACGGAAAAGATATTTGCAAGAATTGAATCAAAACAGCGATGAATAACACAGCGCCCTGCGGCTTGCCGCAGGGCGCATTGCTTTTATTTACGGTAAATATTACAGTAATTCAACACCGTGCTTCATACATTCCGCTCTTACCTCGGGGGACCAATAGGAGGACTGTACTTCGCCGATGTGGGCCTTGCGGAGGAAGAACATACACATTCTGGACTGACCGATGCCGCCGCCGATGGTAAGGGGCAGCTCGCCGTTAAGGAGCGCCTTGTGGAAGGGAAGCTCCGTTCTTTCCATACAGCCGCGCTCCTCAAGCTGGGAGAGGAGGGAATTGCGGTCAACGCGTATGCCCATGGAGGAAAGCTCCAGAGCGATATCAAGCACGGGATAGTAAACGAGGATGTCGCCGTTAAGCGCCCAATCGTCGTAGTCGGGGGCGCGTCCGTCGTGGGGCTTGCCCGACTTCAGCTTGCCGCCTATCTGACAGATGAATACGGCACCGTGCTCCTTGGTGATCTCGTACTCCCTCTGCTTGGGGGTAAGGTCGGGGTACATATCTTCAAGCTCCTGGGAGGTAATGAAGAATATATGCTCGGGGAGCAGACGGTCGATGAATTTATACTCCTGCGCAATGTAGATCTCGGTGTGATGCAGTGCGCCGTATATATGCTTTACCGCTCTCTTAAGGTATTCAACGGTGCGGTCCTCGGCCGAGATGACCTTCTCCCAGTCCCACTGGTCAACGTAAATGGAGTGGATGTTGTCAGGCTCCTCGTCGCGGCGGATGGCGCTCATATCGGTGTAAAGACCCTCGCCCTTTTCAAAGCCGTAGCTCTGCAGAGCCATGCGCTTCCACTTTGCAAGGCTTTGCACTATCTCAAAGCGCTCACCGGAAAAAATATCAAATCCCACGGGGCGCTCCACACCGCTGAGCGTATCGTTAAGACCGCTGTTTCCCTCAACGAAAAGGGGCGCGGAAACACGGGTAAGGTTCATGGCAATGGCAAGGTCGCGTTCAAAAAAGTCCTTGACCTTTTTGATGGCCACCTGAGTCATACGCAAGTCCAGCGCGGGCTTGTAGCCCTCGGGAATATAAAGGTTTTTCATAACACACTTCCAAAAATCAAATATGGGGATATTCTACCATTATTGCTTTCGCTTGTCAATATCCTCTTGGGGGAAACTCGAACTTCACCTCGCCGTTTACAAGGGTGAGGTAAGCGTCGAAGGGCTTGCCCGCCTTGGAGATAAAGCCGTTTATCAGTGCGGTCTTGCCCTCGGAAAGGAGCAGACGTGCGTTTTCAAGGGAAATTACGCGCTTGCAGATAACGTTCTTAAAGCCGAATTTACAGCCGTTTTCGCGGTAATTTGCACATCCGTAGCCAAAGGTGGTGCGCCGCACCGCTCCTCCGCACAGAGGGCATACCCCCGCAACGTCGCCTATCACGCCGTCGTCGCTGTCGGTGGGGAGATTCTTTTGCTGGAATACCGCGGCTATCTCCTCCTCCGCTATCTTCACGCTGTCATCTACCTCCATTTCCCCGCGGAACACCTTTTTCAGCGCCTTGCCAAGCTCGGCGGTCTTATATTTATCCATGGAGATGCCCATGCGGATAAGGGATTCGATAAGAAATTCTCCGCCGGGCAAAATGCGGTAAACGTCCTTTTTCAGCTCTATATAGCCGCTCTTTTTTGCGTTGTCGATAATGGAGGTACGGGTGGCCTCGGTGCCAAGCTCCAGACCCTCGAACACCGCACGGTACTCCTCCTCGTCGCTTTCCGTTTCCGCGGCGGCCTTTTCCTCGCGGAAGGGGTTTTTCAGATAATTGTTCAGCGTTTCGATGGTGTAGTGCTTCGGGGGCGTGGTCTCCTTTTCCTGCGGCATAAAATTGATGTTCACGGTATCACCCTTGTTTAAGGAGGGAAGCACCTTGTCCTTTTTGTCGTAATCGTCGTATTTTGTCCAGCCCGGCTCCGCTATCATCATGCCCTTGAGGGTAAACTCCTCAATATCTCCTACGGAGATGGTGATAACGGTCTTGTCCACCTTGCATTCCTCGGCGCAGAAAACGGCAACAAAGCGGCGTATGATTGCGGAATACACCTTTTTTTCGTCGTCGGTGAGGCTTTTTACGTCGGGGATCTTGTAGGTGGGGGTAAGAGCGGAATGGCTTTCTATCTTTTTATCGTCGAATATGGTCTTGGAGTCGCGGAAGGCAACGGGGTAGCCAAGCTTTGCCACGCCCTCGATTATCTTTTTCATCTTGCCCTTTTCGGCGGTGGCAAGGTATTCG
>JAFSCG010000048.1 GCA_017436885.1 Clostridia bacterium | reverse complement strand
TTTAAAGGTAAATTTCCGGTTCAGGGTGAAGTTCCACAGAACGGACAGCACCAGAGATACCAGATACGAGACCCAGTGAGTCCAGTGGAGCACTTCCTCCATGAGGGTGAAGCTGGCCACCTGGATGATGCCGGCGCTGGCGGAAAACAGCACGAATTTCACCGTGCGCATTAATTCTTTTTTATTCATATAAGTTCTCTCTTTACCGTTTTTGTTGGATCATCCTCTGAATCTGTATCTGATTGCAGAATACGCGTTTATTATCTTTTTATCCTTTTTTCTTATCTCAAGATAGAACGTATCTCCCTCTTTGACACTCTCTTCACACCGCATTTCACCATAATCCTTAAAGAACATATAGTGGTGATTTACGTACTCGGTATATCCGCGGCGAACGCTGCCGTGCCTTTCGCGCTCAACGCGCTCGGTCTTCATACTGACTGCGGCTTCCACTACGTCAAAGGCGTAATTACGGTACATAAGCCATTTATTGCCCTCGCGGAGCGTATCTAAAACAACTTTAACGTTTGTGCGTACAACTAAAACGACCACCGCGCTCCAAATAACGCTAAGGAGTACCGATCCGAGCTCAAAAACCATCGGAGTGATGGCGATAAAGAGCGCTGTGATACCAAGGAACAAAACTGTGCCCAAAACATTTGTACCGAGAGAAAATCTTGAAAGCTCCATTCCGTCTTTTCTTATTTTTTCTACCGTCAGTATCTCTCTATCGTCCTCGCGCATCATAGGTATTTCTCCAAAAAGTCATATATCATACCACCGAAAACGGTAGTGCCGTTTTCAAGCTTACGGACGTATTCGCAATGCTTGCCGTGCATAACTACGCTGTCGAAATTCTCATAGCCGAAATTTTTCATCGCAGATAGCATCAGCATCGTTTGCTCCAAGCGGTTTTTCATATCGTTATCGGAAACGATAAAGCGCATGGGCGGATAGCTTTTCTCCACGCCGACGTAATACATAGGTGCCGCTCCGTCAACGGCGATGCGCAGGGGGTCAAGCCCGCGCTCTTCCATTATCTTAAAATGCGTGGTGGGCTGACCCGCATCGTGAAAATATCCGCAGATATCCGCGGGCTCCACACCTGCATTTTTCAGATAAGAGGTATCAAAGCACAGCATCATGGAAAGATAAGCTCCCGCAGAGCTACCGCCAACAAAAAGGGGTACTTTCAGCTCGTTTTTTGCATATTCAAGAGAATAGCGCACTGCATCGGCGGCGTCCACAACGTAGTCGGGGTATTTTGCACAAGGATACATCCGATAATTTGCGGAAATTACGGCAGTGCCGCGCTCGCAGAGATAAGGGGCAAAGACCGCGGCAACGCTCTTATCACCCGACGTAAGCCCTCCGCCGTGGAAATACAAAAACGCACGGCTCACTTCCCCTTCGGGAAGGTAAATATCAAGTCTGCAGTCGTTACGACCGCAGTAAGCAACGTCTTTTACAACCTTCATACCATCACCGTCCTTACGCTTATATTACAACAAAATGAGCAATAAGTCAAGCATGAAGTCATGACCACCAGCCGTGCTGGTGGCTTGCGATAGCCCCCTTGGGGCATTTCACACGCTGAGCCTATAGGCTCGTCAAATTATCTGCCACTTGCGGTGCTTGCCCCGCTGCCACAAATGTGGCAACTGCATAGACCCAGCCTTCCCCAGTGGGGGAAGGTGGCAGCCGAAGGCTGACGGATGAGGTGTCCTGAACTCAAAGCAACTCCTCATCCACCGCTATCGCGGTCCCCCTTTTCCCACAGGAGAAGGCTACTTGATTCCTCGCTTAGCTCGGATAAATAATCTGGGCAAAGCTAAAGCTTTTTTGAACCACCAGCAGCTGCTGGTGGTTTTCGTTTTACAAGAAAAAGCAAGCGACCCGTGCGTAAAGCGCGGGACCCTTGCTTGCGACACAAATGCCAGAGAACACCTTTGGCCGGTATTTACTGTTTTCTCCTGCAGCCGTCTATCTGAATGTTCTGACAGGAGATGTAGCTTGCCTCCTCGGATGCAAGAAAGCAGATAAGATTTGCGTTCTCTCTGTCGCTGCCCGAGCGACCGATAAACGCAAGATTGGACGCCTCCGTGTAATTCACGTCGTCATTCTCCGCAGGAGAAACACTTCCGGGAGATACTGCGTTTACAAGCACGCCCTTATCCGTGACCTCCTTGGCTATAGCCTTGGTAAAGGATATGACCGCACCCTTGGTGGCGGAATAGCAAGCCATATTTGCGTTGCCGTATACGCCGGCAACGGAAGCCACGTTTATTATCCTGCCGTACTTCTGCTCCAGCATAGACGGAAGGACAGCATGAGTCATGTAGAACGTTCCGAGAACGTTAACGTCGAAAAAGCGCTTCCACTCGCCCGATTCCGTGGTAAGGAAGGGGCGATAACCGCGCCAAAGAGCCGCATTGTTTACAAGAATATCTATCTTCCCGAAATGGGCGATAGCATCTGCAACCACCTCGCGGACCGCCTGCTCGTCGCTGATATCGCATTTATAAACGAGGACGTCCTCGGTATAGACGGCGATCTCCTCCTTGACCTTAAGAAGCTTATCGTAATTGATGTCCAAAAGTATCAGCTTTGCGCCAAACTCCGCAAGCTCCAGCGCCGTTGCGCGTCCGATACCAACCGATGCGCCCGTAACAAGGGCAACTCTGCCGTGAAAGTCCATAACGTATCTCCTTTTCTTTTTTCCCCATTGTACAACAAAACCGCCGCTAAAACCATTGCCGCGCTTATACTGTATTTAGCCGCAATTATATTTTCGCTCGCTATTTGATCGTTTTTTGAACAAATCGTTTACTTTTTCTATACTGCGTGCTACAATGGATATAGATTCACGGAGGTGCGGCATGGACGTAAAAGATTTTTCTATCGCTGAAGCAAAAAACACCTATCTTGCCCTTGACCCCAAGGGGCGAAGGACCGTACACACAGACAGAAAATACGCATGCTTTATCGTAACCGTCAGCGGCAGCATACGCTTTACCGCCGACGGAAAAAGCCATATCTGCGATGCGGAGCATCCCGTTTTTCTTCCAATGGGACTATCCTACGTAAACGAATGTGTGGAAAGTGCTAAAAGCTATGTGTTTAACTTTACCACCGCATCTGCTTACGACGAGATAGTATCCCTTGCCCCCGTATCGGAGAGCAACGCTTCCCTTTGTTATCGCAGGATAAAAGCTCTGTTTCCCTTCTCCGAGCTGCCCGAGAGATTGCAGAGCTTGGAGGTGCTGTACTCCCTTGCCGCAAAGCTGTTCGAAAAGTGGAAAAGCAAAAGCGAGAACCCCATTGCCGCAGAGGCAGTAAGCTATATGAGGCAGAGAATGTGGGATCCCGCCCTTTGCGTTGGCGACGTTGCGTTGCATTGCCATATAAGCGAGATATATCTCCGCAAGATCTTTGAGCGCACCTTTAACAAGCCGCCCTTCAAGCTGCTGACAGATCTGCGAATGGATGAGGCGCGGGCGATGCTTGAAGAAAAACGCCCGATCAAGGAAGTGATCGGGCGCGTGGGATATTCGGACGTTTATCAGTTCAGCCGCGCTTATAAGCGGCATTTCGGCTTTCCGCCTTCAAAAACGGAATAGGACTTATTTTTCCTCCTCGGCACTATAAACCACCTTGCCGTCCACGATGGTGATATAAGCGGCAGTACCGATAGTTTTAAGGGGGTCGCTTGGCCAAATGACCACGTCGCCGTCCTTGCCAACCTCAAGGCTGCCTACCCTATCGCCTATTCCCGTCTGCTTTGCGGGATTTACGGTAATGGCGCGCCACGCTTCCTCATAAGGAAGGCCTGCGTCTGCGGCAAAGCCCGCACACATGGGAAGATGCTCGAGAGGGATAACGGGAGCATCTGTAATGATGCTGACGGGCACTCCCGCCGCGTGAAGCACGCCCGCGGTGGCAAAATCCTTGTTTGCAAGCTCAATTTTGGATTTTCCGCCGAAGCTGGGTCCGATGAATGCGGGATAGCCCTCCTCGGCAAGCTCGTCGGCAATAAGGGCTCCGTCGGTGCAATGGTCGAGAGTGAGAAGCAGGTCAAACTCCTTTGCAATGCGGATGGATGTAAAAATATCGTCTGCCCTGTGGGCGTGCGCCTTCAGGGGGATCTCTTTTTTTATTACGGGGATCATTGCCTCCAGCTTCATATCGAAGGCAGGCTCCTTGCCTGCATCCTTATCCTCGGCGTATTTACGCGCCTTGAAAAGCATATTGCGGAGCATGGCGGCAACTGCCATACGAGTAACGGGAGCCTTTGCGCCCGACTGACCGTAACAGCCCTTGGGATTCTCGCCAAAGGCACATTTCATTGCCACGGGATCCTTTATTATCATCTTATCTATGCGCTTGCCCACAAGCTTGATCGCCGCAAAGGTACCGCCGATAACGTTTGCACTGCCGGGACCCGTTACCGCTGAGGTAACGCCGTGCTTTATTGCAAGCTCGAAGGTCTCGTCAATGGGATTGATGCCGTCGATAGCGCGCATTTGCGGAGTAAGCGGATCGGAGCGCTCGTTAAAATCCGCACCCTCCCAGCGCATAGCTGAATTATGTACGCCGATATGGCAATGGGCATCCACGCATCCGGGGGTTACAAGTCTGCCTCCCGCGTCGATGACATCTGCCCCTTCGCAGATAATATCCGTTCCGACAGAAACTATCTTGCCGTCGTCCCCTATAAGAACACAGCCGTTCTCAATATCGGGACCTGCCATTGTTTTAACGTATCCGTTTTTGATAAGAAGCATAATAGAACCACCCTTCATTATTTATAATTTTCGGGAACACCTTTATTATCACAACAGAACTCTTTATGACGCCTGTTTTCACAGCAACATCAACATACCGCTGATTATCATTGCAATATATATAACGTATTTCATTTTGCGGGAATCAAGCCTGTCGAACACCCGCTTACCCACAAGATCGCCCGCCATACAGCCGACTATTCCCACAGCGGAATACAACAGTATATCGGCGGTAATTATGCCGCTTGCTGCACGGGTAGCCGTTGCATAAAGGTTGGTAAAGCAAAAATAGAACTGTATGGTTGCAAAATACGTTGCATTATCTGCCGTGGCGTTGGTAAGATACAGCACTATGGGAGGTCCGCCCGTGGAGAACAGTCCGTTCAGCGCGCCGCCCAAGGTACCGGCAAGAATACCGTTTGTAACCGTGGGTCTTATAGAAACGCGCTTGCTGAAAAAGAGAAAATAAACGCTTAGCAGGATCAGCACCGCACCGAGCAGTATTTCGAATATCCTTGCCTTTACAAGCACGGCGTAATGCACGGCAATGGGTATGGAAACGAAGGCGGCGCATATCATGGGAAATGCCGTTTTATAGGACACGTCCTTTCTGTAACGAACCGCGTTATAAAGAGAAGTAACAAAAGAAAATATCGAAGAAATGGTGGCGGCAGCCGTGTGGCTCGGCATAAAATGGGGCAAAAACATCATTGCAAAAATGCCAAGTCCAAAGCCGCTTACGCGCTGAACGAATCCTGCGCCCATTCCCACCAGCACCAAAAACAGTGCGTGTAACGGGTTCAAAGACTCCCCTCCCTTAAGCTTATTCTGAAGTTAAATACACGCAACGAGCTCCGCAATATCATGAACCGCGGAAACCACAGTGTGTGCATCTCTGCCGAGGATATCGTCCTTTAAATACTCTGCCGATATTCCTCGCTCTGACAGTCTTTTCAAATATATCGCCGCGTCCTCTACCCGCTTATATGATTTTTCAAACCTTGCGGGAAATTCAAGAGGCTTTGGCGATATTTGTTTTTGAACCGCCTTAACGATTTCGTTGCTGATATCCGCAAGCAGCTCGCCGTTATCCCTGAACTCGGCTTCATTTCGGGATATTTCGCGCTTTGTTGCCACGCATACGATATCGGGCAAAGAATGCCTTGCCTGAGCGCAGGCAATATCGCCGCCCGCAAAAAAGCACGAAGGAATACCGTAGGCGGCGGCAATATAGGAATCAATGTCCACCTCGCCAACGTTTTTCCCGTTTATCTTGTAAAATTGGACCTTTTTTGAGTTCATCGTATGGGCGAGCACCCCACCAAGAGTGCCTTCCATTGCGTGATAGCCGAAAAAGCACACACGTTCGTAGGCATCCTTTGCAAAGTAAAGCCGCGGCTTGCGTTTATCGGGCGCAAGCAGGGTAATGCGTTTGTCAAGCAGCGCAGGGTCTACGTTCCCGCCGCCACCGTGATTATCCCAAAGGTCAACCGAAGCAACTCCAACGTCAAACAACGCCCGTGCCGCCGCATTGACCTCCAATACCGCCTGTGCGGCGGCTTTTTTATGCTCCTCGGTGCCAAAGCTCAGCCCCTCGTACGGAATGCCCTTAACGTTGTTTACGCCCTCAAGGTCCAAAAGGAACAACACTCTTTTATTTATCATTTGCCTTACCTTTCAACAGAGGGTAGGAATAGCGCCTTTTTACATAATAGCGTTGTAATTACTGTACCATACTTTTGGATGTTTTTCAATAATCTTGCAAAGATATTTTGGCGCAGGGCTCTGCATAGAAAAATCGGCTGTGTCAAACGAGAATTTGACACAGCCGATCCATTGCTGAACGTAAGCTTAAGCAAGGTGAGTATGCTTAACGACCCATCTCTTCATATTGATGCCAAGCCAGAGAGAATAAATACCAAGGGTAACGATAGTAAGCAAGAACCACTTGATGTAATTACCAAAAAGCTGACCGCCGGTACCGTCAAACACGACCTGTCTGCCGTCTATAACGGTGTGCTTTGCGATCCAGGATTCCTTGAGGCACACTGCCCAAGGCGCTGCAAGGCCGAGGGTGAGTCCCGTGATAATACCCTGAAGAATAGAGATGCCGATCAAGCCCAAGAGTCCGCCGGTGAATTTTGATTCCATAATTGTCCTCCATTGTTGTTTTTATGTAATATCGGAGCAAAGTTGCCCCGTTTACATTCGGATAGTACTCAAAGTATCTCTCTCTTCTGCTTAAAGCTTCACGAAGGCCAATCAGTTTTTGAAAAAACTCTCATACCCACTCCGTGATCGGATATCAAAATGTCTTTAGGCATTTTTGAAAATCTTACGGTTACGTACAGATCCCCTGCCGCGCCAGATAAATTAAAGAGCTGAACGTAATACACAACCCAAAACCATTCGATGGAAACAAGCAGATTGACCACGGCAATAACAACACCCCAAAGAACAATCGGAGCTAAGGCAATAAACAAATATGCACCTTTACCGTAGTAATCCGAGCTTCCTGCGAAGGCGTAAAGACCGGTAAATCCGTATTTTACCTTTTTTGTGCCGCACAGCTTCATTGCGATACCATGAACCAGCTCGTGGAGCACTAAATAAATTACCGAAAGCACAAGGATAGCCGCAAAGCGGAGCAGGTAGTCGATAATTCCCTTTTCCATACTGAAAAGCGTCGACACGGGGACTGCAAAATGCATCGGGGTCGCCAACACGATCGCTATAACAATAGCCAGTACGTTTACGAATAACGCGGTCTTTTTGTTTTTCTGAAGGTCTACAGAGCATATCTCCTTATAGCCCTCGGGGAGTTTTTCAACAGCCTTCATTTTTGCTTAACCTCACTTTTGCTTGCTGCTTCTGGATCAATTTTACCACGACAGAGACAGCAAGTCAAGCAAAAGCTGTCTGCAAGTTATTTAAGATCGGTCGCATAAAAAACTATCAATCTCTTTCTCGCTGTTCCGCGCCGCAAATGACACATCTTTCACCCTGAAATTGATGGGAGGGCGCACCCATGGTTATATGGGTACGAAGGACCTCCTTCCCACACTCCGCACAGTAAATGACCTCATCGTACGAGCCCATGACCGTGCAAGTGGGGGCGACCTCGTTTTCTATAACGCGCGTTAACTCGGAGTGAGTGTGTACCTTGTTTACACCTATTACCACCGCAACCATACAAGCCGATAACAGGATAAGGCAAAGCGCCGCAATCAAATATCGATTTTTCTTTTTTCCCGCGAGGGGCGTCTTTCCTTCTGCGGCAGCTTCAGCGGCAGGAACGTCCGCCTCACGCTCATAGTCATCGTTCAGCAGATAATCTGCGGATAGATTGAACAGCTTGCTGATCTGCAATATGTTTTGAGCATCGGGGAGTGCCGTTCCGTTTTCCCAACGGCTGATCGCCTGACGCGACACGTCCAGCTTTTCTGCAAATTCCTCCTGCGACCAGCCCTTTTCCTTGCGGAGCATGATAAGTTTGTCTGCTAATTTCATTATATTACCTCCTTTATCCGGTGAATACATCATAGCAAACTCCTCCCCAAAAATACCACCGCATCAACTTTACAATTCCGCAACAAGACTTTACAAACCGTAAAAAAACGATACTCAAACGCTTTTAAGGTCGTTTCTCGCCCATATTTTCAATAAAACTCTTGGTTCTTTTGTGGAAACACATAAACGCCATAAGCGGAAGCGACAGCGCACATCCAACCGAAAAAACCGCGTATAACGGAAAAAACTCACCCAAAAAGCCGTAGATCACAGCAGACAGTGCAGTACCGCCCACGCTTCCTGAACGAAAAACGCCAAGTATTGCACTTCTGTTATGTTCCGGCAATGCCAACATCAAAGCTGCGTTAAAGATAGTATTGCCCGTGCAGTTAAGAAAGCCTGCCGCAAATGCAAATATGCACATCGGTATGATACTCCGCGAAAAATACGCGGCGATCATAAAAGGAACCGACAGCGTAAAACCAAGGCTCATAAACCAAAACTGCGTTTTGGGCTTCAGCTTAACGATACCAAGCAACAAAACCGCTGCCAAGCATGCCGCCGAATATATGGAAACCAAATAGCCGTACATATCGACGGAAAAGCCTTTTTCCATACAAAAAGGAAGCATCAGCGTAAATGCGCCTGCCCCAAGCAGATTGATAAGTAATGCACATGGAGCGAATATCCGCAAGTATTTGTCCGACATTATGGTATGCGCCGCAACGAGAGAATCACCAAGCACGCCCTTTACGGTAACGGGCTCTTTTTGCTGAACGGTTTTAGGGACGTGCACAAACAGCTCCGTGCACGCAGAATACAGGTTGCTGATGCCGTTTATCACCACGATCAGCGGAACGCCGAAAAATGCGACCATAGCACCGCTGAAAGCAGAACCGACCAGATCTATCACGGAAGAAATGCCCGAATGCACGGACTGCCCGCGCACCATATCGTCATGGGGAATGATATCTATCATCACCGTGCTGATGGCGGGCGAATAGAATACGCTTCCAAATGCCGCAACAAACGCCGCCGCAAGCACTATCGGAACGTTTAGTGCATTGAGATAAGCAAGCACACCGACAGCAAGCATTATCACACCCTGCAGAACGTCGATACCGACGATAAGCCATTTTCTGTTGCTTTTATCCACTATACTGCCGCAAAACGGCGATAAGAACATGGTAACGAACAGCGAAACAGACGACATGATGCCCATCAGCGCACTGGAACCCGTCGTTTGATATACCCAATATCCGATCGCTATGCTGTACATAACGTCGCCTATCGTACTGACCGCATTTCCCTGCAGCAACAGGATAAAATCCTTATTCCATAGTCTTCGATGCATATTATCACCGCCCTTCTGCTTCATCTTACCATACCCCCAACGGTGTTTCAATACAAAATGGGTAAGAGGTAATTTTCAGGCGGTAAGAGGTAAAAATCAAAAATCCCGCTCTTGGCACGCAGGATTTTTGAGCATCGTAGGGACCGGCGTCCTCGACGGTCCAAATTCGCAATGTTTCGAATTTTCGCGCAGAGCTCGAGTACGCCGGAGGAGTGGTGCACCAACAAAAATATGCCATTACTTTTTGATTCGCTTGATGCTCAAAATTGCAAAATGCAATAACAATTCAACGGCAAAAAACAACACGATATTTAATATCGGCATCAAAAACGGAGCAATGGTCTCCGGAATGGCGTAGAACGGATCGCGCACGACGAAAAACCAATTAAAAAAGTGAGAATACCCGTCCGATTCCCCGTTGTACGTATAATTTCCAAGCAAAGCCCAAGCCGTCATACAAACGAGCACAGCAAGATCCCGATAACATTTTTTGATATCTGTTTTTTCGTACTCGTATATAAGCGTTATCGTTCCGTATACGGACATAACGGCATGAAACGTTAAAGTTTGTATCACACGATACGAAAGCGGATGCACGGCGTGCCACATTACCCCTGCGGGATAGATCAGGTAAATAACGTTGGAAAGAAGACCCAAAATTACGAACGAAATGCGATACTTCTCCAAAAATCTTACATGATAACTCAAAAAGCACATAAGGCACATAGCAGTGCAAGCGTGAAACGGAAGCTTCTCTATGTCGATCTCACCATAAGCAAGCGGCATCAGGAATATATCCGCAATGTACAAGGCAAAAGCAAGGCTGATAAGCACCCGACTGACTCTCTGCTTTATATGCTCCCCTTTCCCTTTAAAAGCAAAAAGAATTATGATAACAGCCGCAAGCGCGAGAGCAATATAGAAAAAATGCCAAGGGCCAAACAAAGTGAATATCTCTCCACCCTTTTTGTCCGACAAAAGATCATGCCAAAAGCCGTACATTCAACCACCGCCTTTCTGAGTTTAATATAGCATACTTTTGGGCGATTGTAAAGAGTGATGTTGCGGCAAGCCGCAGTGATGCAGTGCCTTATGGCACAGCGTTGTTTTGCTCCTTCGTCGCAAAGTGATGTGCTGTGTTCCTTACTCACGCGCGAAGCGCACATCACTTGCGTAGCAAACATCACGCACGAAGTGCGCATCACGTTCCGCGCAAGCGGAACACATCGTTCCAAATAAAAGAGCACTGCTCTCGCAGTGCTCTTTTATTTGGAGGCGTGTTGACAGAAAAGATGCCGCTTTATTTTTTACCCCCAAGTGCTATTTTGCTTCTTTTGGCATATACAACCGTTCCGTAGGCGTCTTCTTCTGTAAGTTCTGTACCACCTCTTACAATTGTCCCATCTTCAAGTTCAATATAGGGGCGCTTAAAGTCATCGCAAACTTTTATTTCTCCTGTATATACAACATAGTCTTTAACAATATGATCGGTTACCAAGGGGGCTATGCCGCCAATAACAATGAATAACTCAAATCCAATTACCATAGCGAAAAGAAATACGTAAAAAATCAAATCGCCTCTGTTTTTCTTTCGTCGCCTCTTGATTTTTCGTTCCATTTTTGCTAATTGCTTGGCAGCCTGCTCATCGGTTACGGTTTTTTTACGTAATTCTTTTATTCTTTGAATCGTTTTTTTATTTCGATTGTTTAATATTTGACAAAGTAAAAATAATGCAGCAATAATAAGAGCAACAGCAAGAAGAATGTAAATTATATACATAATGGGCAAACGATATTCAGATATAGATATTCCATTATAACTGCTCATCATATCACCGCCTTTCTCGGTCTTATTATAGCATATCTTTTGGCGGGGCGCAATACGTTGAAGAAAAATGTAGGGACCGGCGTCCTCGACGGTCCGTTCATTCGGTGACGTGTCGCACCGGTCGCATAGTCGTCTGCCGTCGCCTCGGTACACTCGGCTCGGCATACTCCTTGCTTTGCGGCGAAAAGCCGCTTTCTGATTTGAACCCCGAGCTATGCTCGGCGCTTCTCCCCTCAAAGCCGCCACCTCCAAAACATAAATGCCCACGCTGTTGCGTGAGCATTTTCATTTTGGCGCGTGTTGACAAAAAAGATGCCGCTTAGAAATTATCACTTCTATGCCTTTCGGAAAGAAAATGCGGCTGCTCATCATTATCCGGATATAAGTACTCACTGAACGCCTGCGGACCAATCTCCATCAACTTTGCAAGATCGTTTTTGTTGAGTAAAACGACTTGAAGGCAGGCAACGGTTTTTAGCATGCCTATTTTACAACGCAATATTTCAACCGTTTCGATGATCTGTGGAAACTCGATAAATGCCGCTACCATTTCATCGTCAGGATGGTCATTCTGCCATTCAAAGCTATGTCCGTAAGTGATGTGGCAGTGGTTATCATGGGCAAAAGAGGCAATCATTACTAATTTATTAAAATACCAACTTGCAATCTCTTGTTTTTCCAGATCTTCATCAGCGTGAACAAACATAATGTACTCATTATGTTGAGAAACTGTATTGGACGCGAGCGGCATTCTATAATCGCTTGCTCCCATAGTCACAAGCTTCCAAAAAGGGTACTTATCGTTTGGTTTATACAAAAGAACATCAACGTGAAATCCGTTGTCAACAATCGGATGTAAAACCATAGAATCGGTTTGCTTGAAATATGTATCAAAATGTTTAATGATTTTGTCCATTTCCTTTATTTTCATAATGACACCGCCTTTCCGGTTTTATTATAGCATACTTTGGGGCGATTGTAAAGAGTGATGTTGCGGCAAGCCGCAGTGATGCAGTGCCTTGTGGCACAGTGATGTTTTGCTCCTTCGTCGCAAAGTGATGTGATGTGTTCCGCATCCTCACGCGCGAAGCGCACATCACTTGCGTAGCAAACATCACGCCCGAAGGGCACATCACGTTCCGCCGGGGCGAAACACATCGTTCCAAAAACAAAAGCACTTCTTACGAAGTGCTTTTGTTTTTGGCTCGTGTTGACAAAAAGGATGCCTTATTCAATTCGCTCAATATATAAAATTATATTCTTACCTGTAATATCAGTAACATACTTTATTTTTAAGTATTGCCCGTTTTCAGTAACAACGCCACCATAACAAGCAGGACGATTATAGCCGTTGTACAATTCAAAATTTGAATATTCAAAATACACGCCATTGATTTCAAAGTGTTCGGTGTCGTGTCCTTCAAACGGCATAGCATGATACTTTTCCACATAGCCCTCTACCACCAATACTTGATCATTATTTATCGCGTTTTTCTTTTCCGAATAATCACCAATATGAGCAACTAATATGGACACAAAAAGGAGGAAACAAAAGACGCCCACAATCCAACCTAACCATTTAAAGAAAAGATATCCTACGTATCCGTGAGCTCCCTTTATGTTCACTCCCGGGTTTTGAGCAGGATACCATTTAAAGCAGAAGAAAAATCCCAGACCGACAAGCAAAGGAATAAATAATATCAGGCAACTCGACCAGTTAAAATGTAATTCATAGAGAATATTATTCATATTTCCACCGCCTTTCTTGGATTTATTATATCATTTTTTCTGATATTTTTCAATACCTACCTTCAAAATGATACGGTAAAGGTTCACTTTTACTCCCTTGCCCAAAATGCCGATTGGCATCTATTAATTAAAATGCTTTTCGCCACCGCGAAAAGCTACCGAAATTATGCATTATTCATTAGCGAAGCGACTTCATTATTCATTCTTCATTTGAAAATCCGTTCTCGTTTAATGAATAATGAATGATGAATAATGAATAGTGAATAATACAAACAAAAATCCGCTCTCTTACGAGAACGGATTTTCGTTTGGCACGAGTTGACGAAAAAGATGCCATCGTCAAAGCAGAACCGTATATACTTCCTCGCCGCCGTTGACAAAAACTTCTACCAAATATCCGTCTCTGAGGATCTTCAAGTCGGTGATCCTTCCATTATAAATCACAGGCTCACGTCCGCTTCTTTCTATTACAAATCCGTTCTCCGTCCTCTTGACTGACGGATCTTCATCCTTTAACAAATGCTGTAATTCTTCTATTGGATACGCGGTTATTCGTCCGTTTTTCAGCTTCAATTCTTTCGGAACAGACATGCACCCCACATCCTTTGCGGCAAAGCCTTTGTATTTCCAGCCGGGCACCCATGAAATCATTATGACCCTACCCGTGTGGTCTCGAAAAACCTGTCCTGCATATTGATCAGGTCCCTTATCGACTTCGGCGCTGAATTTTTCGGTAAATTTACCATTATCAAAATCGCCGTACATCAATGAAAAATAATGACGGCTTTTCAGCGGACACACCGATGCTGCAAGCAGACACGTGTCTTCCATCGGAATAATAGAAGGACATTCCGCATATTTACAATCTGCCCACTCACTCATCACACCAACATAATCCCACGAAAAAAGATCCTTGCTTTTGTAAAGAAGCAAACGTGCCGCTTTATCTGTAGGATTTCCTGTTGCCATTACGCAATAATAAGCTCCGCCAAAAAAGCATACGGAGGGATCTCGGAAGTCGGAGCTACCTTCTGCGGGATAGCGGTCGATTACGGGATTGCCCTCGTACTTTTCAAAATTTATTCCATCATTGGAGTATGCCACACTTACCGTTTGTATTTTCTCCTGACCGCGAATAGATGCGTAGAATAAATACAGTACGTCATCCTTTACTATTGCAGTTCCCGACCAGCACCCGTTGTTGTCGTATTCACGATCGGGATAAAGAGCTACGGGAAGCTCCTCCCATGTAATAAAATCCTTCGTTCTCGCGTGCCCCCAGTGCATCGGCTGCTTCCATGGGATCTCATAGTCGGGCGCGTGCTGATAGAAAATATGATAATAACCCCTAAAATAAACCAAGCCGTTTGGGTCGTTTACCCATCCCTTGGACGGTTTATAATGATAGTTTAGCTTTTGCAAATAGTTCATAGAGATACCGCCTTTCTGGTTTCATTATATCTTGCCTCTCCTTTTAGGTTTGTTTTAGCATATTATATCATACTTTTATTTTTCTTTCAATATTGTCCTTGTAATACTTCAAAAGTCGCGCATTTGTCCAGTCAATCTCATCGATCTTATTCAGAATGATAAAATATGCGCGATCGATTATCTTTTTTGCGTATTCCTCAAAGTCGTCCTTCGGCGGTTCTTTCAGAAAGCTTTGCCGTGCACAGACAAGGGCACATTTTACTCGGTAATAGTGTTTGAGTTCGTATTTCATATAAAAAACTTCCTTTCGGTCTTTGGTAAACACCATTATACCGAAAGGAAGTCATAAGTCCGGATAAGTTTTTGAAAATTATTTATTTAATTTGCTTTTGGCGGTATTGATTGAGGTGATCAATAATTTTTTCACTTCAATACATTTGTCTAAAATATCTCTGTTATCGTAAAATCCGCTTTCAATTAAAAGCTCTAACCAATACTCACTTTCAGAGCATTCTTTTAAGGCAATCTGTAATTTGGCAATAAAATCCGCAGTACCATGACCGTAAAATGCTTCACGAATGTTTGCACCTACACTTGTTCCACTACGTATCAACTGATTTGTAAGCACACTTTCCTTCTTGCTTTGCTTAACATAATTGCAAACTTTGATAATCTGCAAAGCAAATTCCTTGGATTTCGTAATTAAAGGACTATCTGCCATAATTTTACCGCCTTTCTGTTTGGTAATTTAATTATATCACAAAATCTCTTACTTTTCAATCCTTATAATAAAAATGCTTTTCGCCAAAGCGAAAAGCTACCTAACTTATTACCTCTTCCCTTTTACCTATTACTTCCCAAAAAATCCTGCCATTCAAGGTAAGAGCGAAGAGGTAAGAGGTAAAAAGTAAAAATCCCGCACTTCCGTGCAGGATTTTTTGGAGGCGCCACCCAGAATCGAACTGGGGAATAAAGGTTTTGCAGACCTCTGCCTTACCGCTTGGCTATGGCGCCGTATTTGGTTTTATACAATTTCACGGACACGCGTTAGCCACGTGTCCGTGAATG
>JAFSCG010000047.1 GCA_017436885.1 Clostridia bacterium | reverse complement strand
CCTTTCTTCAGAAAAGCCATGTTTTCAAACCTTTCCGGCTATATACTTTTGAAACTGAAAAAGGCAATACTTATCCCGACCAGCGACTCTGCTTCTGTATCGCGCATAGGCATCTCTCCCTTAAAGTGCGATATAGAATCTTACAAGAACTGTGTCGATAAGTATTGTCTTCTGATATCAGTATATCATATTTTCCAAAAAAAGTAAATAGGCTACACAAAATTTTTGAAAAATCCGTTCTTGTTGCAAAAATCATTTGTTATTGTTGCAAAAAAGCTATTTTCATTGACTTTTTATACCGACAATGCTATAATGAGATGTTAGTTTTGCAATATTCTTGTCAAAATCCTGCGTTATCGCAAAAATACGTCTTTGGGAGTACAAAATGAACGGAGATCTTATTCAGCTGCTTGAGGAGAGGATGCCTACCTTCTCCAAGGGTCAGAAGCTTATTGCCCAGTATCTTATAAACAGCTACGACAAGGCCGCATACATGACGGCGGCGCGACTTGGCGCGCTTGTGGGCGTTTCCGAAAGCACGGTGGTGCGCTTTGCCATAGAGCTTGGCTTTGAGGGCTATCCCGAGCTGCAAAAATCCCTGCAGGAGATCATACGCACCCGCCTTACCTATAATCAGCGCATTGCGGTTACCAACAACCGTATCGGCGACGGCGACCTCCTTGACAAGGTGCTGCTTTCCGACTCGGAGAAGATACGCTCCACGCTGGACGCCATCAGCCGCGAGGATTTCCACCGTGCGGTGGACAGAATTATCGGCGCACGGCAGATATTCATTATGGGCGTGCGCTCCTCCGCTTCCCTTGCCTCCTTCCTTTCCTACAGCCTTAATCTGATTTTCGACAATATCCGCCTCGTGCATACCACCAGCGGAAGCGAGGTATTCGAAAGTCTGTTCCCCATGACGAAGGACGACGTGCTTATCGCCATCAGCTTCCCCCGTTACTCCACCCGTATCGTTAACGCGGTGGAATACGCACATCAGATAGGCGCGGGAGTTATTGCCCTTACGGATAACCGTAAGTCGCCCATTGCGGAGCATGCCTCCGAGGTGCTTGTGGCACAGAGCGATATGGCAAGCTATATCGACTCGCTGGTTGCTCCCCTCTCCGTTATCAACGCCATTACCGTTGCCATCGGCCGCAAGAAGCAGTCCGAGATAGAGGAGCGCTTCGACAAGCTGGAGACCCTGTGGGAAGAATTTGATGTATACCAGAAGCACAAATAATATGCGCGTTTGCATTATCGGTGCAGGTGCCGCGGGCATGCTTGCGGCGGGCATGATATGCCGCCTGTGCCCCGAGGCAGAGGTTACGCTGTTTGAAAAAAACAAGGCGGTGGGCAGAAAGCTTGCCATAACGGGCAAGGGACGGTGCAATCTTACGAACGACTGCCCGCCACAGGAGATATTAAACAACGTGGTGTCTAACCCGCGGTTTCTTTACGGAGCCGTTTCCGCCTTCGCCCCCGAGGACGTCAAGTCCCTTTTCGAGGAGCTGGGCGTGCCCCTTGTTACCGAGAGAGGACGCAGGGCGTTCCCTGCCTCGCAGAAGGCATACGACATCGTCGATGCCCTGAAAAAATACGCGTCAAAGGCCGATATACGTCTGCTTTGTCCTGTGAAGAGCGTAAAAAAGGCCGAAAACGGCTTCGAGGTTACCTCCCCCAAGGGAACGGAGCATTTTGACCGTGTTCTCATTACCACGGGAGGCATTTCCTACCCACTTACGGGCTCCGACGGCGACGGCTATCGCTTTGCCGAGGGCATGGGACACAGCACCGTTCCCTGCCGCGGCTCACTTGTGCCCATCGAGGCACGGGACCGCGCCCTTTGCGCGGAGATGATGGGTCTTTCCCTTAAAAACGTTGCTCTGAAAATAGAAGACGGCGGCAAAAAGCCCCTTTACGAGGATTTCGGCGAAATGCTTTTCACCCATTTCGGCATCAGCGGTCCCATGGTGCTTTCCGCCAGCGCACACGTAAGGGATAAGGATATCTCCACCCTTACGGCGTATATAGACCTGAAGCCCGCCCTTGATATGCAAAAGCTGGATGCGCGGCTGCTTTCCGACCTTGCCGCCGCACCCAATAAGGACTTTATTAACTTGCTTGGCGGTCTTTTGCCCGCAAAAATGACCGAATGCTTTGCCCGACTTGCGGGAATAGATAAGCACAGGAAGGCAAACTCCGTTACAAAGGAGGAAAGGCGGCGAATTGCCGAGCTTCTTAAACGCTTCCCCGTGCGGCTTTCCGCCCTGCGCCCCGTAAGCGAGGCGGTGATCACCGCAGGGGGCATCTCCGTGAAGGAGATAAACCCGAAAACAATGGAATCCAAGCTCTGCAAGGGGCTGTACTTTGCAGGGGAGGTCATTGATTGCGACGCACTTACGGGCGGATACAATCTGCAGATCGCGTGGTCGACGGCGGCGGCGGCAGCAAGAGGAATTGCGTGGTCATAACCGTAGGGGCGGATATTATCCGCCCGTGAATTCCCCATCGTAGGGGCGGATATTATCCGCCCGTAGATAATCCGTAGGGGCGAACTGTGTTCGCCCGTAGATAATCCGTAGGGGCGAACTGTGTTCGCCCGTAGATAATCCGTAGGGGCGAACTGTGTTCGCCCGTAGATAAAAGATAAAAGATAATAGAT
>JAFSCG010000046.1 GCA_017436885.1 Clostridia bacterium | reverse complement strand
CCTGCGGCAATACCCACGGTCATTACCCACGCAACGGTAATAAAAACGGTCGGGTCGGTTATGGTGGTACCTGCGTTCATGCCTGCGGCTTCAAGAGCGTTTCCTGCCGCTACGGTCTCGTATGTAATAGACCCGATAACGGAAAGGCGAAGCCAAGGAAGCGCAAGGCCAAGGCTCTTTGAAAGAGCGATAACGCCAACGAGTATAGCCACCGCGGGTGCAACGGTAAACACCGCAGAGGAGGTTATGGTCTTTTTTACGGTTGAAGCTGAGATGCCCAGCTCCTTTGCCCTTTTTGTCGCCTTGAAAAGGAAGAAAAACGACTGTGCAAGCACAAGAGCGATTATTGCGCCGACGATAACGAATAGTATCGGGCTGTTAACGTTGAAATCCATCAGTTATCTCCTTTCGATCTCTTATCCTGTTTTTTTGGAAAATATTTGAAGCACATGGGCCAAAGTCCTCCGCCGACTATTACCATCAGAAAATAGCGAAGGGCACGGGCAACGAATTCGTTGCCGCACAGCGCTTCAAGGGGTGTGCGGAGCCCCTCCTTTACCGCAAGCACAAGACCGATGCCCACGATGACCTTAACGATCTGCGCCCAAAGAACCGCATCGGTATCAAAACGGATAAACTTGATATCGAGGGTGTAGATCACCGCAATACCGAGCATACAGCCGAGAAGCGTGAAGGCATTCTTTTTTGCGGATATGTAATTATGGACGTTGTCAACGTGGAACACTTCCTGCGGAAAATTGAAAAAGCTGATAAAAGCAAGGAAGCCGACGACCGCAAGGGTGATCGCTCCAATGAGCGCGTACATGGTACGCGGCGATGTTGCCGCCTTTTTAAAAAGCGGATACAAAACGAAAACAAGCACGGTCGCCACACCAACGGAAACGAGTACGTCTGCAGGCGTGTGAACACCGAGATACATACGGGATAGGGGCACAAGCACGCACAAAACGAGCATAACGGCACGAAGCACTCTTCCCTTGTTCCACCTTGCAAGTCCGCCGAAAAGTCCAACGGAGGTCTGTGTGTGTCCGCTTGGGAAAGAATATCCCGATGCGGCCTCACGGGCCGATTCCACGATGGTAAAATCAGGGTCCTTTACCCAAGGGCGCGGCACGCGACACAGCATCTTCAAAAACTGGTTAACGGCAGTTCCCACAAAGCCTGTGCAAAGCAAGTAGTAGCCCTGATACTTATTTACACACCAGAACACCACCATGCCCACCGCCATAAAAACGGTCTCCTCGCCGCACAGAGTGATAACGGAGAATATAAGGTCAAGCACGGGATTTCTTAATCCCTCCAAAAAGTACAGAAAAGGCAAAACCATCTCCCCTTTCGGTTTTTTCCCATTTTATCACGCTCTTGAAGATAATTCAACATTTTTCCGACCATTTCCTTCGAAAGTGTTGAAAACAATGTACAAAATATGATAGAATTACAAAAATAAAGTAATTATCAGCGAGGTTGCATTATGAAGTACGATTTCAGCTCTATAATAGACCGCCGCGGTATGGATGCCCTTGCCGTTGACAGCATAGGTAACGGCTACGCGCCCGACGCACCCAAGGAAGGCTTTGACGCTATCCCCATGTGGGTAGCGGACATGAACTTTGCAACCGTTCCCACGGTTTGCGAGGCTGTGGCTACCCGTGCCATGCACCCGACCTTCGGATATTTTGACCCGCGCAAAGAATATTTTGACTCTATCATCCGTTGGCAGAACCTTCGCAACGGGGTTACCGACCTTAAGGCAGAGCACATCGGCTATCATAACGGCGTTCTGGGCGGTATGATAAGCGCAATGAACACCTTCTGCTCCCACGGCGACAGCGTTCTTGTACACGGTCCGACGTACGTTGGATTCACCGGCTCTCTCAGGGGAAGCGGCTTCAATATGGTGGTAAGCCCCCTGAAGCAGGACGAGAACGGCGTTTGGCGAATGGATTTTGAGGATATGGAGCGCAAGATAGTTGAACACGGCATACATGCCGCAATTTTCTGCTCGCCCCACAATCCCTCGGGACGCGTTTGGGAAAAATGGGAGATAGAACGCGCCATGGACCTTTACAAAAAGCACGACGTATACGTGGTTTCCGACGAGATATGGTCCGACATCATTCTCGGAGATAACAAGCATATCCCCACCCAGACCGTAAGCGAGGATGCAAAAAACAGAACCGTTGCACTGTACGCACCTTCAAAGACCTTTAACCTTGCTGGACTTATCGGCTCTTACCACGTAATCTACAACAAGCGTCTGCGCGACAGAGTTGTGCGTCAGGCGGGCACCACCCACTATAACCACATGAACGTACTTTCCATGCACGCACTTATCGGCGCATACAAGGACGAGGGACACGAATGGGTAGACGAGCTGTGCGAAACGCTTACAAAGAACGCCGAATACGCCTGCGACTTTATTGATAAAAACTTCAAGGGCGTTTCGGTAGCCCGTCCTCAGGGCACTTACATGATATTCCCCGACTGCGCGGAGTGGCTGAAGGAACACAACAAGACCCTTGACGAGCTTGTGAAGATGGGCTGGGACGTTGGCGTTGCTTGGCAAAACGGCAGGACCCACGGTGGAGACAAACACATCAGAATCAATCTTGCACTTCCCTTCTCCCGTGTCAAGGAAGCCTTCGACAGACTTGATAAATACGTATTCAACGCGTGAAAAAAGGCTGTCCCAAATTTTCATTTGGGACAGCCCGAGTATCAATAAAGATCGCAGGATCTGAAAAGATGCACCGTTGGATATATAACTAAGATCAAATACACCGCCGCCTGTGCAATACAAAAGCCAAGAAACGGCGATTTGATCGAGGTGCACATACCGCAAACCACAGCGTACAGCACCGTCCAGAGCAACAGTCCCGCGTGTGACGCCGTCATAAGATAGACCCCAAGACGCCGAGCCTTTCTCAAAAGATAATACGAGGCCGTGGACAAGATAAGCAGTAAAACCGTAAATACACCGAACACTGCTTCCGCCACTCGCATTGACGGATGCAAAAGAAACACCGTTCGCTTTGCCTGCCACAGACCGCCGTATTCCGGAACCACCGTGTGAGCTCCGGTTATCAGCACAAACAGGTTTATAAGATTCATAATAAGGCACAAAGCGTCGGATAAATGTACCATAGAAGCGGTGCGCAGTTGCTTTGATCCTTTATAGATCACAACGGTTCCGCACACAGGGCATTCAACAGTGCCGTTAGGCAAACTTATACCGCATCTGTCGCAAGTCATAGCAACCTCCGTTTGACCTTTTTTAGTATTATATAATAGAAACTCGTTTTTTGTCAAGTGAATGAAATTCAGAAGGAACGATATGGAGCTTTTCTTAGCTAACACAGATGATATAAACACCGTAATAAAAATATATTCAGCGGTCAAGGGCCGCGGGTTTTGCGTTTGGAACGATGATTACCCCACGGCAGCGATCGCAGCAGAAGACCAAGCGGCAGGATGCCTGTACGTGCTGAAAAACGACGGCGAGATAATCGGATGCGCCTCCGTTGAGCCTATTGCCGAGGACGATGACCTTCCCTTCTGGCGCATAAACGACGGCTCGCACAGAGAAATATCGCGCATTGCAGTACTCCCCGCCCATCAGGGAAAGGGGTATGCAAAGAAAATGGTATCTTTGCTTACCGATGCACTAAAAAGCAAGGGGATCAGATCCATTCACCTGCTTGCGGCAAAGGAAAATCCGCCCGCGTGCAAAACCTACAGCGCACTTGGATTCGACCTTATCGGAGAATGCTTCCGATACGGACACGATTACTACGTTTTTGAAAAATTATTATAAACCACAAAGGAGCAATCATGAAAGAATACGAAAGCTTTGAACGAATCGGAACCGAACCTCACAGAAGCTATTTTATCCCATTTGCAGAAAACGACACTATCGGCTACACCCACGGTATCGTAGATCGCACCACCAGCTCCAGATTTATCTCCCTTGACGGCACCTGGCAGATAAAGCGTCACGAGCACGTTGAGGACTTCGACGTTAACGAGGCCCTCGATCTCACTATCCCCGTGCCCGCCTGCGTACAGATGCACGGTCTTGACGGGATCCAGTATCTGAACACACGTTATCCGTTCCCCGTTATGCTTCCTCACATTCCATACGAGAATCCCTGCTGGCATTATCGCCGTAGCTTTGATCTGCAAAAATGCGAGGGAGAGAGATACTACCTCAATTTCGAGGGCGTGGACAGCGCGTTTTATCTCTACGTCAACGGCACATACAAGGGATACTCGCAGATCTCCCACTCAACAAGTGAATTTGATATAACAGATCTTGTCCGCAACGGTGAGAACACCGTTGACGTGCTCGTTCTTAAGTGGTGTATCTCAACCTATCTTGAGTGCCAGGACAAATTCCGTTTTTCCGGAATCTTCCGCAGCGTATACGTTCTGCGCCGCCCCGAGGAGCACATCGTTGATTATAAGCTTGACGCAAGTCTTACGGAGAACGGCGGCGTGCTTTCCTTTGTAAACGAAAGCGACGTTAACGTTATTCTCGACATTGAGGGCAAGAGCGCCGTATGTAAGGCACGCGAGGGCGTCAGCATAGAGCTTGACGGCGTAACGCCCTGGACGGCAGAAGCTCCGAAGCTCTACACCCTCATTATCAGCGCAAACGGCGAAAAGATAGTTGAAAACGTCGGCTTCCGTAACGTAACTATCGACGGCTGCGTATTCAAGATCAACGGAGAAAAGATCAAGCTCAAGGGCATCAATCGCCACGATTTCAACTGCGATACGGGCGCAACCGTTACTATTGAGAATCTTGTCCTTGACATCAAGCTGATGAAAGAGCTGAACGTCAACTCCGTCCGAACCTCTCATTACCCCAATATGCCCGAATTCTATCTGCTCTGTGATGCCGCGGGCATCTACGTTATGGACGAGGCGGATCTTGAGATGCACGGAGCCTGCGTGCGCGAGGGCGGATATTCCGACGAGCTGTGGATAGAGTACGCGGATAACGAGATCTTTACCACCGGTATCACCGACAGACACGTTGCGCTGGTTGAGCGCGATAAGAACCGCACCTCCGTTATTATCTGGTCCCTCGGTAACGAAAGCTCCTTTGGCAAGGCATTTATTGACGGTGCTACCTATATAAAGAACCGCGATAACACACGTCCCGTTCATTACGAAAGTCTCCAGCATGCCGCGCCTGAGTACTATTACACAGAGCTTGTTGATATGTGCAGCATGATGTACCCCTCCATTGACACGATACGCGAGAAGGTCCTTAACAATCCCGAGGAGACCCGTCCCTTCGTGATGTGCGAATACACTCATGCAATGGGTAACAGCTGCGGCGACATTGCCGAGTATTGGGATCTGATAAATGCCAACGATCAGCTGATGGGTGCGTACGTCTGGGAATGGGCGGACCACGGCATAAGAACCGAAAAGGGCTTCCTTTACGGCGGCGACTTTGGCGAAAAGGAGCACGACGGCAACTTCTGCGCAGACGGTCTTCTCACTCCCGACAGAAAGATCAAATCCGCCGCTATCGAAATGAAGGCGGTTTACGGCGGTAAGACTGTTTCTCCCGTCAAAGACGTTGAGATCCCCGATACCGCAAGCAACACAAAAAAGCTTGACGTGTCCTTCGACGAGCACACGGGTATGATCATTTCCATCAAGGCGGACGGAAACGAGGTACTTCGCACTCCCGTACAGTTGAACGTTCTCCGTTATACGGACAACGACCGCAAGCTTATAAGCACGTGGCATAACAAGTATTGTCTCAGAGACTGCAAACCCCACGTATTCGAATGTGAAAAGAAGGAAAACGGATACAGATTTGTCGGTGCTTATGCCGCCAATTGCCGTGTTCCCTGCCTTGAATTCACCCTTGATTACACAGTTGAAGGCAACACGCTTACAACGGAGTTCAGCTACAAGCTCTCCTCTTATATCAATAATCTTCCGAGAGTCGGTCTCGAGTTTGCAGTGGATAAAGCAAATTCAGCGTTTACCTATATCGGCTACGGCCCCACGGAGACCTACGTGGATAAGTACGCCGCCGCGGAATACGGACTTTACACCTCCACCGCCGAGGAAAACTACGACAAGAATTACGTTCATCCCCAAGAATCGGGAAGCCACTACGCATCCAAGTATCTTGCCGTACATAACGCATTCTCCGTAACTGCCGAAAAACCCTTCTCCTTCTCCGTTAACCCCTACACCACCAAGCAGCTCACCACAGCAAAGCACGGCTATGAGCTTAAGGAGAACGACTTTGTCAACGTTTGCATCGACCTTGGCATCAGAGGCGTAGGCTCTTACTCCTGCGGTCCCGCCCTTGACGAAAAATACGAGATCCCCCGCGAATTCACCAATACCTTCAAGTTTACGTTTTAACCTGATTTTTAATTCTCTATTCAAAACTTTACTGTAAGGGGCTGTTAAAAAGTCAGCCTAAAAAAAGAAGTCCAAGTTTCCCAAAAAAGGAGACAAGGACTTCTTTTTTGTGGTATAATGTAGTTGATGAAAAAACATATAAAGCAAATTGCTCTTAAAGCTGTTTAATTTCTAAGAAAATATCCAAATTGTTAAAGCCGTTTTTTCGCTTATTAGCTCCGGCTGTTTTTTTGTTACCGTTTTTTATGCTTCTTTTACAATTTATAATTGTTTTGACTTGCAAGTCATAAAAAAAGCAGGAGAAGCCTCCTTTTCAGGTCGCTTCCCCTACTTCCTTGCGGACTTTTTTTATAGTCCCTTCTTGAAGAAAACAATTATTTGAACAGACAGTCTAAACAAATTTACAGATTTTTTGTTTTCATTTTTCGCGCCAACAAAGTTAAAACAAGCATGATAATGTACAAACAACCAATTGTAACGAATATAGCAGGCCAGCCAAACTCCTCTTTAACAAATCCGAATATTGAAGCCTGAATAGCGGCACCCATATATACGGCCCAATCAAGAACACCAACAACAGTAGACGAAAGAGCTCGCCCCCCAATATCTCCTGCAATCGCCCATATTACACCCGTAACCATACTAAATACGCCAACAATAAACAGCATAACCGTAGCCGGAACCTGCTTGCTTATAAAAGCAAATGTAATCATACCAAAGAAAGTAATAATCGATGCAAGGACTAGCATAGGCTCGCGCTTTCCTTTGAAAACCTTGTCAGTAATGAAAGGAAAAACAAACATAGCACACGCTTGACCAATTGGTAACAAAATTGAACTGAAAATTCCTTCTTTTACAGATAAGTTCATCTGATCCATAAAATAGGTCGGAATCCAAGTCAATAAACCATATCTACCTATTCCAGCAATGGCAGAAATGAAACAGAAAACAACAACTTTAGGTTCACTAAACAGAACCTTATATGGATAAAAATATCCCTTCTTTTCGATCTCAGCGGCCATAGCAGCATCCCTTTCCTGCAATGCTTTATCCTGCTCCTCGAAAGGCGCTAGACCAATATCTTCGGGTTGCTCTTTAAACAAAGCAATAAAAGCAATAAGAATAAGAACCATAGGAATAACGGGGTAACGAAAACCTGCACGCCAACCCCATTCCGGATTTAAAGCTAGGCAAAGATTAATAGTGAGATAGGTAATAACCTGAGCAACTCCGGAGAACGCAGTAGCAAGACCAGAAGCAAACCCACGCTTTTCTTTCGGCCACCATTTGTTTAGAACCCCTACTCCGTTGGACCAAACCATTGCTTGACAGAACCCATTTAGACCCCAAAGAATGGCTATAATCCAAAGATTGTGCTGAAATGAGATCAATACATTCAGCACAGCAGAGGATGCAACGCCAAATGTCATCAATTTTTTATATCCAACAAATGCACCTAAACGACCACTAACTAACTGTCCGAATGCATAACACCAAAACAAAGCCGACGTAACAACGCCAATGGTTCCCAAAGAGGAACTAAATTCCTCCTTCATAAGATCCATAACTAAATTTATATTTTGACGTCCATTATAAAAGAAAAGATATGTGAATCCGAAACTCAAAAGCATTTTCCAAGCATATGACTTGAACTTTTTGTAATCACACTCGGAATAACCGTAAGTATTTTTGAGCATAAACAATCCCCTTAAAAATTAAGCAAAGAATAATTTATCAGCCTCATCGAAGGGCAAGATTTCAGCAGTTACGCGAGCATGATCATCCAAATTATCGATTTCATCAATATAATAATCATCGTAAGGGAAAACACGGACATTTAACGAAGGGAAAATCTCGTTGAGAGCATTTTCCGCGTAGCATTTATCTTCCCCCTTGTTAATAAAATCGACTACTTTAGCAATCCAAGCAGAAACAGTTGCTTTTTCCATCTTATAAAATGGTTGAAAAGCGAAACAATCTTCATCAAAAATCTTTATTGAAACTTCAACTACCTTTCCATCTCTTACTCTGCCTTTAAAATCTTTTTCCGGAAGAGATTTTTTGAAGTTAACAGTTGCGGTATTTTTGTCATCACAATTAAGAACGTCGTGAATAAGTTTGCGATTAAATACAAGGTCTCCGTGAAAAAAGAGTATATCATCGTCCATATATTCGCGAGCTAGATACATTGAGTAAATGTAGTTCGTTTTATTGTAACTATCATTTCTAACAAATGTAAAATTGCATTCGGGAAAGTCTTCAGCCTCCTTCTTAAGCTGATCCTCGAACGGGCCGGTCGTAACTACGAAATCACGAACGCCCTCTTCTCCAAGAATTCTAAGCTGACGATGAAAAATTGTTTCACCATCTTTTAACCGTGCCATAGACTTATGATTGTTTTTTGTAAAATCTCCCATGCGATTTCCAAGACCGGAATTGAATATAACTGCCTTCATTTTTAATCCTCACTTTTGATTTGGTGCTTTTGATTCATTATAGCACAAATCACGATATTGTCAACATTTTAAGCAAAAATCGTCAACACGGTATTGAAAATAAACAAAAGGTGATTTATAATATACACAATATCAAATTAATACGAATGTGGGGAATAAAGATGGATATCGGATCTAACATAAAAAAAAGAAGATATGAACTTAGAATGTCCCAGCAAGAGCTTGCAAATGCTATGGGCTACAAAACCAGATCTACGATATCAAAGATTGAATCTGGCGAAAACGATGTATCACAAAAAAAATTAATAAAATTTGCTGAAGTCCTAGACACCACGGTTGAAAAGCTACTAACTAATTTTGATGCAATTGATATAGTGAATTCTGCAATGATTTCAAGTGAAGACAACTCAAAAAGTATTGCTATCATTTTAGCTGGAGGGAAATCCGGAAGAAACTTACAAAACATTCCAAGTCAATTTATAAATGTTTACGGCAAGCCTATAATTATACATTGTATGGAGTCATATCAAAAACATCCTTCTATCAACGACATATATGTAGTTTGTCTAAAGGGGTGGGAAACCATAGTTAAAAACTACGCAAAGCAATTTGGTATCACAAAATTGCAGGGTATAATACCAGGCGGAAACAGCGGTGTACAATCCTTGATAAATTGTATTAAACACATAAAAAAAAGGTACTCCGATGATGATATCGTCATCATCCAAGAAGCAACTCGCCCACTAGTCAGAACCGAAACCATCTCCATGCTTCTGAATTCTTCTTATGAAAAAGGTAGCGCAGTTATTTGTCACTCAATGAAGGATTACGTGCAATTTTCTACAGCAGGAAGTTATGCGGAATACCTTGATCGCAACACAACCGTTGCTCTTCAATCGCCTGAGGCTCATAAACTTTCCTTGATTAAAAAGGTACTGGAATCCACACAGAATCACCAAGAATTATTAATGGAAAATGCTTTTACAATGTTATTATATAATCTAGGTTTCGATATCAATTTTGTCGAAAGCAATAGCAACAATATCCGTATTACAAGAGAAGAAGACGTCGCAACATTTGCCGCTTTGATTAAGAATTGATTATTTATTGTTTATTATTAATTATCAATTATTCGATAGGTTTTTGGGGCGTATCAATAAAAAGAATTAAAAAATATCGGCTGAGAGGCAAACCTCTCAGCCGATATTTTTTAATTCTTTTTAAGTCCAAGTCGATCTGCGGACTCATCACGCATTTTGTATTTCAGTATTTTTCCTGCCGCGTT
>JAFSCG010000045.1 GCA_017436885.1 Clostridia bacterium | reverse complement strand
GGGTCGGTAACTATGGCGACGTTTGCGGGGTTTGGCTTGCGGGACAGAACGTAATCTCCGCCTATCTGCTCCGCACAGCGCTCCACCTTTGCCCAAGGGGAGCAGCCTATCTTCCGCAAATTGGGTATGTTTTTCTTTAATACGTCTATCCTGTCGTCAAGGGGCTCGCAGCAGCCGTAGTAGGTATATGCAAAGCGTCCTGCAATACGTTTAAGATAATCTATCTCGAATTCCTTGAACATGGAGGGAGAAACAACGCCGAAGGTCTGCGCCATTCTGCGATACCACGTTCCCTTCATTCCCTTACCGTCAAGACCCGATACGGTGGACGGAGTGCAGTGCAGGTTCGGCGCGCTTCCGTCGACATCAAGGTTATTTTCCACGAAATCAATGGTAGTGAGGGATGCGGATGTAAACTTTTCCATAATGGCGTGGAGGTATTCGGGTCTGTCGTACATGTCCATGAGTATGGGCTCCACTCCGCGCAGTCGGGATATCCTGTCCCACGGAGCGTCGTACATATACGAATACCCGTACAGCTTTATGGGTATGGAATCACCCAGCAGCTCCGTGTAATACTCCATTTGCTCCGCATCCTTATCCGGACGCAAAGTAAACACGGGATCGTGCAAAAGCTCAAGTGCCGACTCGTCCTCCAGCACGTCCTTATATTCGTGGGAAACGATATTGTTAAGGCTGTCGGTACGCTTTATGCTCTCCTCTGCCTCAATGCCTATGCCCGTGGAATCACAGGCGCGCTTGATGCGGAAAAAGGGCTCGTACAGATTATCCACACCCTCAAAATGCTTCAGATAAAACAGCATTCTTCTGAACCCAAGCTCCGTATTCCGCGCTCTTCTATCCTCGCAAACGGGAGTAAGCTCGCCGTCTATATCCATCTGATACCACGGTATCTCGGCCAGAATAACGGGCGGACGCCCAAGCTTCAGGTCGTTCGTGTCCCGAAAGCGCTGTAGCATCTTTTCCTGCTTTTCGGTGCAGATGGCATCCATATATCTTTTTGCAAGCTCGCGGACAACGTGTTTTTCTTTTTCGGTTATCATATCGTTTTTCCTTTTATCGGTCAATGCTGACCGATACTATCTCTTTTATTTTACAGGCTTATCGGGAGCCGCAACGTTGGCGGCAAGGATTATCCTCTCGCCCTTGGAAATATCCATTATTTTGTCAAGGGGCATTCCGCGGCAGGGGGTAACGTACAGCACCTGATCGTCGCGGATGCCGTTAAGATACTGCTCGAGATGCTCGCACGCCTGATCGTTCAGCTGAAGCGCACGGAGATTTTTCATATTGCGGAAGGTCTCCATATGCTGGGTGTGAGTGCCGCAAAGGTGTATCATGCCGCCGTTTTCGTATTCGCCGAGAATGGCGTCGTCAAGGTCGGCAATGAACTCGCGGTAAAGATCGCCGCCGAGAAGCTGCATGGTACAGCCGCAAAGCTGACCGTAGCCCTGAGGCTGACAGCGGGACCATGGAGCGCATGCCTGAAGCTGTGCCTTCGGTACGGTTTCAATATACCATCTGTGCATTTTCCGTATCAGCTCGTTTATGATATCAAGGTCGTGGCGCACCGCATCCTCGTCCTCGTACATGGCAATAAAGCCCTCCTGACCGTACAGATTGATAAGGATGTTAAGTGGGCTTGCAAGCACGGGAGTTGCCTGCAGGGGGAGCTTTACGTCTGCCTCCAAAAAGGTCTCCACAGCGCGCTTGGTGCATTGCCACAGCTCGTTTTTGTCAAGATCTGGCATTTCAAGGGCACCCACGGGGTTCTTTAAATACTCCGTATTCCATTGTCCCGCGTGGAATTTTACCTCTGCGCCCAGTATCTTATCAACGTAATGCACGCCGTACGCGGGATAAGAGATACATATAGGTGTAAAGCCGTCAAGCTTTTTTGCATCTCTTTCGGCGTACATGGTCTCAAGGCATTCGATGACCCAATCCTCGGGGTCGGTATACAGATCGGAGCCGTTTTTCGGGCGCGGAACCACGCCGTGGAGGGTGAACACCTTTTTATCGTTATAATCATTGCTCCTGCCGTCGAACAGGTCGCTCATTCTACGGAGCCACGTGTCCCTCTCGGCAATAAGGGATGGGTCGTTTAAATATGCGTGAGCTTCTGCGGATAACTTTTTCATAGTTTCAAACCTTTCATCAGATCTTATCTTGCAGGCTTATCGGGGGAAGGCATACTTTTTACAAGCACTATCCTTTCTCCCTTTGAGATATCGAGTATCTTTTCCACGGGCATTCCCTCGCAGGGGTTCACGTACAGTATCTGATCGTCGCGCAGACCATCGAGATAAAGGGCAAGATCCTCTGCGGCGCGGTCGTTGAGCTGCAGGGAGCGCAGATTCTTCATGTTGCGGAAGGTCTCCATATGCTGAGCGTGAGAACCGCAAAGATGTATCATGCCGCCGTTTTCGTATTCTCCGAGAATGGCATCGTCAAGGTCGGCAATAAACTCGCGGTAAAGATCGCCGCCAAGGAGCTGCGTGGTGCATCCGCAAAGCTGACCGTATCCGGGAGGCTGCGTCCTTGCCCACGAAATTACGGGTTGCAGCTGCTCCTTGGGGATGTTGTCGATATACCATCTGTGCAGAGTGCGGATAAGTG
>JAFSCG010000044.1 GCA_017436885.1 Clostridia bacterium | reverse complement strand
CTGTCGGACTTTTGCGCGAGAGCGGCGGCACCATCGTTATTTGCGGACGCTATTCGCTTACCTACACCACCCATCTGCCGAATAATGACAAGCCCATTACCATCACGTCGGTCTACGACGGCGTTGATTACGGCGAAAAGTCCAACGCCCGCCTCGGACTGAAGTATTCGCTTTATCTTTACGGCGACTATATCTTTGAGAATATCAAGCTGAACGTAGAGGGCGAGAGCTTACTGTTCGTGTGCAACTGGAATAACGTTACTATCGGCGACGGCGTGGAGACCACGCTTCAGTCGGGTATCAAGCAGTATCCCTTGTTTCTTGTCGGTGCCAACGTGGCTATCGGCGGCGCACCTTATGCCGAGATCTATCTTAACCGCGAGTGCAATATTACCGTAAACGGCGGAACATGGCTGTATATCAGAGCGGGCAACCGCCGCAGCAACGCCGCATTCCCCCTTGGCGGAGTTGATAAGGACGGCAAGCTGACCGTTACCGTTAACGGCGGCGTGTATACCAACACCGGCGGCAATAACCTTACTGCCGCAACGGGTATGAGCAATAACTACGGCGAATGCAACCTTATCATCAACGGCGGCGATTTCCGCGGGCCCGTGTACGGCGTCAGCCGCGTGGGTGGAAACACCTCTCCCGAAAAGGCGGAGATGACGGGTGTTGTTAACCTTGTTATCAACGGCGGAACCTTTGCAGGCAAGATAATTGCCGTGCAGGATAACACCATAACTGTAACGGGACAGGTAAACGTTACCGTTGCAGCTGAATACGAAAGCAAGCTTTCCGGCAACTTCACCTCCAAGACCGTTAAATAATTGAGAAGAATGTCCGCGGCCGTTTTATACGGCGCGCGGACATTTTTTACATAATTTATGCAGGAAAATACATTGAAAGGCCGTTTAATATGTGTTAGCATATAAAAAACGCCTGTTGGAGGATGTATGAGGAGTTTATTGCGTATTGCCGCGATATTGCTTTGCAGTCTGATCGCTGTGGGCTGCGGAGGTGACGTGGAGTATGTAACGGGAGGGTCGGAAGTGCCGAGCAGCGGGTCGGAATCTCTTGACGTACCCGGCAAAATAACAGAACCGATAACCGAGGAGATCACAACTGTGAACGAACTTGCAAATATAGGGCCTGCTAACGGATCAACTGTAAAAATTGCCTGTATCGGCGATAGCATTACCTACGGCTACGGTATTGCCGACCAAAAGAACGACAGCTATCCCGCGCAGCTTGCCGCAATACTTGGAGAAGGATATGAGGTGGGGAATTTCGGCCAAAGCGGCTCATACGCTCTCCCGGCAGATAATCAGTATAACGTTAAGGATGCAAAGCTGTATTACCGAAATACCACCGTGTACCGCAACAGCCTCAAGTTTGGTGCAGACGTCGTTATAATAATGCTCGGAACCAACGATATCCGCAGTATGTCCTGCGATGGGGCAAAGGGAGATCTTGTCGCGGCACTAAAAAGCATTGCGGAGGAGTACGCCGCTTTGCCTACTGTCAAAAAAGTGTTTGTGGCAAGCTGTATCTATACACCGTCTGTAGACGTGCGCACGTTCTCGAACGGTGAGCTTGCGCGCCTTATCAAGCAGGCGGCAGAGGAGGCGCATTGCACCTATATCGACGTGTACGGACAAACAAGAAGTTATATGGAGGTGCACCACCATCAAGGAACCGACCGCGTGCATCCGTTGGCTGAGGGCGCAACGCAGATCGCAAAAGCGGTCTATGCCGCTTTGACGGGACAAAAGGCAGAAATAGCCGAATATCCTACGGCAGATACGGACGTTGTTTTTGTGGATGGCTCTGCAGAAAACGGCGGAGACGGAAAAACTCCCGAAACAGCCGTAAATACTCTGGGAAAGGCTGTTTGCCTCTTGCGCAAAAAGGGAGGTACGGTAGTTGTTTGCGGTACTTATACGGTGAATTACACCTGCCATATGCCGGATACGGAAAAGCAGATAAGGATCACGTCGGTTTATGGCGGTGTGGACTACCGTGAGCTTAATGGCGCACGGCTTGGCATCAAATATTCGATATATCTGTACGGCGATTACGTTTTTGACGATATCACTCTTTGCCCCGAGGCTAAAAGCCTGCTTCTCGTTTGTAATTACAATGACGTTACTATAGGCGAGGGAGTTAATTGCACTCCCGTAGGAAACAATTCGGGAAATATGCTCCTTGTTGTTGGTGCAAATATCGTGTTCGGCGGAGAACCGGTGGATTCGTACACCCTTAATGATGAGTGCAACGTTACCGTAAACGGCGGAACGTGGCTGTACGTGCGTGCAGGAAACCGCCGCAACAATTCCGACTCGTCCTTTGGCGGCGTTGGTAAAAACGGAAGGCTTACCGTTACCGTAAACGGAGGAACCTTCACAAACGTCGGCGGCAATTATATGACGGCTGCAATAGGAATGAACAGCAACCTCGGCCTTTGCAGACTCGTTATCAACGGCGGTACCTTCAACGGTCCCGTTTACGGCGTTTGCTACGTCGGCACCTGCAAAAACGGTGAAAAGGCAGTTATGTCGGGCACTGTTGAGCTTGAGATAAACGGCGGAACCTTCGGCGGCAATATTATTGCCCAAATGGACAGCACCATCGACGTGACGGGCGAGATAAATATCATATACGACGCTAAATACGAAGGAAAGCTCAAGGGGAGTTTTTCAAACAAAATTGCAAAATAAAGCACGGGGACGTAAAGCGGTTCTTTACGTCCCCGTGGTTTTTGCGATGCGTTACATATTGTCGCTGTACAGCGCCGCATATTCGCTTGGCGAATATCCTGTAAGCTTTTTAAATGAGCGGGAAAAGTGATAAACACTGGAATAGCCGACCGCTTCGGCGATGGAGGAAACCGAGAGCTTCTCGTCTCGAAGCAGCTCCTTTGCCTTTTCCACGCGGTGCATCTGTATGAATTGCTTAGGCGATATACCGAATTTTTGCTTGAATATCTTGCGGAAGTATACGTCGCTGATGAATGCCTGCTCCGCAAGTACGGAGTTTGTCAGATTGGGATCGCTGTAATGCTCCTCGAGATATTGTATTGCGGGCTTGATGATGTTGTAGTTTTTCTTTTCCTCGCGGGAGATGGAAGCGTGATAAAGCCTTGTGAGGATCTCGTACATAATGGTCATTGCGGTAAGATGGCTATGACCGCGCTTGAAGAAAAGCTGCTCCTTAAGCTTTGAAAAGGAGGAAAGATAGTCGTTGAGATTGTCGATGGGAATCTCCAAAAAATCGTCAAGGTCGGGACCTGCGATTGCATCAAAATTGATAAGAGGGAACAACCCGGACTCAACGCATTCCATCGTGTACGACGAGTTGTTCGGGATGATGATGGCGTGCTCTGGGTCGGAAACGTACTCCTTGCCCTTACAACGGTAGATACACTTTCCGCTGGCCGCGAAGCAAACGGCATAGGAAAATCTGTCTAATTTCTGGCGGGTAACACCTGCAGAAATCGGTATATTGTATGCTCCGTGCAGCTTTGTGACGGTAATGGCTCCGATGCCCTCCATAGCGGCCTCCTGTTTATTTTTATCTCTTGTATCAATTATATCAAAAGAATTTTAAAATTCAATATTTATTTGAAAGTAAATTTTGCCGGGCGCGCAATTGTATCGTTTATGTTAAAACGGTTTTGTTTCTTGCATTGTTTGGAATGGCAGTTTATATTATTATATATATGTGAAATAATGTATTTGTGGAGGTATGTAATGAAACCCACTTTTTACGGCCACGAAAAGCCTCTGCTTGCTGCAATGGTGTATGAACCCACGCCTATGACGGCAAAGGCGACCATGCGCAATGCTATTTACGACGGAGCTGACGCGTTTTGCATAGATCTTAACGTACTTGGTGCGGAGTTCCACACCGAGGAGCATCTCAAGTCTATTTTTGCGGTTGCCGAGGATAAGCCCATATATTCTTATTTTTATCGCCGCACTCTGCCCGAAGGCTCTGACGACGAGCCCCTTGCGGAAATGTGCAGACGCTCCATCAAGTGCGGATCAACTCTTTGCGATCTTATGGGCGATATGTTTGAGAAGGGCGCCCCCAATCAGCTTGCAATGTCTCCCGAGGCAGTGGATAAGCAGAAGCGCCTTATCGACGAGATCCACGAGATGGGCGGCGAGGTGCTTATGTCCACTCATATCTTCCGTTTCTTCTCCCTGGAGGAGACCCTGAAGCAGGCAAAGGAAATGGAGGCTCGCGGTGCCGACGTTGTTAAGATCGTTGTTTCCGCAAACAGCAGGGAAGAGGAAGAAGAGGTCTTCCGTACCACCATGGCTCTCCGCAACGAGATCAAAAAGCCCTTTATGCACCTCTGCATGGGTCGCTACGGTAAGGTGCACCGTGCACTCACTCCCGTTTTCGGTTCCTGCATGACTCTTTGCGTTCAGTATTACAACAAGCATTCCGTGTTCGATCAGCCCCTGCTGAGAGCAACGCGTGCTATATATGATAACATCGACTTCGACCGCGGTTATCACAGATAAAACTTTTAGGAGATATACTTATGAAAACTATGAAAGCTATGCTCGTTGGCGAGAAGCAGGAGCTTCTCTGGAGCGACGTACCCTATCCCGTTTGCAAGGACGATGAGGTAATTATCAAGATCCATTATGCAGCAGTTAACCGCGCTGACCTTATGCAGCGCGAGGGCACTTATCCGCCCCCTCCCGGCTGTCCCGAGTGGATGGGCCTTGAGGTTTCGGGTGAGATAGTTGAGCTTGGCGCAGAGGCAAAGGCAAGCGGCAAGGTAAAGCTTGGCGATATGGTTTGCGCGCTGCTTGGCGGCGGCGGATACGCCGAGTACGTTGCAGTTCCTTACGGCATGACCATGCCCATCCCCGAGGGCTGCTCCCTTGAGGAGGCAGCCGCAATGCCCGAGGCGTTCGCAACCGCATATCTTAACCTCTTCCACGAGGGTAAGATCCAATCCGGCAACACCCTGCTGATGCACGCAGGCGCAAGCGGACTTGCAAGCGTTGTTATCCCCATGGCAAAGGCGTTCGGCGTTCGTGTTATCACCACCGTTCTTTCCGAGGAGAAGGCAAAGGAGATCGCCCATCTTAAGGCTGATATCGTTGTTGATTCCTCCAAGACCGATATCGTTGACGTGCTTAAGGCAGAGCTTGAAGCAGGCAGACCCGTTGACGTTGCCATCGACTGCCTCGGCGGTGCCAATATGGCAAAGTGCCTGCCCTACGTTCAGCGTTGGGGTCGTTGGATCATGATCGCAACTCTTGCAGGCGATCTGACCGAGCTTGATATGCGCAATCTTTACGTTCGCAATATCCGCCTTATCGGCAGCACCCTCCGTGCCCGTACTCCCGAGTTCAAGGCAGAGATACTCTCCAGCCTTGTTAAGGATATCTGGCCCAAGGTTACCAGCGGCGAAGTCCGCGCAACCATCTACAAGGTGCTTCCCATGGCAGAGGCCGAGAAGGCACACGACCTGCTCCAGAGCGGTACCAGCGCAGGTAAGGTAGTTCTTAAGGTCATATAATTCAAAACCGTTGCAAACGGGGATGGATGTTTCATCCCCGTTTGCACAAAACAGAACAAAATTAACATCGACTTCTCAATACATTTTTCTACTTATTCTTGTAATCTTGTATACCCACGTGTATAATTAATTCATGAATTGTGTGCAAATGTGTGCAAAGTCGGTGTTTTTTAACATTTGTCGCATTTTTTAATTTGCATTCAAAAAAGTTATACAACAACCAAGGAGGACCCATGAAAAAGTTACTCAGCTTGATCCTTTGCGTTACACTTCTTCTCGGCGTATTCCCCTTCGTACTTCCCGTTACTGCCGTGGAGACTGTTGATGTTCGCAGCACGGAGTTTGGTAATTTGTATGACAACGCCGTGTTCGTTTCCAATGGCGGAAACGATACCACCGGTAAGGTCAACGACAAAACCAAACCCTTTGCAACCATCAATGCAGCGGCAAATGCTCTTATTGCCGCGCACGACGGCGGTTACATAGTTATTATGGACGCTGTTACCTGTGCCGTTGACGTTGACTACAACGACCACAACGGTGTTATCTGTATCACCAGTGTTTACGACGGTGTTGATTACAGAAATAGCGGAGCAAAAATAGTTGGTGGATATGCTGCGTTTGCCATAATGCTGTCCGGTCCCACCATTATCGAGAAGTTGGATATGAAGGTTTACGATAACGGATCCGGTCAGTCTTCATTTTACATCGCAGCTCGTCATAATCCGATTCAGATGGGTGATGACGATCTGTCTTCCGAAGATATCAGATTCTACAGCGGTAAAGATGTGCTCGTTGCCAAAAGCAATGCCACTTCCGCTACAAACAGGATAATTCTTCACGGAGGCTACTTGACCGGAAAAGCCAGCAAGACTGTTGTGTCCGGGTCAAGCTCTATGGCCGATATGGGCACCGAGACCAATTTGATAATCAACGGCGGATGCTATACTTGGGTTTCCGGTGGAAACTATAGTGTTGATACCAGCATGGCAAAGCATTTTATTGTGTTCCGCGCAGGATATGCCAAGCAGCTGTTTGCCGGTAACGTAACAAAAGCCGTTGGCGGTGTATCTGTTTCATATCTGCTTGGAGGGGAGATATCTGAGTTTGCTCCCGGCTCCAATGTGGCTCAGGGTGTTATGAGGGGTCACACTTATACTGTTCTCGGCGCATGCGCTGTGGGAAGCTTCCGCGGTTACTATCACAGCGACTCCGATACGGGTCTTTATGATGTTTTGGTCTATGATCCTGCCGTTTACCCCTCCGGTAGCGGCCTCCCCACTGTTGCGGAAATGGATTATGTTGTTCCTATGATGGATCAGACCAAGTCCGACAACGTCGTATATCTCAAGCCAGGCGGAATCGGTGACGGTTCTTCTGAATCCAAGCCTTGCGTAGATCTTACCACTGCGTATTTGATTCTTGGCGACAACGGCGGCACCATAAGCCTTTGCAGTGATTATACCATTGCTGCCATAAACTCAAATGCAAGATATGAATGCGTATATCTTGGTAAGTCCACCGCAATGAGGTATTTCATTGTGCCTTATCACACCGGCAAAGTAACCATTGACGGTAATAACTATTCTCTCGATGCCGGTGGCAAACTGGCCTATATGCTTTCCGGTCCCACTGAAATCAAGAATCTGAAGATATCATGCGCGTCTGGACTATTCATGGTTGCAAGATTTAACGATCTTAAGATGACCGATGTTACAAGCGATAGACTTTGGATCGTTGGAGGAGAATCCTTGCAGCATTACTACGGAACCGTTGACGTAAGCCACAGAAATCGCGGTAGATTCACCACCCTTGATAGAAGTGCTAAGCTGGATATCAACGACGTTACAATGGAGCATTTATACGTGTTCAACGGAAATGTTCCCAATGGACAGAATTACACAGGGAAGATAGAAGTAGTTCTTACGGAT
>JAFSCG010000043.1 GCA_017436885.1 Clostridia bacterium | reverse complement strand
TTAGGGGGTGTAAAGAAACGTGAGTTTCTTTACACCCCATTTACTAAAAGTCTTACAATATGATACAGATAAGCCCGCCGCTTCCCTCGTTTATGATCTTTTCGAGAGTTTCCGAAAGCTTGGTGCGGCTCTCGTCGGGCATATTCTGAAGCTTGGAGCGCAGGCCCTCATTCACAAGATCGTACAGGCTTTTTCCCAAAAGCTCGGTGTTCCAAATACTTGTGGGATCCGCCTCCAGCTCGCGGGTAAGATTGGAGATAAGCTCTTCGGATTGCTGTTCTGTGCCGACAACGGGATTAATTTCAGTTTCTATATTTGCTTTGATCATATGAACAGATCTTGCAGAAGCACGCAGGCGAACACCGTATCCTCCCGATTGGCGAACTATTTCCGGATCCTCCAGCACCAATTCCGATATATCCGGCATAACGATTCCGTATCCCTTCTCGTTTACGTCCTCCAGCGCTGCCTTTACCTTATCGTACTTCTTCTTTACGTCAGCAAGATCACAAAGGGCGGAAAACAACTTATCGTCATCATCGGCATCAACACCGGAAAGCTGAGAAAGGATGCGGTAATAAGCATCCGGCTCCGGCATCATAGTAACACTCGCCATTCCCGTTGAGGCATCGAGGGATTCGACCGCGACGTCGCCTACGTCCGGATTGATCTTTGCCTTTTCAAACACCCGTGCAACGTCTCCCATGTATTCTATCTCGTCAGCGCAAGCGCGCACCGTGCTGGAAAAGGAGCTGATAAGAGGGTGGTCAGCCGACAGATTACGCATCCACCGTGGGTATGCGACCTCAATTCCGCAAACGGGAAATCGATCAAGCAAAAGCATAAAAATATTATCCACGTCCTCCCTGTCAAGATGCTGACAATCGACCAGCGCCACGGGAGCACCGTATTTCTCCTCAAGTGAAAGTGCAAGGCTGACTGCTTCGTCAGAATCCGTATCGGCAGAATTAACAATTATGCAAAAAGGCTTTCCGAGAGCGGCAAGCTCGCGCACCGCCCTTTCCTCAGCCTGCACGTAATTTTCTCTCGGAATGTCACCGAAGCTTCCGTCACAGGTAACGAGCAGACTTACGGTGCTGTGCTCCTCGATTACCTTTTTCGTTCCTATCTCGGCCGCCTCCGCAAAGGGTATTGCTTCCTCTCTCCAGGGGGTCTTAACCATTCTCGGTTCGCCGCCCTCAAGATGGCCCTCGGCACCCGGCACAAGATAACCGACGCAATCCACCAATCGCATTTTAAAGTACGCGCCGTCACCGACCCTAACGTTTACTGCCTCGTCAGGAATAAACTTAGGTTCAGCGGTCATAACCGTTCTTCCTGCTGCCGCCTGCGGCATCTCGTCCCTTGCTCGCTTGGCATCATACTCATTCTCTATGCACGGCAGCATCATTTGCTCCATAAAGCCTTTTATAAACGTGGATTTCCCCGTACGTACAGGCCCCACAACGCCAACGAAGATCTCCCCTCCCGTGCGCTTTGCCATATCGTTGTAAATATTTCTATCCATAAAACATCATCCCCTTTCCGTCTCACAACATAATATGAGCGCCGAAAAGGGGATATTACTGATTATTTAATTATTCCGTATAGGAAAGCTCACAATTGATAACGGCAAAGTAATCATCGCCAAATTCCTTAACAACCGTCTCAAGAGAAGCGGAAATGGTATCGCGTTCCGTGAACTTATCGGCAGGAATTGCCACGTCAAAAATCACGTTTGAATGCGTTGGGCCGGGCACGATACGCACGTCGTGAACAAGCAGTCCCTTGTGTAGTTCGGAGGCTGCAGCCTTAAGCTTATCCGAAAGCAGGTTAAGCACAGGGTTGTTAACGTCTATGGGGTCCATATGGATAACCGCCTCGCAACCAAGGCGGTCGGCAATAAGCTTTTCCACCCTGTCAACCTCATCGTGCAGCTTAAATAGATCTCCGTTGCCGTCGACCTCCATATGCAGGGAAACGAATTTCTTTCCGGGACCATAATCATGAACGACAAGATCGTGTATTCCGCAAGTCGCAGGGGAGGAATTGACCAGCTCGTTGATCTTATCGACGAACTCCAAATCGGGAGGATTTCCAAGCAAGGGAGAGGCTGTAGAGATAACCGAAGAGATACCGGCGCGTATGATCAATATTGAAACTATGGCACCAACGTAAGCATCAATGTTTATATCGGTGAAATGAGTGAATATCGAGCAAGCGAGCACAGCAAGAGTTGCAATGCAGTCACCAAGACAATCGGAAGCAACAGCTTTAAGAGCATCGGAGGAAATGAGCTTTGCGCACTTACGGTTATAAAGATACATGTACAGCTTTACGACGACAGAAGCAATCAAAACTATGCACAGCGCGCCGCTGAAATACACGTCCGTAGGCTCAAATATCTTTTCCGCAGAGGACAAAAGCAGCTCCCCGCCAACGATAATAATGATAGCGGAAACAAGTATTCCGCAAAGATACTCAATCCTTCCGTGACCGAAGGGGTGCTCGGAATCGGCCTTTCTACCCGACCATAAAAAACCAAAGATGGTTATTATGCTGGATCCCGCATCCGAAAAGTTGTTGAAAGCGTCAGCGGTAATAGAAATAGAGCCACTGACGGTACCTATGATCAGCTTTGCTGCAAACAGAAAAAGATTAAGCACAATCCCAAGGGCACCGCAAACGTATCCGTATACCGCACGCTGTCTTGCGGGAGACTGATCGTTCTTTAAAAACGCTTTAGCAATTAATTCAACCATACATCCACCTTAAAGCGAACGCATCATTGCGCCGATACGGGAAATGCCTTCTTTAATATGTTCAACGGAATAAGCATAAGAAATGCGCACAAATCCCTCACCGCAGCTACCGAATGCAGTACCCGGAACTACGCAGGCCTTATGCTCAAACAAAAGCTTTTCGGCAAAAGCATCGCTTGAAAGACCGCTTACGGTTATATCGGGGAATACGTAAAACGCTCCCTTTGGCACGTAGCACTTCAATCCGATGTTATTCAGTTCGTTAACAACGATCTTTCGTCTTCTGTCGTACTCTCGAACCATCTCGTCCTTTGCAGCAAGCCCGTTCGTGAGCGCCTCGATGCCCGCAAACTGCGAAGCGGTGGATGCACACATAATGGCATACTGATGTATCTTAAGTATCTGGCCTGCAATCTCGCTCGGAGCGCAAGCGTAGCCAAGACGCCAGCCCGTCATTGCAAAGGCTTTGGAAAAGCCGCTGACAACAACGGTCCTTTCTCTCATTCCGGGAAGCGAGGCAATGGAAACGTGCTTACCGCCATAGGTAAGCTCGGCGTAAATTTCATCGGACAGGACGCAAATATCAGTATCTCGCAGAACGTCGGCCAAAGCCTCAAGGTCTGCGCGCTCCATAATTGCGCCCGTAGGGTTGTTTGGATAAGAAAGGACGAGAAGCTTGGTTTTGGGAGTAATGGCGGCGCGTAGCTTTTCAGGTGTAACCTTGAAGTTTTCCTCAGCAACCGTCTCAATAGTAACGCATTTTCCTCCGCAAAGGCTGACCAAAGGCTCGTAGCAAACGAAATTTGGGGAGTGGACGATAACCTCGTCACCATCGTCAACGAGTGCGCGTATAGCAACGTCAACAGCCTCGCTTCCGCCGCAAGTTACGATTATTTCCCCCTTCGGCTCGTAATGGAGATCAAAGGACGTAAGATAATCGGAAAGTGCCTCTCGCAGCTTTTGAGTGCCGGAATTGGAGGTATAGTAGGTCTTGCCCTTCTCTATGCTTTCAATGGCAGCTTCACGAATATTCCACGGGGTAACGAAATCGGGCTGGCCCACCGTAAGAGAAACAACGTCCGGCATCGTTTCCAGCAGATCAAAGAATTTTCGGATCCCCGAAGGCTTTATATCGGCGCATCGTTTGGAGATCACTTTATTGGGATCGAACATTACAGGCAATTGCTCCTCTCATCTACGTAAGCGGGGCCGTAGGTAACGCCCTTATCCTTATATTTTCTGAGAACGAAATGAGTAGCGGTAGTGATCACGGTATCAAGAGGCGCAAGCTTCTGAGCAACGAAATATGCGATCTCACGCATAGTCTTTCCTTCGAGCAAAACCATAAAATCGTATCCGCCTGACATAAGGTACAGCGAGGTAACCTCGGGATAATTGCCTATCTTTTCCGCGAGCTTATCGAAGCCGCGGTCAGGCTGAGGAGAAACGCGAAGCTCGATAAGAGCATTAACGTGCTCGCTGTCCGTTTTATCCCAGTCGATAAGCGCCTTGTAGCCCAGAATGATGCCGTCCTTTTCGTATTCAGTAATCATTTTTTTGATGTCGCCCTCTTCTTTTGAAAGCATAACGGCGATATCCTCGTTTGTAAGACGAGCATTTTTTTCAATAATTTCAAGCAGTTCCTTATTCATATCATTTCTCCTTTGAGGATGCTTCGATCCTCTGCATTATCCTGTTGTAGGAAAGTCCGTATTTATCTGCAATATCGCCTGCATAGCTCTTTCCATCCGGCTTTTCCCTATCGATACGGAAGGAGCGTTTTCCGTTTTCAATGCGTGCAACAAGGCTGTCAACGGGATAACCGCCGATCTCCTTGCTGCGCTCGTTTATTTCCGGAATACGGGCGGCAAGCTCATGAAGGTGCGTTGCAAAAATAACTCTGCAGCCTACCTTGCAGAAGCCGAGAATTACCTCTGCGGCGATATAAGAAGCTTCGTATGCGCCGGTAGATGAAAATGACTCGTCAAGAAGCACAAGGCTCGTTCCCGAGACCTTATCGAAAACGGAAGCAAGGCGAACGCACTCCTCACCAAGACGTCCCTTGTCGATAGTATCCTCGGCGCCTATTGGGAAATGGATATAGATACCGTCGGCAGGACTTGCAATCATTTTGTCGGCAGGTACCGGCATACCAAGCTGCATCATAGCCTGCGCAATACCCGCTGCGCACGTAATTACGGATTTTCCTCCGCGGTTTGGTCCCGTGAGCACGTAAATACGAGCCTCTTCGTCAAATACAACGTCGTTTTTAACGATCTCCTCCGCGATCTGCTCCGCAACGCTTGGATTATAAAGTCCCTCGGCACGGAAGGTAACCGCTCCGCTGACGTCTATCTCCGGTACCGTAAGAGGATAACCTCTTTCCTTAAGCTGTCGGAGCATCTCACTGCCCTTGACCATAAACTCGATCTCCGGCATTATCTTGATAAGAAAATCAGTGTTATCGAGAACGTAGCTCTGAACTATCATCTTCCAGCTTTTGACCGACGCCTTGAAAACGTCGTTGATGGCAGAATAGAAGGCGTAAGAAAGGGCGGTCTTGGTGTTCTCGGATTGGCCGCGTCCAAAGGGAACAAGGGCGGCAATACAAGTATACTCGTCATTTTTAAAGCTCATACGAAGTATCTTCTCAAGCAGCTCTCCGGATTTGAACTGCTCGGAGTTTATGGAAAGCACGCCGGCACTGGAGGGACGAAGCTGAGAATCCAGATTTACGCCAACGGTAATGCTCTTTATCTCGCGCACCCTGTCTGTAAGCTCGGTAAGCTTACGGTTAAGCTCCTTGTAATAATCGCTTTCGCAAAGAGTCTTAACTCGCTCTGCCATAGCCTTGAAGCTGCGGCTCTTCAGTTTTTCTCTTATAGGAGCAAGACCCTCGTTGAGTTTTTCCACGCAGGAGATATAAAGCTCGATCTCGGTAATGCTGTAAAGATAGCTTTCGGTGGTACCGGACATATCCGCATCAAGCTGACGCAATTCAACTATGTCGTTAAGTATGGGGATAACGGACATAAGAGCATCCTTGAGATCGGGGTTATCAAGGAGGTCGTAAAAACCTTCTGTACGATATCGCATTACCTCGGCATCCGTGGTAAAATACTCGGAAAGAGAGCTGTTTTTGAGCGTAAGCAGATAGCCGAGACCAAGCTGCTCACAGGTATCGTCGGAAATATCGGCAATATTTTTACCGGCATATGCGGCGTTTCTTGTCGAAAGATCGGGATATATAAGGCTGAATTCTGAATTCATATCGTACCTCGAATACTAAATTGAAGATTATTATACATTAATTTTGTCGGATTGACAATACCCTATGATAAAATTATAAACAAAAACAAGTTAAATTTGTGTGATCTATATCGCCAAATCGTTAAATTTGTGTTACAAAGCTCGATAGTACTTGCAAAAACGAACTGATAGTATTATAATTATTTGTAACTACTTTTGTAAGGAGAAAACAGATGCTTGCATCACTTCGCAACTTTATAATCACCTTTGTGATCGCTCTGCTGATCTTTGCTCCAACGGCCTATTTCCTTTCCGGTCTGCTAATTGAATGCGTCGGTCCCGGCTTTGGCATCATATCCCCGGATGACGGTGGCGATGCGAACAATCCTGCCGCAAGCACCACCGATCCGGTAATCGACGATCTTGGTCCATCTTCCACTAACGGCACGTCCTTTAATATGCTCATCGTGGGAACGGATTACCAACCAAACATTCTTAAGGACTACAAGTCGGACGCTTTCGTTAATTATCCGATGTTCGAAAACGCTGCCGGCCTTGATCCTGCAGGCTCAATGTCCGATTACACCGCATACCGCTCCATAAATGCCGATGCAATGCTGCTTATAAGAGCAGACAAGGCAAACGGCAGATTTGTATATTCCTATATCCCCTCCGAAATGCTCGTTATGTGCGGCGGTGTTGAGATGACACTGAGTGAAGTTTATACAACTCTCGGAATCAAGTATCTCACGTCAAAGATCACTGCAATAACAGGTTTTTACATCGACTATTACACCATTATCGATATCGCCGGCGTAGAAGCGCTTATTAATTCCGTAGAGGGATTGACGGTTACGGTTCCTTGCGATATGAAGTATTCCGATCCCGCACAAAAACTCTACATAGATCTTAAGGCGGGGGTTCAGAAGCTGTCAGGCAAGGCTTGCACCGATCTTATCCGCTATAACGGATACGATCCAAACGCATCTTTTGACCGCGCTACGGTCACGATGTCCGTGCTGAACGCACTTGCGGAAAAGCTTGCTTCCGAATCTGTTATCACAAAGATAGAAAGCGTATATAAGATAGCTTCAAATTACGCGACCACCGATTTCGGCACTGACGATCTTGCGGAACATACGGATCTTCTGCGTGAATACGCAAGCTACAAAAAACACAACGTTTCCTATCCCGGAACCTACGAAATTCACAACGGACGCAGAGTGTTCCTTCCCAACACGAATAAGGCTATCCTTACTTATTCCGAATACAGATAAACAAAAAAATTAACATAAACGGAGAAAACCAATGCTCAACACAGAAAAGACAATGGAAAAGATCGTAGCCCTTTGCAAGACCAGGGGCTTCGTTTACCCCGGATCCGAGATCTACGGCGGTCTTGCAAACTCCTGGGACTACGGCCCCCTCGGAGTTGAATACAAGAACAACATCAAGCGCGCTTGGTGGAAGAAGTTCGTTCAGGAGTGCAAGTACAACGTTGGTCTTGATTCTCCCATTCTTATGAATCCCGAGGTATGGGTCGCTTCAGGTCATGTAGGCGGATTTTCCGATCCTCTTATGGACTGCAAGGAGTGCAAGACCCGCCACCGCGCCGATAAGCTTATCGAAGATTACGCGGCCGAAAACAAACTTGACGTAAACCCCGGCGGATGGTCCAATGACGAGCTTGCAAAGTTCATCGAGGAGCACGAGATCGTTTGCCCCGATTGCGGCGCAAAGAACTTCACCGACATCCGCAAGTTCAATCTGATGTTCAAGACCTTCCAGGGCGTTACCGAGGACAGCACCAGCCAGATCTACCTCCGTCCCGAGACCGCACAGGGTATTTTCGTTGACTTCAAGTCCATCCAGAGAACTACCCGCAAAAAGGTTCCCTTCGGCGTAGGTCAGATCGGTAAGTCCTTCCGTAACGAGATCACCCCCGGTAACTTTATTTTCCGTATCCGCGAGTTCGAGCAGATGGAGCTTGAGTTCTTCTGCAAACCCGGAACCGACCTTGAGTGGTTCGATTACTGGCGCTCCTACTGCCGCGATTGGCTTCTTAACCTCGGTATGAAGGAAGAAAATCTCCGTCTCCGCGATCACGATGCAGACGAGCTGTGCTTCTATTCTAAGGCGACCACGGACTTTGAGTTCCTCTTCCCCTTCGGATGGGGCGAGCTTTGGGGCGTTGCCGACAGAACCGACTATGACCTTACCCAGCACGCCAACCACAGCGGTGAAGCAATGGAGTACTTCGATCCCGAGACCAACGAAAAGTACGTTCCCTACGTTATCGAGCCCTCCCTCGGTGCTGACCGTGCTGCTCTTGCCTTTCTCTGCGACGCTTATGACGAGGAAACCATCGGAGAAGGCGACGTTCGTACCGTTCTTCATCTGCATCCTGCACTTGCGCCCTACAAGTGCGCTGTTCTTCCGCTTTCCAAGAAGCTCAGCGGCCCCGCTACCGAGCTTTACGAGAAGCTCTCCCACGACTTTAACTGCGAGTTTGACGAAACGGGCTCCATCGGTAAGAGATATCGCCGTCAGGACGAGATCGGCACTCCCTTCTGCATCACCTTCGACTTTGAATCTCTTGAGGACGGTTGCGTAACCGTGCGCGACAGAGATACCATGGAGCAGGTCCGCATGCCCATGGATCAGCTGAAAGCATACATTGCAGAAAAGATCGACTTCTGATAATCATTATCTACCGTAGCGCATAATATTACATCGAGGTGATATTATGCTGAATGAAAAAGAATACGATCGCATCGCCGCCGTTATGTACGCCCGAAAATGGGCGCTTTCCCGCAATCCGCTTTTCGAAGACTTTGCAGGCATCGGCGGCGATTGCACAAGCTTTGCTTCCCAATGTCTGCTTGCAGGAAGCTGTGCAATGAACTTTACTCCAACGTTTGGATGGTATTACATCAGCCCCACAAGGCGCACTCCGTCCTGGTCGGGCGTTGAGTTCTTTTATGATTTTCTTATTGCAAACCGAGGAATCGGTCCTTATGCCGTAGAGCTTCCGCTATCTCAAAGAGAGCTTGGGGATATTATCCAGCTGCAGAAGGAAAACGATTGGTACCACACTCTCGTTATAACTAAGATAGAGAACGGAGAGATATTCGTCAGTGCGCACACAAACGATGCCCTCGACAGACCTCTATCGGAATATCGATACGATGCTTCCCGCTTACTCCATATCAAAGGCGTTCGATACGCAGTGAAAGCTGATTGCTTTGCTCCACTGTATAACGGAACGGAATTAAGATTATAAAGAGGAAAAAATGATAGACCTGCTTGAACTGCAAAAATCCTTCATAGACCGACATTTACACGCCGGCGACACAGCTGTTGATTTTACTATGGGCAACGGATACGACACTGCCTTTCTTGCCGACAGAGTAGGCGCATTCGGCAAGGTCTACGCTTTCGATATTCAGCAAAAGGCCGTAGATTCTACAAAAAACAGATTAACGGATCTCGGACTTTACGACAGATGCACGCTGATACTCGATTCCCACTCCAACGCCGACAAGTACGTTGAAGGCTGCTTCAAGGCAGGTATGTTCAACCTCGGCTGGCTGCCCGGCTCGGGAGATAAAAGCATCACCACCCGCAGGGAGACCACCCTTCCCGCGATCAGATTTGCAATCTCACGCATCGCAAGCGACGGTATCCTGCTTATAGCAATATACCCCGGGCATCCGGAAGGGGATGCTGAGGGCAAAGAGGTATGCGATTATCTCTCAACACTTGACAGGCGAGTATTTTGCGTGACACAAGTAAAAATTTTGAATTCCCCGACTTCTCCGTACTTTATGATCGTGGAAAAAAAGGAGGAGAGATCTTGAACAACAACAGACCTACTCAAAACAAAGGAAACGCTCCAAAGCGAGTTGCACCCACCCACGAACAAAGTCGCAACGTGGCGGCAAACACACCAAGACGAACAGAAGCAGATGGCCGTCCTATACGACGCATAAGGCCTTCCTCTGCACAATCAACGCAAAGGGTTCCACAAGCGCCACAACAACGACCCATTCGCAATAGAAGCGACAGAAACACGAACGACGTTGAGGCCCTTGCAAGCCGCAGAAGATACCTCGCGGAGAAAAAAAGTGCACGCCGCGCCGGTGTAATTGCCTTTTTCACCGTTTTCCTCTCCCTTTGCCTTATCACCTGCATTATTCTTTCACTCCTTGTAAACGACGGCAAGGAAAGTACGGCAAAGGACTTTATGGTAATGATGATAGAGGGCAGCCCCGACGTTGAGATCCCAATGTCCGAGGCCTATCAAAACGAAATGCTGTACATCGACTTTTCCGCCGTTGCAAAGCTTTGCGGCTTTTCAGCGGTGGGAGATGCTAACGGCATTACTTACGCCTTCACGTCATCAAGCGGCATCGACCAGTACATCAAATTTGAATATAACAGCAACGCAGTTACGGTCAACGATCACAATATCACTATGTCCGGAATTGCATTTATAAAGGATAATTCCCTCCGCGTTCCGTTCAGCTTCCTTGAGGCAAATATTCGCGGTCTCAACACAGAGGTTGACGAGAAGGAGCGGACCGTTACGATCACGCGTGAGAAGATGACCGGAAGCAGACCTGACGATCCGAAATATGAGGAAGTCGTCCTGTTGCTTCAGCCGGAGGCTCCCGTAACGTCCCCCTTTGAAGGTGAGGATGACGTACCGGATCCTATGGACGTTGAGTTCATTTCCGACCTCTCCGCCTATGAGCAGTATATGAACCCGGCAGACAGAGACGCTTACCTCGTGCTGATCAACAAGGAAAATCCGGTCGACCAGGATTATGCACCGGACGATCTTGAATTCGTAACTCAAAAGTATTGCGTATATACGGGCGATTATCAGGCAAGGATGCGGCACGTAGCCGCAATGGCAATGACAGCCATGCTCACAGAGGCTGAAAATTACGGTATCAACGACGTAAAGATCACTCTGGCTTACCGCAACTATTGGACTCAGAACTGGCTTTACACCGGATATATTGACGAGGAAATGGCAAAGGGGCTTTCTAGAGAGCAGGCCGAGGCCATCGTAAAGACCTACTCTGCGCCTCCCGGCTGCAGCGAGCATCAATCGGGACTGTGCGCCGATATGCACAACGTTTATTTCCAAACCGATAAGGAGCTTGAGGACTTCGAATATACCGAGGCATACAAATGGCTGAAGGATAACTGCTGGAAATTCGGATTTGTTGTTCGTTTCCCTAAGGGCAAAGAGGATATAACGGGCTTCCAGTTTGAATGCTGGCACTACCGATTTGTTGGCCGCTACCACGCATATCAAATGCATACAAGTGGCCTGTGCCTTGAGGAATATTTACAGCAACTTGCAAACGCCGATTAATTGCTAACAAATAAGGAGCGTACCCCGCGGGGTGCGCTCCTTATTCGTTTTAATAAATTACATTATCAGTACCCACGTGCTGCGCGGTAGGTCACGATAGCATCGTGGAGATCGACCATATCCGCAAATACGGCACGCTCCTTCTCATCAACGCTTTCATCATCTTCTCTGTCCCTGAGAATATCGATGAGCACGCGCTCCTTAACGGGACCGAAGTGATAGCCCTCCGCATCCTTTACGTAGAACATTACGTAGATCTTGGAGTTCATAAGGTAGGTATAGATATCCTTGGTATAATACGCAGATATGTACTTATCGGATATTTCCGCGTTGCCGTCTACGGCACGGAATACGTATGCATCATTCCTTGCAAGCATCTGCTCTGCCGTGGTGATGGCATTCTCGTTATCCACGAGGATAATTACGCCGTAATCGTCAAGAGCGGTGTAGTCTATGTGCTGCTCGCTCGTCATTCCGCTTGTGTATACTCTCGAGTTTACCTTAAGTCCCCAAGGCTCGATAAGACGGATCTGCACCGTGTGTCCGAACTTGTAGCTTGTGTTTGTTACGATATTTCCGCTAAAGCTTACCTCGGAAAGCGTGGGAGCATCCTGCTCGGCGGATACGCCGGGGTTTGTGTACTGGGATCTGTAAGCTATTATATCCTGCTCCAAAAGATCCATATACTTGAATACAAGGCGCTCGTCCGCCGGGAAGCTTCCGTCGTCCTTTCTGTCGTCTACGAGCTGGCTGAGGTTACGCTCTCTGATGGGCGCATATATCCTCTCTGCTCCCTCGTAGGGCACGATATAGAACACAACGAAAACGGGATCCGAAAATTCGTAGGTATAAAGCTTTTTATCGTATATCGCAGTCAGATTTTCGCCGTTTACGGTTACTCCGCTTCCCTTCTTCATATGGGTGGCATCGCTATCGCCTATAATATCGTTTACGGTGATAGTGGACTGGGTTAGTCCCTTCTCGTCAAGCTCGCTTGCGCGGATGAAATATACTCCGTAATCGTAGAGACTGTCATAGTCCACGTTTCTTACTACGCCGTCGTGTACTCTTACGTTTGCCTTAAGTCCCCAAGGCTCGATAAG
>JAFSCG010000042.1 GCA_017436885.1 Clostridia bacterium | reverse complement strand
GCTTGCGAGGAGATGGAAAGAAGTTCGGCAAGCTCTTCCTGGGTCATATTATTTTTTCTGCGAAGTTCTCTTATTCTTTGTCCGAATGACATAGGCTTTCGCTCCTTTTATTTTTACTCGACCGGTCTGTGATTATATTATACTATAAAACAGAAAAACTTTCCACCTCTCGTCAATTGATAAAAAACCAATCGGCGGTTGAGTTTTATACAAACAAAAACCGCAGGTAAAAGGGCGTGCAAAATTAGCGGAGAGTTTATAGTCAGTTGGTTCATATGGTGCAGTTTTGCTCCGCAGTAAACAAATAATTAACGCCGACAGATTTTCCCAAAAATCTGTCGGCGTTCGTTATTCGATAAATTGGAATTTATACGTTTATACCAAAAAACTCTTTGTTATTACTAATTTTTGTTTGGATAATTTCGGCTAATGCTTTCATATATTTTTTCTTACTGTACCAAAAGAACGGATTTTTAAGACCAAATATCCATTTTTGATGTTTTTCTAATATTGCGTTATTATCCCAAACATTCAACTGTCTTTGCTTTAAATCGGGATAAGCAGTTGAAAAAATATCAGAAAAATAAAAATCTATTTCATCTCTTTGCAACAATTCAGATATTGTAAAGCAGCCACTATCATTATAAAAACTATAAGTTTTTGTTACCCAATTACCAAATGGAGTGCTCTTGAATGTTTGCTCTGTGAATTTCAAATTATATTTCTCTACCAAGAACATTAACTCTTTAACAGCATATTGCATAGTATTTTCCTGACTCCAAAGCACTATGACATTTGAATTTAATCAAATTCTTATTTACCGTTCTGTTTTATCGCCGGTTTCGCCTTTGTATTACAAAGGCATAGAGCAAAGCCCATACTCCTAAAGTTGCGCGCACCCAAAGGCTCTCCCCTTGGGAGAGCTCCCGCGATAGCGGGTGAGAGGGCGTATTCTTGCCACCATTTGCCCTCTCCGTCGGCTTCGCCGCCACCTCTCCCAGAGGGCGAGGCTTTTCGTTAGCACCATTATAACACAAATCGGCAGAGAAAACAAGTTCTCTGCCGATGTTTTCGTACTGCTGATTCCCCGCTAAGAATGCAGAGAGAAGGATATGCTTCCTTTTACTCTTGCTCTTTTTGCTTGTAATATGAGTTGGGTTTGGTCATTTGACCATTCAAATGCGATGCCCGCAATTAATGATGTTTTTAATGCTCCGGCAAGAACCGTTCTCATTGGGAAGGCTTGTTCTTTAATTTCGCGAGCATTTTTCTGCATCTATCGCCAGCACGAGCATCAATGCGCAGAGGGCGTCGGCGGGGTCGCGCACGTCGATTACGTAGGTGTCCGTCCAATTAAAAAGCTCCTTTGAAACGGTTGCCACAGTATTACCGCGGGTGTCGCATATAGTATAATCCCACTCAAAAATGTCGCCCTCTACCTGCCAGCCCTTGAAGTCGATATTATAATTATGTCTGAAAAATGCAAATTCCTTGCTGATACAGCCCGCATAAGTGTCGCCGAAATACAGCTCGAAGCAGGGCATAAAGGTCAGCACCTTCTGCCTTACGGTGCCAAGCTCTCTGTCGGACGAATCGTATATCTTCAGGCAGTGCCCCCAGGAGGGCTGCCCCTGAACTGTAAAAACCGTTTCACCCGCGTCGTTGTAGATATCATAGGCGTGAAACCACGAAAACATTCTTTGCTTGAATAGCAGGCGCATTTTGTTTCCTCCTTCTTTTTAAAACGGGGCTGTAAAGACTATTCTTTACAGCCCCGAAAGGTTATATTAGATAATACACGATAAGCAAGATAAGTGCCACCGCAAGACAAACGCCGCCAACAATAAGCATATCAGCACGCCAGCCAACGCGATTTTCCTGCTTTTCTTTTGCGTAATCGTAATAGGTGACGCCATCCATATTGGTGCCTGTAAAGGGCAGCCAACTCCAGATAACCTTCAGGCCGTAGCCGAAAACGTCGTATGCGCCCTTGGTGGATGCCCAGCTGAGTGCGCCTGCGCCCACAAGCACTACGCCAGGTGCAGTAAAAGCATCGCACAAATAACGCACTATCTCCTGCGCCCCCTCGGCTTCCTTAATGCCGCCTGTGGCAAAAGAGAAACCAAATACGATGACGGCCACGATCAGAGATGAAATGACGTTCGTCCCTTTAAGCTTCTTCATTATTTTTCAATAATTCCTGATACTTTGCGAACTCCGCCTCGTTGCAGTGTACGAAATGTCCGGGAGCTACCTCGCGGAAGGAGGGCTGATCCACAGAGTAATCGTGCTCGGCAAGAGGATTGTAAACAATTCTCTTTCTCTGCTTTTCGTAATGGGGGTCGGGCAGAGGAATTGCGGAAAGAAGTGCACGGGTATAGGGATGAAGAGGATTGCGGAACAGCTCGTCGGAGGTTGCAAGCTCTACCATTTTACCGAAGTACATAACGCCGATACGGTCGGAGAAGTACTTAACGACGGAAAGGTCGTGGGCGATAAAGAGAATGGTAAGACCAAGCTTCTCGCGAAGCTCGTTCAGCAGGTTGATGACCTGCGCCTGAATGGAAACGTCAAGCGCGGAAACGGGCTCGTCGGCAATGATGAGGCTGGGCTCCATAATGATGGAACGGGCAACACCGATACGCTGACGCTGACCGCCGGAGAACTCGTGGGGATAACGGCTTGCGTGCTCGGGAACAAGTCCAACGAGCTCAAGCATATCGTATACCTTTTTCTCTATTACCTTCTTATCTCTCTCGCCCTGAATGATAAGTCCCTCGGCGATGATCTCGCGAACGGTCATACGGGGGTCAAGAGACGCGATGGGATCCTGGAATATCATCTGGATCTGGGCAACGAGGCGAGTGTTCTTTGCCTTGCGGAGCTCATTTTTGAACTCTGTATTAAGGCGCGACTTCTCCTCACCGACAGCTGCGGCAATGAGGGGCTCGTACTTAGCCCTGCACTCCTCCACAAGCTTCTGGCTGTATTCCTTATCGCAGTTGTTCTGATCGTACTTTGCCTCTGCGATCTTCTTGTTGTTTTCGGAAACGATCTGATCCCTTACCTCGCGGGTTATCTTGCCCGCCTTAAGATCCTCGTTTGCCTGCTTTATTGCGTTCTGATAGGAGCGGATACCTGCACCGATACGGATGCCCTTGAAGTAGATATCTCCGCTTGTGATATTGTAAAGCTTTATAATGGAGCGTCCGGTGGTGGTCTTACCGCAGCCGGACTCGCCAACGAGACCGAAGGCCTCGCCCTTTTTGATCTCAAAGCTTACGTTATCAACAGCCTTCAGCTCCGAAGGACCCATCTTGAAATACTGGCAAAGGTTTTCAACTTTAAGCAGAACTTCACTTTCGTCAAGCTTGGTATCGTTTTCAAGCATAACTTCGCTTTCGTTAAGCATTATCGTTTCCTCCCTTTCCCTGCATTCTTGCGATTCTGTCGGTAACTATCTTTGGCGGCTCAACCTTGGGTGCATCGGGATGCAGGAGCCAGGTTGCCGCGTAGTGGCTCTCGCTTACCTCAAACATGGGAGGCTGCTCCTCGAAATCAATGACCATTGCGTACTTGTTACGGGCCGCAAAAGCATCTCCCTTGGGGGGATAGATCATATTCGGAGGGGTGCCGGGAATGGCATCCAGCTTCTCCTCGGTGTCAAGGTCGGGCATAGAGGAAAGAAGCGCCCAGGTGTAAGGATGTCTGGAATCGTAGAAGATATCGTCTGCGGTTCCGTACTCAACGATCTTACCTGCGTACATAACGGCAATTCTGTCCGCCATATTAGCAACAACGCCAAGGTCGTGAGTGATGAATATGATAGAGAGCTGACGCTCGTCCTTGATCTTGTTGATAAGCTCGAGGATCTGAGACTGGATGGTAACGTCAAGAGCGGTGGTGGGCTCGTCGCAGATAAGGATATCGGGGTCTGCCGCGAGGGCGATAGCAATAACTATACGCTGACGCATACCGCCGGAGAATTCGAAGGGATACTGCTTGTATCTCTTGCGGGGCTCGGGAATACCAACCTCCTCCATGAGCTTGATCGCCTTGTGCTTTGCCATATCGGGAGTTACCTTGTGAACGACACCGGAAGCGTTAGCCTTGAGGTAGTCGATCATTGCCACGGTCTCTTTATCGAAATCGCGATTCTCTCTGTTGGCAAGAGCCTCCTCGTAATGAGCTATAAGACGGTCGATCTGGTTAAGGATGTTCTTCTTTACCTGCTCGAGGCTGGTAAGAGCTGCGGGCTTGACCTTCCAATCGGGAGATTTGCCTGCGGCAACCATCTTTTCGTACTTGGCCTGCTCCTTCGCGTAGCGGGCCTCCTCCTTGGCGTTTTTGCCAATGGAAGTAAAGTACTTCTCGATATCGGCCTTAACGCCCACCTCAAAAGTGTAAGCAAAGCTGTCCTTGATAAGCTCAAGACGGTCGATGGACTCATTAACTGCAACACTCATCAGCTTATGAGCCTCAAGGCAAGCCTTTTTATCAAGATTCTCGGCGCAGAATACGTCTCTGTGCTCCTTGAGAGCCTTGATAGCCTCAACCTTTTTATCATAAGCCTTGTTGGCGCTGAGCATAAGACCCTGCTTTGCATCGGCAATAAAGCCAAGCATAAAGTTATCGTCAAGATACTTGCGCAGGTACGAATTCAGCTCGGGTACGGGCATATCGGGAAGCTTCTGACCGTTGCCGAAGGTGTAGAAATATCCGAGTGCGAAGAAGTTGGGTGCCGGGAGATCCATAGCCTCGCCGGTTATATCGCGAATAGAAGAAAGGGGAGCAATGAGAGGAGAGTAATCTCCGCTCTTCTTGCAGGATGCAAAGATGGGAAGCAGCTCGTTTGCCGCCTTGGTGATCTCGGCCTTTTTTGCATCTACGACGTAGGTGTGAACAGAATCGAGAGCATCCCTTTTGATGGCGCCGAGACGGTACTTAAGATCGTTTGCGCCGTTCTTTTCGATCTCGAAGATAAGCTGCTTTGCTTCCTCGTTTGCCTCGATAGCGCCCTCGTGAGCGATATTGTAAGCAGACTCAAGCTCGATATGCTTATATTCAAACTTATCGAAATTCTTGCACTTTTCCTCAAGCGCCTTTGCCTTTGCGGCATCGCCATTTGCGATAGCATCCGCCATTGCGGCGTTCAGCTTTGCAAGGGTTGCGTTAAAGTTTATCTTGCTTTCCTTCTGACGGGCCTTGCCCTTAAGGATCATAGCCTCGGTCAGCTGACGTCCGATCTTAACGATGGGGTTAAGGCTGGACATGGGGTCCTGGAATATCATGGCGATCTTATCGCCGCGGATCTTGTGGAAATCCTCCTCGGAGATCTTAAGAAGGTCCTTACCGTCGTAGATTATCTCTCCGCCCTCAACGATGGAGTTGCCCGCGAGAATACCGAGGATGGCCTTGGAGGTAACGGACTTACCGGAGCCGGACTCGCCGACTATGGCAAGGGTCTCGCCCTTATTAAGCTCAAAATCGATTCCTCTTACCGCCTGCACCTTACCGTTTGTGGTACGGAAGGAGATGGTAAGATCCTTTACTGATAATTTCTTTTCCATTTTAGTCATCCACTCCTCTCGTAGACGGGTTGAATGCATCTCTCAGACCGTTACCGAACAGGTTGAAGGAGATAAGCAGAAGAGATATGAACAATGCGGGGAACAGCATTGCGTGGGGAGCGTCCTTCATAGTCTCCTGACCAAGAGACATCAGCTCGCCGATGCTGGTTCCGAACAGCTCGGAGAGGTTGATAATGCCGAGGTAGGTGAGGGAGGTCTCGGAGTTGATAACGCCGGGAATTACAAGCACACAGCTGGTAATGATGGTACCGAGGGAGTTGGGGAAGATGTGCTTGAACATAAGACGCTTATCGCTTGCGCCGAGAGTTTTTGCCGCCAGAATATACTCCTGACCCTTGAAGCGGTAGAACTGCTTTCTCGTAAGAGCGGCCATACCGATCCATCCCGTCATAACGAACGCGAACAGGAACGAGGCAACAACGCCGACCTTTTCGGCAAGGTGGAGCTTAAACAGAATTGCAACAACGGTGAAGGGTACGCCGCTGAGGATATCGGAGATACGGTCGAGTATCATATCGATCATACCGCCGTAGTAACCCTGGATGGAGCCGTATACGGCACCTATGGTAAGGTTGATAGCGGAAACGAGAACCGCGAATACCAGAGAGAAGCGCGCACCTACGCCGATAGCGCAGAACAGATCGCGTCCGTACTGGTCGGTACCGAAGAAGTAGTTGGGCTGCTCGCCGTTTTTGAGGTATCTGTAGTAGTTGTAATAGCAAATACGAACGGATACGGAGCCGGATTTACCGATGCTGTAAACGTAGCTGCCGTCATCACCTTTGATGCGAATGGAATTGTACTCAGCGCCTGCCTTGGAGGCATCGGTAACGTAAGCGGGGATAAAATTGCCGTCAGCATCGTATACGGGAGTGTTTTTGGTATCGGAGCACTGATACCAGATGTTGGGGTCAAGGGACACGTAGCGAAGATCCTCTGCGGTTGCATCGGGATATACCTTGTCAAGATCGATAGCGGGGAAAATAACCTGAACGCCGGATTCGTTCTGCCAAGCCTGGATCTTTTCGAACTCCTCGTAGGAGATCGTCTTTTCAATAATGCCCTGCTCGTAGTACTTGTTGACCTCGACCTTGTAGGTCTTTCTGATGGTCTTTTTACCGCGAATGAGCATTTCGGTCTCGTCAACGCCGATGTTGCGGAGGTAGACCTCAAGGCCGGTCTCTTCACCGATGGCCTTAAGTCTTGCGATTGCGACCTCGTTAAGAGAATCGCGGGTTACAGCGCCGTCCAGAATACCGATATTCCATTCCGCAACGGTGGGATTGAAGGGCGGGTGATTGATAAAAACGTTGTCCTTATCGTAAACGCTGTAGGGGGAGATTATGGGTGAAACAATAGAAAATATTACAAGAAAGAGAATGATATAGGCAGCAGCAACGGAGGACTTGTTCTTCTTGAAGCGGATAAGTGCATCGGCAAAGTAGCCGCGGGCCTTGGTATCAAACTTTGTATCGTGAATAACGGCATCCTTTTGGGCAAAAGCGAACTTTTCCTGCGGGATGTGCGTATAGTTGTTTTCCATCTTATTTGACTCCTTTCGTAAACTGCCTTACTTCTTCGAGCCCATACGGATACGGGGATCGATGAAGCCATAGCTGATATCAACAACTATGCCGGCGACGAGTCCAATAGCGGTGTAGAAGACGGTGAGTAGCATAAAGAGAGGATAGTCGAGCGCGTTGATAGAGTAGAGGTAAAGCTCACCGATTCCGGGAACCGAGAAGATCTTCTCGATAATGAGAGATCCGGAAAGGATTCCGATGAAGGAACCAAAGATAGCGGGAAGTACGACTACCATACAGTTCTTGAATGCGTGACGAACGGTAGCCTGACGCTTGGTAAGACCCTTGGTGCGGGCAAGAAGCATAAACTCGCTTGTAAGCACCTCGGTAAGCTCCGCACGGGTGGTGCGGGTAAATCCTGCAATGGTACCGAACGCAAGGGACAGCACCGCAGGTATCATAGAAACGAACATGGGCCAGGAGAACCAATCGGTTCCGCCCTTCATAACCAGCGGGAACAGCTGGATCTTATGACAGAACAAAAGCTGTATCAAAAATGCGTAAACGAATGACGGCACCGAGATACACACCATTACCAAGGTGGATATGGTGTAGTCGATCCACGTATTCTTTTTAAGCGCGGCAAAAATACCGAGAGCAATTCCTATCGGTATACTGAATATTATGGAGTAAAGGTTGATCAATACCGTGGGCGGCATTTTGGACGCAAAGAGCGCCGCAACGTCCTTTCCGTAGTATTTTGCACTTTCGCAGATACCCCAGTCCCACTTTGTGAATATATTCCTAAGGAATATACCGAACTGAACAAGATAGGGCTTGTTATATCCGAGTGCCTCACGGCGTGCCTCGATAACGGGAGTGTGAGGGTCACCGATGGGCAGGGGAGCAAGGGGAAGCATTCTGATAAGAACAAAGCACATAAGAGTGATGATAAACAGAGTAAACAACATCAGTGCCGTTCTTTGTATAGCGTATTTTACCATAATATCCTCCGGCTTTAAGTCGGCTGAGCAGATCAAGCAAATGCAAACAGCGGCTTAAATAGTGTACGCAGGCAGGAAAACGTGTCCTGCAAGCGAAATTCGGTGCAAAAAATGCACCCATTATTAAGATGAATGCCCGCAAGGGGACCAAGAGATCCCCTTGCGGGTGAATGGCTATGCCATAAGGGGCAAACTTATTTTAAAGCTTGCAGACGCGGCTTAAATTAATACTTAAGCTCGCCGCCCTGAGAAGCTACGTAGTCAGCCCACTCGGTGTCGTTGTAGTTGTACTTCATGTAAGCGATGCCGCCACGACCCATAATGGGGTTGTACTCCTCAACAACGTAGTATACCTGCTGAGAAAGGAGAGCCATGCTACCGTCCTGAAGCATAGGAATGTAGTCGTAGGTCATAAGAACCTTGGTCTCGATTGCAGCAAGGATGTCAAGACGGGTGTCAACGTCAGCGATACCGTCGCCGAAGCAGTACTCAACGCCGTTAACCTCAACGGTAGTGCCGTTAAGAGCGTCAGACCACTGTCTCAGGTTCATGGTAACGGACTTAACGTCCTCCTTCTCACCGATCTTAGCAACGTTTACGTCGAGAGTAAGCTCAACGGTAGAAGCGTTGAACCACTTAGCGTCGTACTGATAAGAGGGGTTGGTGTAGAGGTCGGTAAGACCGAAGGGATCGAGAGCGGAACCGGACCAACCACCGAGAACGGTGTCGGCGTTACCGGCCTTGATCTCGTTGGACCACTCGTTGCCGAGAGGTGCGGAAGCAACGAACTTGATCTTGCCCTCGAAGGGAGTGCCGGTGATAACCTCAGCCATCTTCTCGTTGAGGTAATCAAGGGTCTTGGTGATGAATGCGGTAACGTCAGAAGCAGCGTAGAGGATCTCGATAGCCTGGTCGGACTTGCCGTCATTATCGGTATCGGTGATGTAGCCCTTCTCGATTGCTTCGTTGTATGCCTGAGTGTAGAGCTCCTTAGCAGCTACGGGGTCGTAACCGGTGATGGAGTCAACAGCAGCGTCGAGAGACTCGAACTTGGAAACGTCAACAGAGTAGAAGTCGCAAAGTGCCTTCTTAGCCTGATCGGTGTCGCGGTACTGAGCACCGGACTCGGGATCGTAGATGTAGGAGCTACCGATAAGGCCGTAACCGCCGGAACGAGCGGGAGATACTGCGGTGCAGAGTGCTTCCTTATCGTAAGTAACTGCAACAGCCTTACGGAAGGAGGTAAGGGTCATGGTCTCGAGATCCTTCTTGGACTTGTCAAAGTCAGCAGCGTTCTCGCGGCCCTGGATAGCCTCAAGGTAGCCGTTGAAGATGAAGAAGAAGATGGTCTCGGAAGGAGTTACGTAGCAGAACTCGGAGTTTCTGTACTCAGCGTAGTCCTCGGACTGGAGGCCGTAGCCCATAAGCTGGCCCTGGAGGAACATAAGCTTTCTGGTAGCAGCCTCAGCAACAACCTGGCAGTTGATAGCAGTGGTCTGATACATAGGATAGGTCTTACCGTCGGAAGGATCGGTGTAGATGTGCTTGCCGTCGGTGTAACCGAACCAGTTCTCGTTCTTAACGAACTTCATGGACTTATCCATCTGGTACTCAACAAGCTTGTAAGGACCGTAGGACATGGTGGTCTCAACGGAGGAGTTGTACTCGTTGGTCCAAGCCTCGGTGTCGCCAACCTGCTTCTTGCCTGCCTCGTAGTACTGTTCGTAAACGATCCAGTTACCGGAGAGGTTGTAAAGAAGGTTGAAGCCTGCAAGAGACTTACCGAGAACGATGGTGATCTCGTAGTCGCCGCTCTTAAAGATACCTACGTTAGCGAAATCGTAGTTATCAGCATAGCTCTTCTCCTCAACGAGGTAAGCGGGAACGTTCTCAGCGCTCTCGTTCCAAGCGGTGGTGGAGATAGTGGTGGTGAGCCAAGCGAGAGTATCATCGTTAAGGGGAGCAAGACCGTTATCGTCAGCCTTAGCTACGAGGTCGTTCCACTTTTCGGTGTTGAAGTACTGGGTGCCGTAAGCATCAACGTACTGCTTGAGGGTGTTGCCGCTGAGCCAATCGGTCAGAGCAAAGTCAACAGCAACGAATACCTTGTTGCCGTCCTTGGTGGTGTAGTTACCGTCTGCGCCCTTAACGAGATCTGCAACAGCGTACTTGTTGTTGATCTGGTTCTCGAGGTATACGGTAGTACCCTGGTTGTAGTAATCCTTAGCGTTAGCGATGCAGAAGCTACCGTCGAAGTAGTCGGTAGCACGGTAGTTGTCCATCTTAGGATCAAGGAGAGCCTTCATGGAGTAAACGTAGGTATCAGCGTTGATAGCCTCGCCGTTCTGCCAGGTAGCGTCCTTGTTCAGCTTGATAACGTAAGCGTAGCCGGAGGTAGCAGACTCGGGAATCTTAAATTCGGGGTGCTCTGCCTTGATCTTCTCGGTTACGTCAACGGGCATCTCAGCTGCCATCTCGGGAACGATAACGTATCCCTTGTAGGGGTCCTTGCCCTTTACGGGGTTGAGCTCATCATTGTAGATGAAGTTGTAGAGACCGGTGGTGAGGAAGCTGATAGGATAGCTCTCATCAGAGGTCTGATAGGTGTGAGGGTTCCAGTTGGAGGACATGGTTACAACGGAATCGTTGTAAGTGAAGTCACCAACGAACTCCTCAACCTTTACCTTACCGCAGGATGCCATGGGAAGTACCATGCATGCAACAAGCAGCAAAGCAACGATAGAGGCGATTCTCTTTTTCATTGTTTTCTCCTTAAATTATAATTACATACCGCGTGCATCCGCCTTTTTGCAACCGACTATGCAAAAATGAGCGCACTGCACGAGAATATGTTTTAAGATACTTAAGATTTTACTACAAAAAACAACCGTAGTCAATACCTTATTCACAAATTAGTAACAATTTGAAAGTTTTTTGCCCTTTTCCACAAGTATTTCGCTTATCTTTGTGGCAATTTGCTCCATACACTTTGGTTCGTATGGCAGTGCAAGGCCCGAGCGCTTGACAAGTCCCTCAAAGGTCTCGGTGCCTCCCATATCCACAAATGCAAGATATTTCTTCCAAGCGGCATCCTTATCCTCCAGCATTTCAAGCCAGAATTGGAATGCAACGGTCTGTGCCATACAGTAGTCGATATAGTAAAGAGGGCTTTCGTAGATGTGGAGCTGACGCTGCCATCCGGCACCTCTACCGTAGAAGGGCATACCCTCGCGGCAGATAAGGGGACGGTACTTGTTTTCAAGCTTTTCCCAGGTTGCGTTTCTCTCCTCGGGGGTCATATCCTCGTTTTCATACATTATGTGCTGAAATTCGTCCACCATACAGCCATATGGCAGGAAGGAGAGTGCATCGGCGATGTGCATATATTCGTACTTTGCCGTATCCTCGCCAAAGAACAGGTGGTGGTACTCGCCCGTCAGAAATTCCATACTCATGGAATGGACCTCGCAAGCCTCGATGGTGGGAGACTGATATGCGGAGATATAGTTATTTTTAAAGGAACGGAAGGCGGCAAAGGCGTGGCCTGCCTCGTGGGTGAGAACGTCCACGTCACCTGCGGTGCCGTTGAAGTTGGAAAAGATGAAGGGCGCACCGTATGCGGGAATGTCGGCGCAATAGCCGCCGGGAGCCTTTCCGTCCTTGGAGAGCACGTCAAGCAGCTCGTTTTCGTACATAAAGTCGATAAACTCCGCCGTTTCCGCGGAAAGGCCGTGGTACATCTCCTTACCTGCGGCAAGGATATCGTCCGCACTGCCGTGGGGAACGGGATTTCCCTCCTTAAATATAAGGGTATCGTACATACAGAGCTTGTCAACGCCGATGCGCTCCCGCTGTGCCTCGCGGAGCTTGTTTACAACGGGGACCACGTCCTCGGCTATCTGACGGCGAAACTCCTTCAGATCCTCGTAGCCGTAGCAATTGCGTCCCAGACGGTCGTAGCCCAGCTGAATGTAATTTTCGTGTCCAAGCATACGCGCCATCTTGTTGCGGACCTTAACGAGGTCGCCGTATATGCGGTCAAGCTGCTGGCGGTTTGCATCAAAGAACTTGCCCTCCTTTTCAAAGGCAAGGCGGCGCACCTCTCTGTCCGTGCTCTGCTTGTAGGGACCGAGCAGGGGCAGGGGGATGGTCCTTCCCTCCCACTCAACGGCGGCAGAGGCGTAAAGCTTCTGATACTCGGCTGTAAGCTTGTTTTCCTGCTGCATCAGCTCGATCATCTCGGGCTTGAAGGTGCGCACGGTGATCTCCAAATTCTTAAAATAGAGCTCGCCAAGCTCCTTTTCAAGCTCCGCTCTGAAGGGAGAGGCAAGCATGGCAAGGCTGACCTTCTGCTCCGCCTCCGCAAGCAGAGGAGTTACCTCGTCGATGAACTCTCTTTCCGCGGCGTAGAACTCGTCCTTGGTGTTTATGGTATTGCGGATATAAACAAGGGTGCCGAGGGTGTTTACCCTCTTGCCGAGAGCCTCCGTTTCGCGGAAGGCCTCCAGCTGCTCTGCCGCGCTTTTGGCGTTCAGCAGCTTTTGCTCGATGGCGGCAAGGGCGTCCTTTACCTCGCCAATATCGGGTCTTTCGTATGGCATTTCGGAAAATTTCACGTTGATACCTCCAAAAATGAATTACGTTAATTTGTTTACATTCTAACACACGGCTGCCGATTTTTCAATATGTTTTGACACAGCGGGGTCGGCGGGCATAAGATGTAACGAAAACGGTATGAGGTAAACACCATGAAAAATACAGAATACGCCGTTATCGGCGGCGACGGAAGGATGGCGGTCCTTGCAAAAATGCTGGAAAGGGACGGCGGCTGCAGGCTGTTTTTGAACGGCGAATCCCCCGCCCCGGACAAAAACGAGCTGCACGGCGTGCGCGCCACGGTACTGCCCGTTCCCTGCTCCTTTGACGGAGTGCATCTGAGCTGCACCTCGAACGCCCCACGGCTTGGGGAGCTTACGGAGCTTTTTTGGCAGGGCACCGTGGTTTTCGGCGGCAGACTGACGGAAGAAGTCAGGGAGCTTTGCGCCGCAAGGGGCATACCCTGCCACGACCTGTTAGAGGACGAGGCACTTCTGCTTGAAAACGCCGCCCTTACCGCCGAGGGTGCACTGGAGATACTGCTGCGCGAGCTGCCCCGCGCCCTTCGAGGTGCCGAGGTGCTGGTGTTCGGCTTCGGCAGGATAGGGCAGGCACTTGCGCGATGCCTTGTTCCCCTTGGGGCGCAAGTGAGCGTGGCGGCAAGAAGCGACGCACAGCTTGCCCTTGCGCGGTGTATGGGCTGTAATTCCATGCCCCTCTCCGACCCCTCTCTGTGCAAAAGGATTGGCTCGGTCCCGTGGGATGCGGCGGTAAACACCGTGCCCGCAAGGATATTCGGACTTGGTATACTTAAGGCACTGCCCGAGGGAATGCCGTACGTTGAGCTCGCCTCCGGCGGCGGAGTGAGCGAGGCGGAAGCACTACTCCACGGCTTGCGCAGAATAAATGCCCCGGGGCTTCCCGGCAGGACCGCACCCGAAAGCGCCGCACTAATAATGTATGAAAGAATAACCGACCTTCTTAAGAGGCAGATATGACAGGATTTGCATTTTGCGGCTCCCACTGCACCCTTGCCAACGCCATAGATGCGGCAAAGGAGCTTATTGCGGGCGGTGAGGAGCTGTTACCCATTTTTTCATTTTCCGTATCGGGCTGCGACACCCGATTTTTCAAGGCGAGGGAGTTTTGCAAGCGGGCAGAGGACGTTTGCGGCAGGCGGGGCATATACTCCATTGCGGATGCCGAGCCATTGGGTCCCGCACGCCCGCTTGACTTCCTTATTATATGTCCCTGCACGGGCAACACCATGGCGCGCATGGCAAACGGAATATGCGACACGCCCGTTACCATGGCGGCAAAGGCGCATCTGCGCCGCGACGGCAAGATACTGCTTTGCCCCGCCTCCAACGACGCAATGGGCGCGGGCATGAAGAACCTTGCGGCTCTTGCGGTGCGGAAGAATATATTTTTCACCCCTATGAAGCAGGATGACCCAAAAAACAAACCCTATTCCCTTGTTACGGACTTTTCCCGCGTTTGCGATGCCTTCAGCGCAATGAAGCAGGGCGTTCAGCTCCGTCCCCTGTTTCTTTGATTGACAAAAGGCTACGCAGGTGGTAAAATGGCACTGAGCGGGCGGATAATATCCGCCCCTACATGCCTACCGTAGGGGAGGGGTCTCCCCTCCCGTGTATGCACCGACAGGAGAAACCAATGCTGCACCATGCGTTTTACTGCGGCAAATACGCCGCCTCTCTTATAAAAGAATACGAATGCGCCGAAGTCCTCGGAATATACAGCGCAGGCACCTATCTTCTTTTCGGCGGCGAGCTTGTGCTGATATACGACAGCACAAAAAACAGCGTGCCCTTCGGCATCGGGATAGAGAACTATCCCGCATTCCGCGACCGCATCAGCGCAGACGATAAGGTTACCGTCGAGGACGGCAAGCTGTTTATCGGAAATGAGTGCATACTGCCGACGGAGACGGATGTACGCAGCTGCTCCCTGCCCCGTTTTCCCGAAAAGGACGTAGCGGAGCGCGCGGCAAAGCTGCTTCGTGAGAAGAAGCAAACGGGCTTTGCCTGCCTTACGGGCGGGGAAACGACCGACCCCTACGCAAAAAGGGCAAAGGCGTGCGCCGACGGGCTTTTCTGTGCCTTAAAGGACGGAAGCACCGCCGAGCTTGAAGACTGCACGGCTCGCCTTGTTGGTCTTGGCGGTGGGCTGACCCCCTCGGGCGACGACCTGCTTTGCGGCATTCTTTACGCGCTTTATTACTGCGAGGGCACAAGAAGCAAGGCCGCCGAGCTTGCCGCCGCCGTGGAAAAGGCAAAAAAGAACACGAATATCATAAGCCGCCGCTATCTGGAAAGCGCGGCAAGAGGCGAATACTTCGGACTTGTGGCGGAATTTGCCACAGCACTTCTTTCGGGCGATACGGAGCCCGCCCTTGACGCCCTGCTTACCGTGGGTAGCTCCTCGGGCGGCGACATTGCCGCAGGAATGCTGCTTGCATATAATCTTGTAAAGTAAAAGCGCAAAGATCTTATCGGGGTGTAAAGAAACTCACGTTTCTTTACACCCCGATAAGAATCAAAACATAAAATCCATTTGCATTTGTCACCCTCGAGCGGAGACGTTTTCCTCTGAGCCTTCGCTTCATTATGCCTCTTGTGGCTCTGCCGACTCAGCAAATTTCGTACATCTCAACGAGCTTTCTTGCACTTTCAGCAAGCTTTTTGGCACCGTCGAGGACGGTATCCGCGGTAAAGTCCTTCAGGAACTTGCTTGCTTCAAGGGTGAAGTAGCCATCGTATCCGACGTCCTTCAGCGCCTTTACGATGGGTGCAAAGTCCACCGCACCCGAGAAGGGTATCTTGTGCTGGTCGCGGCGCTTGTCGTTATCGTGGATGTGGAGTGCCTTAAGTCTGTTGCCGAGCGCATGAATGAGCTCCACGGAATTCGTTCCGCTACCGCTCATTTCCGCGTGCCCGATATCAAGGCAAGCAACCAAATAATCATCGTTTACCGCATCAAGATGCGCGTTAAAGCTTTCGGGCGTTGCGCAAGCGGCAAAGGATGCAAGCTCGGTCTTGGAATCCCAGTTGAACATATTTTCCGTTGCTATCTTAACGCCGTGCTCCCTTGCAAAAGGCAAAAGCTCTAAGTAAAGCTCGCGGTTCACCTCAGGCGTGCCGTTATTAAAGGGGTGTATGATGCAAATGCTGCCGCCCGCCTCTGCGGTACATTCGATCGCACGCTTCAGCGAAGAGCGGACGGTCGGCCATTCGCTGGGGGAAGGAGCGTGAGACTGGTTGCAATGTATGCCGTTGTCAAGGCCGATCTGCTTCAGCCGTCTTGCCGCCTTCAAATAATCGTTCCCAAACAGACTGCCGCTGCATACGCGGGCCTTGTAATCATAGCTGCACAAGGATGATACGGAAAAATCCCAAGCGTCGAAGCCCGCCTTTGCGATGGTTTCGACCGCCTTTTCCGCGCCTACGATACGAAAGGAAGAGATAATTTCGGTAGATATTTTCATTTTTCACCTCAAGCTATATATTCAAAAAAATTAATGCGATAACGCCGATGCCAAGGCCGAGCCACTGATAACGATGTAGCCTTTCGCGGTAACAAACGGTGGAAAACACCGTTGTCAAGATAAGGCCGCCCGCGGCGATCCCGGGGAATACGATGCTTTCCGAAAGCGGGGACGCAATCAACCGCATAATAAAAAAGTTCAGCAGGGCGCTGCTTATTCCGCCCGTTATCGGGTAAAGCAGGGTCCTTTTTGATATCTCATTTATCCTGCACCGTTCGTTGCAGAAGTAAAAAAGCACGGAGCAAGCAAAGGCGATACCCGCGGCAAAGAACATAAACGCGTTTCCGCAGTTTCCGTCAAAAGCCGACTGCTGATATTTTTGAATGATGGAGCAGCCTGCGTTTCCGACGAGCAGCATGAATGCAAAAAGCACCCATTTGGCGGAAACGATTTTCTCTGTACCGTCCTTATTCGGCTTAAAGCAGAAGCAAAGCGCCAGACCAACGAAGACAAGGCCGATGGCAACGTTAACGGTAAGCGGCGTATTCCAAAACAAAAAGCCCCAAATGGCGACACCGATGAGGGAAAGTTGCTTTACGAAAGCTGTAAGCGAAACGGAGCCGACCTGATATGCCTTGAACATTCCGATCATGGCGGCGGTGTAAAAAAGCCCGTAAATTAACGAGTAGAGTATAACGCGAGGGCTGAATTCGGCATCGGAAACGCTGATGATGCCCCACGAAGCAAAGGCGATGCAGGCAACGATGGCTGAATAGAAATAGGATACGTTCTTGTGTTTTGCGTTCTGCCTGCCGAACAGCGAGCTCATAATGCTCAGCATGGCAGAGGAGCACACCGCGCCGATAAGGTATAAGTAAGCCATTCTACTTCACGCCCCACTCAGTAATATTATCGGCAAGGTGGTCGGTGTATCCGATCTGAAGCCAGTTAACATTGCCGTCATCGTACTCCGCAACCGTAACGGATGCATTCGGCACATGGGGAATATCCTTGATACCTTCGGGTGGTATTTTGTCCCAAGCCGCACGAAGCGTGCGTATAACGCCGCCGTGAGTGCCGATAACGACCGTTTTACCATCATTCTCGCGCGCTATCTCGTCAAAGGCAAGCCGCACGCGTTCCATAACGTCCACATAGCTTTCGCCCCCGTCAAAGCGCGAAAGACCGGGGTTTTGCTTATATAATTCAAAGCTTTCGGGGTATTCCTTCTCAACGTCCTCGATGAGCTTGCCCTGCCACTTACCAACGTCGACCTCGCGCAGTCCCCTATGCTCGTTCAGTTCAATTCCGAGGGCGTCCGCAATCGGCTTTACCGTCTCAGATGCGCGCGAAAGATCGCTCGCATAAACAGCATCCACGTGAAAGGTGTTGACAACATATTCCGCAACGCATCTCGCCTGTTCAAAGCCTATGGTATCGAGCGGCAAATCCATCTGCCCCGAAAAACGTTTTTCTTTATTTCCGACACTGTATCCGTGCCTGATTATAATAAATCTTATCATGTTAGATCCCCTTTTTCTTAATTGTAAATTGACACAATAATAAATACGATTGACAATCTTGCTTTTGTTATGTACAATGTTGCTATTATAAGCCGAGAGGTGTAAAATGAACATGTACGAGAGGATCTGCATTGAGAACAATACGGATTTCGTTATTTATTACGGCGCAGGCAAATACGTTACCGCAAAGCAAAATGCGCTGCTGCATTATGACGACGATCTGTCGATAAGCTATATGCTTCATTGCAGCGGAAACATAAAGATCGAAGGCAAATGCTTCGCCATTCAAAGCGGAGACGTAGTGATCACCACCCCCTGCGAGATACACTGCTGTGAGATCGAGGACGGAACGTATTACGAGAGGATCTCCGTCTGCATAAAAAAGTCGGTATTAAATAATTTTCACTTCGAAAGCGAGGAGCTGCTTGCGTTTTTCGAACAGCAGAAAAAGTTCGGCTCAAACATAATTCCATCTGAGATCGTATCGGATCATAAGCTTGACGAACTGATAAACGAGATCTTCGGCCTCGCCAAGAAGCCAAGCGGAAAAAACAGAATACTGTCCGTTTGCAAGATCATAGAGCTTTTAACCCGGCTTGGCAACGCAATATCGTGTCAGGGACTGAAGCCCTCGTCAAGCACGGAGGAAAACCCTACGATCTCGAAGGTGATAAAGTATATAGACGATAGTTTCACGCAGAAAATAAATTGCGAGGAGATCGCGCAAAGATTTTTCCTGAACAAGTATTATCTGGAGCACATCTTCAAAGAAAGAGTCGGCACATCGCTGTGGGAATATGTGATACTCAAGCGCCTTTTGTACGTAAACGAGCTGCTGCAGCAAAAATACCCGCTCGAGGAAGCCTCCCGCACTGCAGGCTTCAGCAATTACGCTAATTTTTATCGTCTGTATAAAAAGCATTTCAATATGACCCCGGCAGATTACAAAAGGTCGATCAAAGTGTGAATGAATACGCGGACAGCTCCTCGGGCGGCGACATTGCCGCAGGAATGCTGCTT
>JAFSCG010000041.1 GCA_017436885.1 Clostridia bacterium | reverse complement strand
ATTTCTTCTTGGTAAATGCTCATGTATTTTTCCTCCTGATTTTTTATTTTTGGCAAAAGAAAAAGGCACACGGTTTTTTCTTTTCCATGTGCCTTGGGTGGCTGATATTCTGCCCCGACAGAGTTCAAATCCCTGAACTGTGGGGAAATAGCGATTTTATATCTCCATTTTTGTATCTCGATATTTCGCTAAAAAAAACGAAAAAAGCCTTGAAAAATCAAGGCTTTTTGTGGCGATATCTTTTTTATCGCCCTTTGATGGTTGCGGAGACAGGACTTGAACCTGCGGCCTCCGGGTTATGAGCCCGACGAGCTACCAACTGCTCTACTCCGCGATATTGGTGCCGGAAACCGGGATCGAACCGGCACGGGATTGCTCCCACGGGATTTTAAGTCCCGGGCGTCTGCCTGTTCCGCCATTCCGGCGCGTACGTGGAACTCAAATCCGATTGAGCTTTATTATTATAACAATAATCTGCCCTTTTGTCAATACGTTCGCGAAAAAATATTTATTTTTTCCGTTTTCATAATTCGACAACGGTTTTTTAACGATTTCTGTTGACATTTACAGACTATTGTGATAGTATAGACTATAACAATAGTCTGCGCGAGGTATTACGATGCAAAAGATATTTGACAGCGAGCTGAAGCTGATGGAGCTTATATGGGAGCGCGAGCCCGTGAGCGCAAAGGACCTTTCCCTTCTTGCCGCCACCGCCCTTGAATGGAACAAAAACACCACCTACACCGTGTTAAAAAAGCTTGAAGCCAAGGGCTTTATCCTCCGCAAGGATCCCGGCTTTATCTGCTCCTCGCTCGTTACACGCGGCGAGGTACAAAAAAGCGAGGCAAAGAGCCTTGCGGCTCGACTTTTCGGCGGCTCGAAGCGCGCCCTGTTCTCTGCCCTGTTAGAGGACGAGGAGCTGACGGCAGACGACATTGCCGAGCTTAAGGAAATGATAAATAAGAGGTAGATATGCTGCACGAGTTTTTCTACTGGCTCGTAAACATGAGCATTTCCGCCGCGCTGTGCGGCATTGCCGTGCTGTTATTACGCAGATTGCGGTGCATACCGAGGCGTTTTTCCCTGCTGATGTGGGCAATTCCCCTCCTGCGGATGACGGTGCCCTTCGGTCTGCGGGGAAGGCTGACCCTTATGGAGCTTGCGGCGCTGCTGCACTCGCGGCAGGTGGAGCTGCCCGAAATGAGCTTTGGTACTTCCATGAACCACATGGGACTTGCGGATAGCTACTTTCCCCTTGAATATCCCAGAACGATCATTTACCGAGTGTTCACCGTTGGGGGTATCATCTGGCTTATCGGTGCCGCCGCCCTTATCATTGCGTTCCTTATGATATATCTGACCACGCTTTCCGAGCTGAAAAGCGCAACTCCCGCGGAAAACGGCACCTTCGTTTCCGAGAAGGTGACCTGCCCAGCGGTCTACGGCATACTGCGTCCGCGCATCATTCTGCCCGTGGACTACAATGCCGAGGAGCTGGTATTACTGCACGAGCGTACTCACCTGAAACGAGGGGACAATCTTTGGCGGTTTATTGCCTTTATTGCCGCCGCAATACATTGGTTCAATCCCCTTACATGGCTTTTTTTGAAGCTTTTCCTTGAAGACGTGGAGCTTGCCTGCGACGAGGCAGTGCTTGCCTCCTGCGGGGAGGAAAAACGCAAGGAATACGCCATGCTGCTGGTTTGCAGTGCGGAAAAAACCGACGTTTTTGCCTCTGCATTCGGCGGTGCCAAGCTGCGCCTGCGTGCCAAAAGCATCCTGTCCTATAAAAAGCTCACCCTTGCCTCCATCGTAACGTCTGCGCTGTTTATATGCTGTGTTTTTTATGCTCTGCTTGCAAATTGAAAGGAGAAAAAATGAAAAACAAACGCTTTGCCCTGTATTATGCCCTCTCGCTTTTGGGAGTTCTGCTCCTCTCCGTCTATCCGCTGAAGATGGCAAATACCGTCGTTACCCTTATGCAAACGGTGGGCTCCGTTCCCTCCGAGCAATTTCCGAAATACATAATTCCCTACGCGCCCATTGCCTTTGCTCTGCTTTTCGGCACGGCGTTGATGCCGCTTTTCCTTAAGCTTTTGAAAAGATACGCCCTGCTTGGTGCAACAGCTTCATCCCTTGGCGTTTTTCTTGCCTCCGAGCTGATACTCGAAAGTAAGGTAATAGTCAGCTCCACGTCCTTCGTACCTCTTGAAAGCTGGCAGATGTACATGTGCTATATGCCGCCAATGCAGTACGAGACCCGCACGTGGACGGCGATAGACGTGCTGATGGGTGAATACAGTCCCTCCTTCAAGATACATTTTTACCTCATAAGCGCCGTGCTCATCATTGCCATACTCAACTGTATATACGGCTTTGCCCGCGTTATCGCAACGGGAGAAAAAGGACGCACCCGCGCCCTGATACTCCAGAGCATCTCTGCCGCCGCATTCCTTGGAATGTGTATACTTGCCTGCTTTACCGCCTTTTACCGCGACGGTGAGCTGACCGTTTCGCCCCTTTCCGCATTTCTGATGTGCGTATTTTTCATTCTGCTGGGTCTTACGGTAGGCATTTTTGCCGCTTCGCTCACCCTTGGAAAGCGCAAGTCCATTTCCATTACCCTCCCCTCCCTGCTTGCAAGCCTTACGGTACTTCTGATGTACGTTGGCGAGGCGTGCTTGCTCAGCGGACATCTTTACCTGCTGGGAAACGGAGCGTTTTTCGAGCCTTTGGTCGGCAATTTCGTTTCCCTTGCCGACGTGCTTATAATTATCGCCGCAGGTGCCCTTACCGCCCTTTGCGCCGCCGCGGCACAAGGAAAGCGTAAAGTGAAATGAAGAAAAACAAAAAAGCCTACGTCCGCGAAAAGCTTATCGGCACACTTGTTTTTATACTTATAGTTGCATTTATGTATTTTTCGGGCATACACTGTATCGTGCGCCGGATCTTCGGCATCGTCTGCCCCGGGTGCGGACTTACCCGCGCCATCCTTGCCGCCCTGCGACTCGATCTTGCCGCCGCCTTCGGCTACAACGCCATGTTCTGGTCCGTGCCCGTACTTTATCTTTACTACCTTAAGGACGGTCGACTTTTGCCGAAAAAATGGATGGACTACACCTTACTGTCCCTTATTGCCGTCGGTTTTTTGGGTAATTGGATATATATGCTTGTAAAATAAGTAAAAAAATCCCCCGCAAAGATTGACAACCAATTATGTTTTTGATATACTGAATGCATAAAACACATCCCGCAACAAATTTACAACATAGGAGAATTATATTATGTATTGCAAAAACTGCGGCGAACAGATGAACGACAATCAGGCTATCTGCCTCAAGTGCGGCGTTAAGGTTGAGGACGGCAACAAGTACTGTGCTAACTGCGGCGCGCAGCTTAACGAGGGTGCAGAGGTATGCACCGCTTGCGGCGTAGCCGTTAAGAAGGCTGAAGACAAGTCCAAGATCGGCGGACAGGATAAGCTCGTTATGGGTCTTATCGCTATCTTCATAGGCGGACTCGGCATCCACAACTTTATGATGGGCGAGACCAAGAAGGGTATTATTAAGATCGTGCTTTCCGTTGCTTGCGGAATCGGCGCGATTCTCGGACTTATCGACGGTATCAGGATCCTTATGGATAAGTACACCGTTGATGCTACCAAGTTCTTCTAAGACTTACATAAAGGGTACGCCAAGCGTACCCTTTATTTTTTTCGGAGGTCATTATGCCATATTGTTCCAACTGCGGCAAAGAGGTAAGCGAGGTTCAGGACGTTTGCCTTAATTGCGGCCACAGCATTAAGCACGGGCAAAAAAGCGCGGATAGCGATACGGGCAGCTTTTTGTGGGCTTTACTTGGATTTTTCGTTCCTATAGCAGGATTTATCCTGTGGGGCGTTTGGAAGGATACCTGCCCCAGAAGCGCAAAAAAGGCAGGAGTTGGCGCACTGGTAAGTGTTATATGCTGCGTTTTGCTGTACGTTTTATTCCTTGTACTTTACGCGGGGCTGTTTGCCTATATACTGGCATATTAATGCCGCAAAAAAAGCTTTCCCAAATGCTATTTGCATTAGGGAAAGCTTTTTCTTTGCTCTTATGGCAACGTGATCTTGGTCCAGACCCACTCGCCGTTTAGCTTTTGGCAAATGTTCTGGCAGTTTTTCGTAAGGCCCGCAGGCTTACCTTCCGCATTATAGTATACAGCATACTCCGTCATCATAATATAGGTATCCGAACGGAAATCTATAATATATTCACTGACTCCGCGGTAGGAATAATTCTCTCGCTTCGAGATAGCTATCGCCTTTGCCTCGTAATAAAGCTCCGCAAGCTCCTCAAGGGTAATCTCTCCCTCGGCGGCAACGTAACCGCTCTCGTCCTTCCAACGTGTAAGATCGCCCTCCGGAACCTCCCAATCAATTGTGGGAGCTGTGGTTATTTCCTCTGTATCCGTCTCGGTAACCGTGCTGCCTCCGGTGCCGTACCATGACTTACCGTCGGTGGTGTAATCGGTTTTGGATACGGACCACTTGCCGCCGTCGAACACCCATTCATATACGCTGTTCTTCAGCACTGTTCCCGCAGTCTCCCAAACCGAAAGTCGTACGCGGGAGCTGCTTATCCACTGGTAATGCTCTGTTTTTGAAAGCTTTGCCTTGGAGCCGCTGAGAGAAGCAGAAAGAGGCGTTACCTGATCTGTGCCGAGATCGTACAGATAATACGCGGCCTCAAGCTTATTAAGTCCGCTTGATGCCATATAAAGCACTCTGGAGCCGTTTTGGCTTGCGCCGAGCAAGCGCGCACCGTAATACGGATAGCACTTTCCGGTCTTGGCCATCTCCGGCACAAGAACGTCGCGAGCCGCAAGGCCCTTTGT
>JAFSCG010000040.1 GCA_017436885.1 Clostridia bacterium | reverse complement strand
AAGGACAGAAGCGCCGCAACCCTCGGTCAGCTCATTTACTTCTTTGAGCTTGCGTGTGCCGTTTCCGGCTACGTTCTCGGCGTAAATCCCTTCGATCAGCCCGGTGTTGAGGCGTATAAAAAGAACATGTTTGCCCTTCTTGGTAAGCCCGGCTACGAGGATATGCGTGCAGAGCTTCTTGCAAGAATGAACTGACACTCGGCAAATGTAACAAATTTGTGAAAATATCTCATTGACTATTGCAATTTACAACAGGTTATAGTACAATATAGTCAAGAATATCCTCTTCGGAAATTGCGGGCCCGAAGGGAGAACAAATATACCCGCTTAGAGGAATGCTATGGTAAAATTGATTATTGGCGTCAAAGGTACCGGAAAGACCAAGGCACTCATTGAGATGGTACATACTGCTCTGGAGCACTCCAAGGGTAAGGTCGTATGCATCGAGAAGAGCAATAAGCTCCGTTACGATATCAACTATCGTTGCCGTCTTGTTGAGGCTGATGAGTACATGGTAGACGACGCTCAGTCTTTGTACGGATTTGTTGCCGGCATGATAGCCAGCGATCACGATATAACCGATCTCTTTATCGACAGCGCACTTAAGATCGCAAACGAGGATATGCCCGCGTTTGAGAAGCTTGTGAAGGAGCTTGACGTTCTTTCCGCCAAGTACACCTTCAACTGCATTATCACTGCTTCCTGCGCAGTAGAGGCTTGCCCCGATTCTCTTAAGAGCTACACCTGATAATACCACCGAAAGGACGGGTCTTCACCCGTCCTTTTTTAACATTGTTTCTTGTTCTGCATAGTATGGTAGGGAAGGCAATGCCTTAATAATTTTAAGGAGTACTTCCTATGGCAGATAATAAATGCATTTGCGGCAGCTCTCTTACTCAAAGAGAGGCCGTTTGTATCGATACACAGCGTATCCTTGATTCCTGCAAGGACAGGGACTGCTACGAGGATCTTAAGGTCTGGCTTACCGATTACGGTCAGGACGTTATAGATCACACCACAGTTATCCGCGTACGCCATGCAGAGATCGTTCGCGCCGCCGTTACAGTTGAGCCCGTTGATTTTTCCCGTGGGTTTTATCGCGTTTCCATCCGTTACTACATCAAGTTAGTCTTTGAAGGCTGTGTTTGCAGAGGCAACAGCCGCGAATTCGACGGTATCACCGTCCTTGATAAGAGCGTTGTGCTTTTCGGCAGCGAAGGAAACGTTCATATCTTCCGCTCCACCTGCGATGGCTTCTGCGGTGAAGGGAGCTGCGACGAATCTGATTGCGGTAACAATGCTCCCTCCGCAGTAGTGGAGGCCGTTGACCCTGTAGTTCTTTCCATTCGCGTTGCTGAGGTCGGCTGCCGTTGCAACTGCGTTTGCGGCTGCGGCGAGATCCCCGAGGCAGTAAGCTGTCGCCTTTCCGGCGCTCTTTGCGGCGGTGGGGAGAGACGTGTGCTTCTTGTATCCCTCGGCATCTTTTCCGTTATCCGTCTGGAGCGACCTGCGCAGCTGCTTGTTAACGCGGCATCCTGCGCCGTTCCCGAAAAGGAGTGCACCCCCTGCGAGGACAGGACCGACCCCTGCAGTCTTTTCCGCGAGATGGAATTTCCCGTTTCCGAGTTTGCTCCGCCCTCTGCATGCGCATTTGAAAAGCGTGTAAATTAGGCTAAAACGCCTTAAAACGGGCAAAAACGATAAAAACGCCGAAAATCGGCTGAATTGACCCCAAAGCACGGTGAAGACACTCAAAATTGAGTGTTTTCTCCGTGCTTTTTGCTTGTTATTTACCGTGTTTTGCAATTTTGATGTGAAATTACACTGAAAAAATGTGATCTCCCGCTCTTAAAAAGACCTCAAAAACGCGAGAAAAAACGAGATATTTAAAGATTGTGTGTAGCTAAATTAAAAAAATGAAAAAAAGTTTCAAAAATGTATTGACTTCCTGGAAACACCATGCTATAATAACCAACGTTCGAAAACAAAAACTATTGGAGGAATCATTAATGTCCACTTTTATGCAGAAGCCTGCAGAGATCGAGCGCAAGTGGTATATCGTTGATGCTGCCGGTCAGCCTCTCGGTAAAACTGCTGTTACTGCCGCTACTCTTCTCCGCGGTAAGCACAAGCCCGAGTTTACTCCCAACGTAGACTGCGGCGAATTCGTTATCGTTATCAATGCTTCCAAGGCTGTTCTCACCGGTAAGAAGCTTGAGCAGAAGTACTACCGTCATCACAGCGGTTACATCGGCGGTCTCAAGGAAATGAGATACGACGAGCTGATGGAGAAGAACCCCGAGCTCGCTATGGAGCTTGCTATCAAGGGTATGCTTCCCAAGAACACTCTCGGTCGTACCGCTCTCACCAGACTTAAGGTCTACGCAAACGCAGAGCACAAGCACGAGGCTCAGAAGCCCGTTGCTTACGAAGGTTAAGGAAAGGACGGAACAGATAAATGTATACAAGCGCTAAGCCCTATTTTTACGGCACTGGCAGAAGAAAGAGCTCTATAGCACGCGTCCGTCTTTATCCCGGCACCGGTGCTATCACCATCAATGGCAGAGATATTGATGAGTACTTTGGTCTCGAGACCCTTAAGCTCATCGTTAACCAGCCCTTCGGCGTAACCAATACCATCGGCAAGTTCGACATCGTTGCATCCGTTAAGGGTGGCGGTTTCTCCGGACAGGCAGGTGCTATCCGTCACGGTCTCAGCCGTGCACTCGTTCTTGCAGACGAGGCTAACAAGCCCGCTCTCAAGGCTGCAGGCTTCCTCACTCGTGACCCTCGTATGAAGGAGAGAAAGAAGTACGGTCTCAAGGCCGCTCGTCGCGCTCCTCAGTTCTCCAAGAGATAAGTTATTATTTCTTATATACAAAAAGCTCTGCTATGCAGGGCTTTTTGCTTTTCGTAGGGCGGTGCCTTGGTGCCGCCGTTTAAGGTTGTTAATTTTTGCGGCGGGAGCAAGCCCCCGCCCTACGGAAAAGGGCGGTTCAATTTATAAAGAACCCCTCCGCCCTATTTACTTTTTGCCGTTTTTACGGTATAATACAACTAATAGATAAACTTGAATTTGTAGGAGAGAAATATGAAATTTCATGGACTAAATTATTATTCTAAACAACCACAAAGAATATTCGACTTTTACAAAAGATTAGGATTCAGAGTTCATCAAGAAAAAGAGTCCGATGATTATTTTGGAGCAGCACTTGCTCTTACGGATGAACAAGAACCGATTATGTGGATATGGTCAATACCTGAAGGTAAAGAACAACCTTGTTGTAATAATTTGTATTTCACCACAAACGGAAAAGTATATGAAATTTACGAAAAAATAAAGGCTGCAGGAATTGATTGTCCTGAGCCAATTAAAACATTTTGGGGCGGTGTCGAATTGATAGTGACAGACCCTGACGGAAATACAATTCTTTTCCTATAAATAAGAACATAAATCAAGGAGGAAATGTATGAGGTATACATGGCTTGATGAATACTTAATGAAGAAATCAGGTGTAACAAAAAATACCGAAAATTGGAATTGGGTCCGTTATATGATAGGTGACAAAATGTTCGTAGCAGTTTGCCTTGATGATAATGACAAGCCTTATTACATAACCTTAAAACTTGAACCACTCGAGGGAGATTTTTTAAGACAACAGTATGATGATATTGTTCCAGGTTTTTATATGAATAAGCTTCATTGGAACTCTATCAAACCAGACGGTAAAGTACCTGATGATTTATTAAAAGAATTGGTTGATAAATCATATAACCTTATTCTTGCGGGATTTAGTAAGAAGAAGCAGATGGAAATATTAAATACCCAGAGTCTGTAAAGAGTTAATAGCCATAGAAATAAGTAAATTCCAATTTGTCGAGCTGAATATGCGTTGAATGTTGGTGTGATCTTGGTACAAATTTTTGTGCTGCTTTCTGCGATGCTTTTTGTTTTCGTAGTTCGTTATTTTGTAGGGCGGTGCCTTGGTGCCGCCGTTTAAGGTTGTTAATTTTTGCGGCGGGAGCAAGCCCCCGCCCTACGGAAAAGGGCGGTTCAATTTATAAAGAACCCCTCCGCCCTATTTACTTT
>JAFSCG010000039.1 GCA_017436885.1 Clostridia bacterium | reverse complement strand
TGTTCGTCAGACCGAGGTTTTGCTTTAGGCTTCCTTCAGACTCCGCCTCACAACGGACGCCCTTGCCCTTAGCTAACAGTTCCTACTGCCAAGTCTGTAGTGGACTTTCACCACCAAGTAATAACGCATGCCGAGCGCACCGTATGAGCAGTAAGGAAACGTGCGTTTCCTTACTGCTCATTTTTTTATTCGCATATTGCACAAAAAATTCGATTTTTCTTGCAAATGCCGTAATTATAGATATAATGAAATAAAGGCAACATCTACTTTAAAAAACGTTGGAGGCTATTATGGCACTACCTATTGCATTGCAGGTCTATTCCGTGCGCACCGACGCAGAAAAGGATCTGAAAACGACCCTTGAGGAGATCAAAAAAATGGGATACGACGGCGTGGAGTTCGCGGGACTGTACGGCCACGCTCCCGAGGACGTAAAAAAGCTGTGCGACGACATCGGCCTTATGCCCATTTCCGCACACGTCCCCTACAAGACCATGTTGAGCGACCCCGACAAGGTGCTTTCCGACTACAAGACCGTGGGCTGTAAGTACGTTGCTATTCCCTACCTCAATCCCGAGGACAGACCGGGCAGCGACGGCTTTGAAAAGCTCATCGAAAATGCAAAAATGCTTGGCAAGAAGGCAAAGGAGCTGGGAATGCAGCTGCTTTACCACAACCACGATTTTGAATTTATGAAGATCGACGGCAAATACGCCCTCGACATACTTTACGACGAGGTTCCCGCAGAATATCTTGCAACCGAGCTTGATACCTGCTGGGTCAACGTTGGCGGTGAGGATCCCTCCGCTTATCTCCGCAAATACGCAGGGCGCGCTCCCGTTGTGCATCTGAAGGACTTTTTCGGCGAGAGATCCGACGATATGTACGAGCTTATCGGCATTGAGAGAAAGGCTCCCAAGCGTCCCGCCAATTTTGAGTTCCGTCCCCTTGGATGCGGAATGCAGAACGTGGAGGAATTGCTGAACGCCGCAAACGACGCAGGCGCAAGCTGGCTCGTTGTGGAGCAGGATCAGCCCTCTATGGGGCTTACTCCCATGGAATGTGCAAAAAAGAGCATTGAGCAGCTTAAGGCGCTCGGATATTGATAAGGAGGCATAAAAATGGCAGACAAGTCTATGGAAGGTCTTAACACCTTCACCGATCAAACAGAGGCAGCCGCCATCAGCACGGACAAAAAGCTGCGCGTGGGCATTATCGGATGCGGATGGATAGCCGCTTCTCACCTTAAGGCATACCAGAAGCAGCCCGACGTTGAAGTAGTTGCGGGCGCGGACCTTATCCCCGGCAAGGCAAAGGCATTCTTTGAGAAGAACGGCGTTACCGACGTTAAGACCGACTACGCCTCCCACAAGGAGATGCTGGACGACGAAAGCCTGCAGCTGGACGCAGTTTCCATTTGCACCTATAACCGTCAGCACATGGAGCCCACCGTATACGCGCTGAAAAAGGGCGTTCACGTTTTGCTTGAAAAGCCCTTCACCGTTACTCTTGACGAGGCGGTGGAGTGTATGCGCGCGGAAAAGGAAAGCGGAAAGGTGCTTTCCATCGGCTTCCAGCCCCGCATGGACGCAAACATGAAACAGATAAAGAAGATCGTTGAATCAGGCGAGCTTGGAGATATCTACTACGTTCAGACGGGCGGCGGACGCAGACGCGGCATTCCCACCCCCTTCGGCACCACGTTTATTGAAAACGACACCGCAGGCGTCGGTGCCCTCGGCGATATCGGCTGTTATTCCCTTGATATGGTGCTGAACGCTCTGGGAAATCCCAAGCCCCTTACCGTTTCGGGCTACAAGTCCGATTTCTTCGGCAAGGACCCCAAGTACTCCGGTTACGCCAAGGGGAAGGGCGAAAAGTATTCCAAGCTGTTCGGCGTAGACGATTTTGCCGCCGCATTCATTCGCCTTGAGGGCGGCATTATCCTTGACTTCCGCATTGCATGGGCAATGAACATGGATACCCCCGGCGATACCATCATTCTCGGCACCAAGGGCGGTCTGCGTATTCCCTCCACCGAGTGCTGGAACGGCTCCGTGGGCGGACCCATGAAGATATACCACGAGGTTGCAGGTCAGCAGGTCGAGACCGTTCTGCCCATTATCAACGAGAAAAACGGTCTGTTCGACATGAAGATACGCACCTTCGTTGACGCGTGCAAGAACGGTACTCCCGCTCCCGTTCCCACCTCCGAGATCATCTACAATCAGGCGATACTCGACGGTATCGCAAGATCCGCCGAGCTCGGCCGCGAGGTTGAGATCGTTATTCCCGAGATATAAGACCCTACGAGTTAATACGCTAAAAACAGTGAGCAAAGAAACGTTCCGTTTCTTTGCTCACTATTGTTATAAGCAGATGTGAAAATTCATTTTAAATTTGCAACGTAATCAAGTATCGCCCTTCTGTCCGCTCCGTTTGCCACTGCCTTGGCAAGATTGCGCTCGTGTGCATCAATATCGTTAAGCATTGCATAGCAAACGGCAAGCGCCGTATATGCCTGACGGAAATTATCCTTTTCAGCAACTGCCCTTTCGGCGTATTCCGCCGCTTCCGCATATTTTCCGTCGCGCACCAGAAGCTGTGCAAGATTGTTGAGAGCAAAGGGCTCCTTTGGATCGGCGCGGATGGCAGACAGATACGCACGCTCCGCGCTTTTGCTGTCGCCGAGCTGCTGGTAGCACAGCCCCATATTGGATGCCGCCGTGGCGCAATCCCTGACGGCGAGCACCGCCTCGTAGCTCTCTACAGCCCTCTTAAGCGACCCCATATCCTGATAGCACAGCGCAATAAAGAAATCTATGGCACAGCGCTCCTGCCATTGGATGGTGGAGGTCTTCAGCTTTTCAAGCTGCTTGAGTGCGGCGGCGTAGCGATCGTCGTTATAATCATCCAGAGCCGCGCAAAACGCTTTTTCGCGCTTTTTATCGTCGGCAAAGCATCTTTCGTCGAAAATAAAACCGTATTCCTTGCGGTACACCTCGGGCGTGCGGCGCGCCCCCTTGGAGCCGCGGCAAAGCTTTGTAAGGCTTATGATAAGGGAAGCCAAAACAAGAGAGATACGTGCCATATCTGCCATTTCGATGCGCTCGCCTTTTTGGATACTATCGTAAAAGCCGTACGCGATACAGCCTACAGCCGCGACCATCAGTACTATTACTACGGCAATAACGATCTTTCTTTTACCATTGCCGGAGCTTTTTCCTCTTTTACTCATTTTTACCTCCATACTGCGTAGCTGCGCGGTCCATCAGCGAAAGGAACTCGTTTATGACCCCGTCGGGCGACATGATCCGTATATCGGATCCAAAGGTGGCGACCCACGAAAGAAAAACGGGGCTGACCGTTACCTTGACCACTATATCGAAATGCTCTCTGTCGGCAGTAAAGAACGTAGTCTCCCTGCCGAAGCGGTCCACCATCACGTTTGCAAGACTGTTGTGACAGCGAAGCCGAACCGTTTCCTCCCTGCCTCCGTACATACCGAAGGTCTGCTTGGAATAAAGGGCAGTATCCACGCCGGACAAAAGCTCACCGCCCTGCCTTGGCCTGTCCGTCAACGACATTTCAACCATTCGGTCGATGCGGTAATGCTTCTTTTTCTTGCTTGCGCTGTCATAGGCTATGAGATAATAGTTTTCGTCGTCCCACATAAGCGCCCAAGGGCTGACGGTGTAGGTGCTTCCGCCGTGGCGCAGGACCTTTTCCTGCTTTTCGTTCCAATCGAAATATTTGAAGCTTATCTCCTTATCCCGCGTCATTGCGTTATGTATGTAGTCCACGGAATAGTAGATGCTCTCGTTCATGGTTTTTATGCGGTTGGAAACGAACACCTGCCGCATAAGCTGACCCGCCTGAGTTTTGCTTGCAAGAGACTCCAGCTTTTTTATCAGCTCCTGACTTTTTTTGCGGGTGATAAACTTGGAGGCCTGCACCGCATCCACAAGCAGCTTCAGCTCCGCCAACTCAAACTCGCGGCTGACCAGATGGTAGTACGTTGTGTTTCCGTTCTTTTTGCGCTTTTCCACGTCCATGCCGTAGCCGATGAGGGTCTCGATATCGCTGTAAACGCTCTTGCGCTCTGCTTCAACCCCCATCTCAGCAAGGGCAGATATAATATCTCCCACAGAAAGACCCTTTTCCTCGTCGGTCTCCTCGTAAAGCAAGCGCATAATATAAAGAAGCTTGTACTTTTGATTTTCGCCCTTAGCCATTACTTCCCGCCCCCGTGGTCCGCTGATACGCAAGACGCTCGTCACCGTTTTCAAGGTATATAATACCGCAATACTCAAACATATTGTTGGCAAGAGATCTTTGCATCGGTATATTGTCCCTGTGAGTATCTATTTTCAGATTTTTGCACCGTGCGAAGCACCACTCGAAGCAAAAAGGGGCAACACGGAGACCACGGGCCTTATCGGATACGGCAATTCGGTGTATAACTCCGTATCTTTCGTCGTTTTTCCAGCTGCCGTTATAAATTTTGGCATAGGTAGGATCATCGCCGTAAAAATAGCAAAAAACCGCAAGTATCTCTCCGCCTTCAACGCAAAGAAACAGTCTCTCTCTTTCGATATCCTCGCATATCACTTCCCTGCTCGGATAACCGCCTACCCACTGCTTCATATTGCCGGTAGAGCGCATAAACCTACGGGCGTCCTCGTATATGTCCTCTATCATCGGAACGTGCACCGTTCCCGCGCGAATTACATCCATACCGCACCGCCTTTCGACCTAATTTTAACATATAGCCCCACAAAATGCAATACAAAAAGCCGGTAGCGGCCTACCGGCACTCAGCCAATTTTCACAATACGTTGCTATGCCCGGAAAGGCGTTCCGCCTCCCGCGTCCCTCGCGACCGCCGAAGGCGGTCATATCGCATTTGCATGGCAAATATATCGCATCCGAGCGGACGCGAGGATATATCGCACGAGCAAAGCGAGTATATCGCCTTTTTACCCCCTCTCACCCGCGTTGCGGGAGCTCTCCCCCGGGAGAGCCTGACGTAAGCCGTTCTCCCTCAAAGGCTCTCCCTCCGGGAGAGCTGTCAGCGTATGCTGACTGAGAGGGGGAAAGAGCGATATGCGCAAAGCGCGCGATATAAGCGATAACGCTTGCGATATGCCTCGCTGTCATTCTTGAGCGAATTTGCCCAGATCCTTCGGTCGCTACGCTCCCTCTTATCATCGACCGCAAGCGGTCGGCTCCCTGTGGTCGCGTCTATCTCGCTTGCGCGAGATACGGTGGGATGACAGGGCAAATGAAGCGAAGAATCTGCAAGGCGCGATATATCCGCCTGCGGCGGATGTGAGGCTTCCCTCGCGGGAAGCCTGAATACAGACACAAAAAGCGGCGGGAGATAAACCCCGCCCTACCATGACACAGCTGACGCAAGGTGGATTTGACATATGAATTCATAGCACAAGTCAATCCATGCTCGCAAAGGCAATTTATTCCCCTTTTTATACTATAATATCCGCTCTGCCTGCCAGATCGGTCTTTTCGAAATACGCGTCTTCAAGCGGAACCCATGTATTCACAAACATACCGTAAAGCCACGGATCGCGCCTTTTCAGACGTGCGTCCTGCTCGTTTTTCTCGATGCGCGAATAAGCGATCAGATCGTAAAAATGTGATAGCTCCGTATGTGCGGAATAGCTTCCCTCCACCAAGAGCAGCGGTTTTTTGGAGAATTTCAGCTCCTCGCCTAAGCATCCCTCTCCGCAAAGGAACGGGCGGTAGGCAAACTCTCCCCTAACCGCATCGCACAGCACGTAAAAAAGACGTTCTCTGTCTATATTGCCGCCTGCCTCTGATAATCTTTTTTCCGTTTTTCTTTCCTTTGGAAGGAAAAAATGGTCCGCATGGATAACGTTGCAGTCAAACACGTTTTGCATAAAACGTGCAAGTGTGGTCTTTCCGCTTGCGGCCATTCCGTCGATGCAGATAACGGCACTTCCCTTTTCCCTGATAATGCGTTCTACTTCCCTTGCAAGGGCGTAGACCCGAACGGCGGACGGCGACATAACGCGGTATGCGGGGCAATAGGCTCTGCGATACTCCTCGCTGTGGCTGACAGCCCCACCTCCCTGCTTTTTATAAGCTTCAAAGCAACGCTCCGCCTCCTCTCGCGAGAAGGAGAAAGTGCCTGTCTCTGCAAGAATCAGAACGTCGTCAAGCTTTTTTTCAAAGCCTTCACCGCCGCAAAAGATCTCCGCATCCTCCAATGCGGAAGCCGCAAACATCCTTGAAATAAGAGAAATATCCTCCTCGTTTACCTTACGGGAGGAAAGCATGAGCCTTGCTCTGCCGTTTCCTATATGCTCAAAAAGCTCGGTATCCGTTTTCGCGGTTGCCGCCATTTCCTGCCTTAACCGTTCAAGTGCCTTGCCCGCGTCAACGAAGTGCCCGCACCCGAATTCCGACTGATAGGCAAGCTTTATACAGTCCACGGGGCTCATTATCGGGTATTTACGGGCGTGGAACTCAAGAGCTTCACGAAAATTTTCAAAAATCATCACTTAAACCTTTAACTTTCTATTGAAAATTCACATAATTTATGTAATAATATAGTAGATACGGTCCTATTCGGATTATATCACGCAAGTAATAAGAATGCAATACAAAGATCCGCTCTGCGCGAAGAAAAGGAGGTATAATGGCCAACACCTACATATTCAAGCGCAAGGAAAAAAAGTATTTTATAACAGAGGAGGCGGCCGCCGCTCTTTTCGATAGAATCGGAGATCTTGTCTTTCCCGACCCACACGGAAAAAGCACCATTTACAACATCTACCTGGACACGCCGACCTTCCTGCTTATCCGCAATTCCATCGACGCAACTAACTACAAGGAAAAGCTTCGTATGCGAAGCTACGGTGTTCCGAAGGACGACACCAAGGTTTTTTTGGAATTGAAGAAGAAATACGACGGCATAGTTTATAAGCGACGGCTTTCCATGACCTACAAGGAAGCCATTGATTACATAACAAACTCGGCACATAACCGCGACTCGCAGATCATGCGCGAGATCGACTATGCAATGAAGTATTACAACTACCCCGGTCCTGCCGCAGTAATTATTTACGACCGAGAGGCCTTCTACTTCAAGGACGACCCGGAGGTGCGTATTACCTTTGACCGCAACGTGCGCTACCGCTTTGACGATCTTACCACCGCAAGCGGCGACACGGGAACGCGCATCACCCCAGAGGGAACGGTACTTATGGAGATAAAGACCGTAGGCGCAATGCCACTCCCCCTTTCCCGAGCCCTTGCCGAGCTGAAGATATATCCCTCGTCATTTTCCAAGTACGGAACCGCATACAAAGATATGCTGGCTCAAAACAAAATCAAAGTTTTCACAGGAGAAATGCAATATGTTTGATTTTATCAACTCTGTAACCAACGGAAATCTGGAGCTTAAGAACTACCTGATATGTCTGGCTGCTGCTCTTGCGTGCGGAATTATCACCGCCATAGCAGCCACAATCCGCGACCGTATCTCTCCCAGCTTCCGCGCTTCACTTATCCTGCTCCCTGCCATCGTTGAGACCGTTATCCTTATGGTAAGCGGAAACGTTGGTACCGGTATTGCCGTTGCGGGCGCATTTTCTCTCATCCGTTTCCGCTCCGTACCCGGCAAGGCAAGCGACATAACCTTTATCTTTCTCAGCATGACGGCAGGTATCACCTGTGCCGCAGGCTACATAGGTGTTGCTCTTATATTCACCGTTATCGTCAGCGCAGTTGCCATTATTATCGCAAAAGTAAATCCCGCCCGCAAGGGTGAGTACGATCTTAAGATAGTTACCCCCGAGACTCTTTCCTACGCCGGCGCCTTCGACGAGGTCTTTGCAGAGTACACCAAGTCCAATCGCCTTGTTAAGGTAAAGACCACCAACATGGGCAGCCTTTACAAGCTTGACTACAAGGTTACCCTTAAGGACGTTAAGCGCACCAAGGAGTTCATAGACGCCATAAGATGCATCAACGGCAATCTGGAGATCATACTTACCGAAGCAGCAGAAAGGAACGAGGAGCTATGATAAAGATCGCAAGAGTTTTTTCCCTCTTTCTCGCAACCGTTATCCTTGCCTCCTGCGCCACCGCTCCCACGTTTACCGAGCCCCACGGATTTGCGGTAAGCGTAAGCGACGCTTTTGCAGACGTATCTGCATACGACTTTGAGTATTCAAACCGCGACACCACCCATTCTTACAGCACTGACGGCGCAACCACCATCACCCTCGGCGAAGACGCAAAGGTCAGCGGCAGCGGTGCCGAGATCAAGGACGGCGACGTTATCATCACCAAAGAAGGAACCTATATTCTCTCGGGAAAGCACACCTCGGGCATGATATATATTGAATGCACGAACACCGAAAAGGTACAGCTTGTGCTCAACGGTGCCGAGATCTGGGCTCCCGACTCCCCCGCCATATACATAAAGCAAGCAGACAAGGTATTCATTACCACCGTTAAGGACACCGTAAACAAGCTTAACGACGGCGATAAATACACTTATCTTGACGATGCAACCGAAATTGACGCAACCGTGTTCAGCCGCGCAGATCTTACCCTCAACGGCGAGGGCCGACTTGAGATAATCGGTAACGAGAAGCACGGTATCGTTTCCAAGGACGACCTTATTATCACAGGCGGAACCATTACCGTACGCAGCGACAAGGTCGCACTCGACGGCAAGGACTGCGTTAAGATACTGAACGGCAATATCACTCTCAACGCAGGCAGCGACGGTATCCGCTCCGACAACAAGGACGAGGCAGCACGCGGATTTATCCTTATCAGCGGCGGAACCCTCAACATAAACGCAGAAAAGGACGGCATACAGTCCGAGGACATGCTCCGCATCGACGGCGGCGAGATCACTCTTAACTGCGGCGGCGGTAGTAAAAATACCGTTGAATCCAACAAGACCGAGGACAAACAGCCCACCGTTATCGACCCCTCCAAGGGTCCCGAGGAAGATAAGCCCGATTCCTACAAGGCTCTTAAGGCAGAAAAGGACATCCTTATAAACGGCGGCAGGATCATTGCCGACACCGCTGACGTTTGCATTTTTGCAGAAGGCAGCCTGCACGTTAACGGCGGAGCTATCAAGCTTTCCTCCGGCGGCGACGCAATTACCGCCAACAACGCATTCTATCAGAGCGCAGGCGCTCTCTACGTTACCAAGGCTCTTAATGCCGTTACGGCAACGAAGGTGCTGATAAAAGGCGGCGAAACCAGCCTTATTTGCTCCGAGAACGCCGTTAAGGCAACAGAGGGAGCTGAGGTTGGCGGCGGATATCTTATCATTGACAGCGGAAAATGCGGCATTACAGCAGCAACGCTCCTGCTTTCCGGCGGAGTTACCCTGATAGCTCCCCCTGCAGACGGCACCTCCCTCACCGTAAACGCAAATACCGCGGCATACGGCGGAGTGCTTGTGGCCGCAGGCAACAGCAACGGCATAAACGACACCGCAAAGCAGCCCGCGGTTCTTGAAAAGATAGCCGTACAGTCCGGCGGAACTTCCCTTGCCCTTACAGATGAAAAGGGCAACGTTGTGGCTTCCTTCACCTCTTCTCGCGGGTTTGATAACGTGCTTATCACCTCACCCAAGCTCCGCGCAGGCAAGACCTACACCGTAAACGTTGGCGGAACCCTTGAGGCAAGCGATGCAAACGGCTACATCAACGGCGGCAAGCTTACGGGCGGAACCGCAGTTGCAAACGTTGAGATACCTAAATAATCAAACGAATTGACAAAAAAATCTCCCGCTGCAGTAGCAGCGGGAGATTTTTTGTTTACTGAAACACCAAAGCTTATTTTTCCAAAAGTCAAACGTTCATTTCGCTTTCTCCGCGGTTGGCGAAGGCATAATAAGGGATCAGCGTAAGCGGAGCTTCCGTCCAGTTATCCTCTGCAACGCAGTAAAGCTCGTCGCTCTCTGGCAGCTGATATGCCGTGGTATGCAACGTGGGAAGCAAGAATTCCGACTCCTTGATCTCAAACTCACTTCTTATATCCACTCGAATATTTCTGACGTCCCTGCCGTTATCAACGCCCTCGGCGCAGTAAACTACGGGGCCGCGCATAAATGCAATTCTGCCTGCATTATCGTGAACGCGGCGATTTGCGCGGATGGGAGTTACGGGCATTTGAAGCTCTACGTTCACGCATCCGCAATTATCGGATATAACGGCATAACCGTTTACAAGCTCGTAATCACAGTCTATGCTGAAGCCTCTGCACCAGCCGGGAATGCGAAGGGCAAGCCTTCTGCCGTTCGTATCGAACTTCAGCTTGATATTGCCGTTCTTCGGATACTCGGTGATCTGCTCCACGTACATTCCTTCAAATTCCATTGCGGAATCCGCATATTGATGGACGTAAAGGACCTCGTCGTTGTAGCTGTACATATAATCACCGAGAGAGGCAAGCAGGCGCACTACGTTGGGCGGACAGCAGGAACAGCCGAACACCTCCTTGCGCTGTGTGATGGGAAATCTTTCTTTTCTTACGGTGGAGTGATAAACGTTATTGAATTCGGGATCCAATTCAAGGGGATTTTCATAGAAGAACGCCTTGCCGTCGAGGGAAACGCCCGACAGAAAACCGTTATAAAACGCTCTTTCCACTGCGTCGGCATATTTTGAGTCCTGCTCGATGTTAAACATTCGTCTACCGAAAAGCATCAGCGCGTAGGAGGCGCAGGTCTCCGCATATGCGGTGCGGTTGGGCAAATGATAATCAACGGTGTACGCCTCTCCGATGTTTGTGGAGCCCGACGCACCCGTGATATACATACGCTTGTTAACAAGATTATCAAACACACGCTTGCAAGCATCAGCAAGCTCCTTGTCGTTGCGCATATACGCAACGTCAGCCGCGGCGCTGTAAAGATAGAGCGCACGCACGCAATGTCCGTCGATGGTTTCCCTATCACGAAGGGGCATATCATCCTGATTATATTTCTGCGTGGTGGCGTCAATGAGGTTTTCCCCGTACTTACCGTGCTCATCAACGAAATACTCCGCAAGCTCATAATAACGTCTTTCTCCCGTGGCTATATAAAGCCTTACAAGTGCAAGCTCAAGCTCGGGATGTCCGGGAGTGATATATGCGGCGCTTTTTTCCTCCTTGAACACCCTTGCAATGTAGTCTGCATATTTGCACATCGCCTTAAGGAAACGGTCGTTACCCGTAGCATCGCGGTGGGCTATTGCCGCCTCAATTAAATGTCCCGCACAGTAAAGCTCGTGCTTATCACGGATCTTGAACCTTTTATCTTGATCTACCACGAGAAAATGCGAATTGAAATATCCGTTTTCGTCTGCGTTTGCAATAATATCGTCCACCGCAGCCTCGACCTTTTTGAGAAGCTCCGGGTCATTTTCCTTGGCAAGGACATAACAAGCGCCCTCGATCCATTTTGCAACGTCGGAATCCCAAAAAACGTGGGGAACATACTGCTCCGTGGGCTTGCACTTAAGCGCATCAAAGCGATACGTATCGCTGAAACGGTTGTACACCGCATCTATCGTCGTGTTTTTCAGCATATCCTGCTTTGCTTTCCAAAATCCTTCTCTGACGTCTACACTCAAATAACCTATGTTTTTCATTTTATACCTCGTTACTCTGCTTTGCTTATTTACTTCCCTTACCGCGCAGGTAATCGGCAATGCGATCGTCCCGAACGCCAGGATCGTCGGAAACGTACTCCTCGTCGAACCAATAACCGCGGGGGTGTTGCTTGGATCGGTATCTGTTGTGCGGGGCGGGAATGGGATCGTCGGCTCTTAATACAGCGGCGCAAAGCTCGGCAAGCATGTCTGCCCTTTGAACTGCATATTCCGCATTATCCCACAAATTATCGATCTCAAACGGATCCGCGGACAGATCGTAAAGCTGACCACGCCCCATCATATCCATGAGTATTTTCATATCCCCCTTGCGCAGGGAGCGAAGCTGTCCGCCCGAGGTCCATGAGCTGATGCACGCAAAGGTCGTG
>JAFSCG010000038.1 GCA_017436885.1 Clostridia bacterium | reverse complement strand
CAGCGATTCATATGTTTTCCCCACGTAACGCCGATATTCCGTATCCTTTATGGGCTTTGGGCTGAACTGTCTGTTCAGGCTCACTCCGGGGTCTATCTCCATCACAGCGGCCGAGCGCAGGGAATCATATTCCCCCTCTGCCAGTTCGTAGCCGTGTATCAGGTGTATTCCGCTTATGGTTTCCATGCGCTCCCTGAGCTCGTTGCGGTATTCCACGGGATAATCCCCCACAGCCGCCACGTCCACGGGGCACAGCCGCTGGGCCATATATGCGGAAAACTCGCCAAGTACTTTTAACATCCTAAGCTCTGTCACCCGGCTCACTTTCATCAGTATCACCGGCCGGTCTCCGGATATGCCCCACCGCCACAATGCGGCAAGGCCTCCGCTGTTTCCTTCTCCCTTTCTTGGGACTGTGCCAAACATTACCCGCGCCGCTATGCGCTCAAACAGCTCTGCCTTGCCCGGTTCTATCCCGGCCATCGTCAGCATTCCTGCCGTATGGGCCTGCGCAAGGGCAAAGCATTCTCCCAGTTCCCCTTCCATATCCTCGCAATCCTCCAGGGCCCGGTGTACGCTGTCGGCATAACCCATAAGCAAGAACAGTTCCTGCCCTTCTCCCGGCTCCAATACGATACGCGTACGTGCTGCGGCATAGGGCATAACCGGAGACGAAACATCTTCCTCCTGCACAGGCTGCAGCATGGCCTACTCAAGCGTTTTTCCCCGTCCCACAGCTTTCAGCCTGTCCGAAAGGTACACTACCTCCCCGGGCGATATGAGCTTTGTATACAGATAGCGTCCCCGGTTTCCCTCTCTGGGCCGCTTTTCGAATATAAGCATACCCCTGCGCAGGGCCGCGTCTATGGTCAGCCTGTTAAACCCCGGATGGGCCGCCTCCTCTGCCCATGGACAAATGCAAGGCTCGAAAAATCCCCCTATCTCCACGGTTTTAGCTTCTGTGCCGTGATTTGTAAGGGTAATTTTTCGTATCTCGCCGTCCTGCCTTGCACAAACGCAAACCTCCAGCTTTGAGGAAATATCTTCCTCCCTTCTGGAAAACTCCGCTTTGAATGGGAGAAACACAGCTTCTGCGTCCTTTGCGGCATCAAACACATTGCCCGCCGCGTTTATTATTATATGAACGCCCCAGTCCCCTCTAATATTATCTGCCCGCCAACGGGTCATCATAATATCACCCCGCTTTGAAAAGCCCTGTCCAGAGTCCGTTATAAACAGGGTATAGCTGCCGTTTGTCAGCAGCTGACTTTCCGGCACTTCCAGCGGTTCGCGGCTGTATCTGGGAGTATATTGCTTTTTCTTCTTTTCTCTTTTCCCTCCGTATTCTGAAGAATGCAGTGCTTTTATGCAAGCAAACCAAGCATTACAATGCTTAATTTCAAAAGTAAACCTTATTAGTAGATTATACCCTGAAAGTTTGTCTGCTAATATTCTTTGCGAGTGGAGTGAAATGCTCGTGGAAGAATTTAAGCTTATTGCTAAATTAAAGAAAAGTGATTCTGAAAGGAAGAAAAAATTATTGTCTGGTGAAAACCAAAATTAAAAATATAGGGCATATTCTGTTTATTCAGGCTTCGCTCTCCCTACAGGGATGGCTCGCATTACTTCTGTTGTGTTTGCGACGCTGATGATGGCAGCTGTAACGACGCCTACGACAGTCACGGGGTTGCCTTCGGCTTTTGTCTATCATCTAAAAATCAATAAATGTTGCGCCTGAAAATGGCGCAACCCAAACTCAATGGTCATTCTAATCTAAATTTTAGTTTAGGCAATTGATTATATTAGTTGTAATAAAACGACTTTAACATTTTCATTACGTAGCCCACCAGAAAAATTCTCCCGAGTAACAGCGCTCCGCGCAGTAACACGAGAGAAACTTTTCTGAGGGCTCATGCATGAAAATAAACAAGGTTTGCTCTGAGTCAGGAGCTTGTCGCAAACCTTGATAGCATTGAGTAATAATTAAATCAAAGGTGTCTTTTATGAAAAAAGTAAGCGATATGAATTATTCGGAGTTCTGCGAGTATCTCGACGGCGACGGATATGATAAATTTGAAACTATTCTTGAATATGACGAGTTTTGCGTCTATAGAGAGATAGCCACTGGTAAATACTTTTACTTAGAGGGCGGCGAAAATGATGCAAGCGACTTCTTTGAAGTAGAACCGATTGCAACATTGATTTATGACGTAAATCACGACATCAGCGAAGAAGATGTCCAAGAACATTTAATTGGTTTATTTGAGTGCTCTTGCTGTGGCGAATATGTAAAAGATGATTGCATTGAATACATATGGTTCCAAAAAGTAGAAGATACACATTTAACTAAATTGTCTGACCAAGAATGGGATGTTCTTGAAAAAATTGCAACCAAATCTAAAATGGACTGTTGGTTTTGCTTGCAAGAAGCGGAAAACGGAAACCATTACGTAGAAGACCTCGAAGAAAATAAAAAACTTTCGCTTGCAGAAGGAATATGCCAACTCGATAGCGGGTTCACTTCTCCCGAAGATTACGATTTAACTAAGGAAGAGTTTGAATGCTATCAAGCCTTAGTTCGAAAGGTTGCAAACGAGGTTGCTGATTATTGCCCTTTGGGCGGTGATATAATGAACGACTGTGCCGATTGCGCATACGCTGGAGAATATCACTATAAGGACGGAGAATGCGTAATAAGAGACGAAACGTAAAAATTTCAATCTTAAAATGTTCTCAATGTGGCAAAGAAATGTTCGTTCCACGGAAAATGAGTAATTTAAGGGCGAAAAACCACATAAAGGATATGTATTGTCCTTTCTGTAAAAGAAAACAAAAATTTATTGAAAGCGGTGATTACCGCTAAAAGAGGAAATATGAAACCTTATAAGTAAAAATAAATAACTAAGCAATAGGTGCCACGAAGCAACAAGGAGAAGCAAGACGCTTGGGTCGTCGGTAAGCTTACCTGAGAGTAATAGGAGCTGTGGTAAATGGAGTTCGATGAACAGCCTATATGCGCATTATTTTGACTTGGTTGTAATGACCTGGGTCACCTACGATGGGGATGTTCCCCGTCAAAAAACGCCAATGACACTTGGAAAGACAAGATAACGGCAAGATGTAGTTAGGTTGAAATCTTATCTTGCAAAACAACCAGATTTG
>JAFSCG010000037.1 GCA_017436885.1 Clostridia bacterium | reverse complement strand
GGTAAGCTCATACAGCCGCGCTGTAACCTTTGGCGAGGAGCCGGTGCTTATCGGAGAGCGAATTAATCCAACGGGAAAAAAGCGATTCAAGCAGGCCTTGGCCGAAAATGATATTTCCTATATATTAAATGAAGGAATAACACAGCAGGAAAAGGGAGCGCACGTGCTTGACGTTAACGTTGGCCTGCCCGAGATCGACGAGGCCGATATGCTCTGCCGCGCTGTTTGTGAGCTGCAAAGGGTCACTGACCTCCCTTTGCAGATAGATAGTGCGGATCCTTTTGCAATGGAGCGCGCACTGCGCAGATATAACGGAAAAGCGCTTATAAACTCCGTGAACGGAAAAACGGAGAGCATGGCGGCTGTGTTCCCTCTGGTAAAGAGGTACGGAGGCACGGTCATAGCCCTGACTTTGGACGAGCGCGGCATACCTGCCGATGCTGATGAAAGATTTGAAATAGCGAAGCGTATACTTGAGGAGGCGTCGCGTTACGGAATATGCAGGAAGGACGTTGTTTTCGATACTCTTGCAATGGCAGTGAGCGCAGATAAGGATGCCGCAAGGGCCACTCTGGACGCTATGCGGAGGATACGGGAGGAGCTTGGGTGTCACACCTCTCTCGGAGTGTCCAATATATCCTTTGGACTCCCCGCGCGCGATGCTATGAACGCTACGTTCTTTTCAATGGCATTGAGCCACGGTCTCAGTGCCGCGATAATGAATCCGAATTCTGCTGAAATGATGCGAGTATACCGTTCCTATTGTGCGCTTATGGGGCTTGATGACAATTTTGCCAAGTATATCGACACTGTCCCCGGATTGGCTGCGGGCGTTGTTGCTTCTTCTGCACCCAAGCAGGAAATTGATGCGGGCAGCGGACTTAAGCGAGCGGTTTGTAAAGGAATGAAAGAGGAAGCGGCGCGCTTGACCGAGAATATGCTTGCGGAATGTGAAGCTCTTGAAATAGTTAATACGCAGCTTATTCCCGCCCTTGATGAGGTGGGGCGCGGATATGAGCAAAACACGGTATTCCTGCCACAGCTTTTGATGAGCGCAGAGGCGGCAAAGGCGTCCTTTGACGTAATCAAGGAAAAAATGAGCGTGTCAGGGAACGGTGCGGTGAAGGGAAGAGTGATAATCGCCACCGTTGAAGGCGACGTGCACGATATCGGCAAAAACATAGTTAAGCTGTTGCTCGAAAACTACGGATTTGCCGTGACCGATCTTGGAAAGGACGTACCTTGTGAACGTATAGTTGAGGAGGTCGTGAAAACCAAGGCTCCGTTGGTTGGGCTCAGCGCACTTATGACAACAACAGTACCCGCTATGGAGCGTACCGTAAAAATGCTCAGGGAGACGGCGCCGTGGTGTAAGGTAATGGTTGGCGGTGCTGTGCTGACGGAGGAGTATGCCGCGCGTATAGGCGCGGATAAATACGCTCCCGACGCAATGCACGCCGTGCGTTATGCCGAGGAGACAGCGGCAAAATAAACAGATCGATCAGCTTCGGAGATCTAACGCGCCGAGGCTTCGGGCGGCCATTCTTTGGAATGGCCGCCATTGCTTTTGGCGCCCTTTTGAGATGGAAAATTGCTTGTTTGTGCAAAATGCCAGTGCGCCAAAATTTTTGGTTAAATTTTGTTAAAATTGCACAAGTGCCAAAGTCTGAAATTCGGCAAAAGGTCAGTAAATGAAAAAAACACAGAAAAACGGCCTAAAACCGCCGAAAACCGCCCCGATTTTGTCGCGTTCGCTTAAGCTTTTTTTGAGAGTGCTCGGGAAAACGCTCCGAATAACGCGAAAAAGTGCGTGTGCGGAGATAATCTGTCGCTTGACATTTCGTTCATAGTATGTTAATATAATAGTCACAAATCAACTGCGCGCAAGCGTTTCAAATAACAGCATTGCCGTAATCCGTGCGCGATCCGGGCGCACTACCGCACGAGTGGCGGGGAGGGCATTTGTTCGGAGAAGATGACTGTTCTTTCCGGGCTTTTTTCATTCTTTGGGATGAAAGAGCAGGATGGGCAGTCATATTTGCGTTAATTTGAGGGTTGATCTCCCCGGCAAAGGTATTTTTTTGGAGGAAGCAAAATGAGAAAATCCCGTTTCTGCAAAGCGCTTTCGCTCCTGCTTGCCGTTCTGATGGCTATGGGTTGCTTCGTTCTTCCCGTAGCGGCCGCAGACGAACCTGTGGTTGGAACCGGAACTACGCTCGCAGAGCTGAAAGAGCTTCTCAATGCGATCTCGTACGATGAGTATCTGAAAAAGAACGAAAACGTACCGATCGCGACCAAGACTGTTACCGTAAACGCCGCCGATTACCTTGCATCCGAGACGAATGCAAAGGTTGAGGTCGTCAGCAATTACGAGGGCAGCACAGGCAAAGTCCTGTTTTTCCCCGACACCGGCACGGTTTCCTGGAAGGTAAAGGTTCCCGAGACCGCGAAGTACGGTGTAGCCGTCAAGTACTACCCCGTTGTAGAGTACACCACCAAGGACGGTACGGTACACGAAGGTAAGTCCGCTTACATCGAGCGTATGTTCCTTGTTAACGGCAAGGTGCTTTTCGATGAGGCGCGCATCATCTCCATGTCCAAGGTATGGTCCAACACCTACTTTGAGGACATTGCGGGAGAAAAGACTTACACATACGGCACAAGCGAAGGCGAGCCCCTGTTCCGTCAGGACATCAACGGCAACGACATTCGCCCTGCCGCATACATGAATCCCGAGTGGCGCGATTTCGTGTTCGAGGATAGCTCCGGATATTATTCCGGCGGCCTTCAGTTCTGCCTTGAAAAGGGCGACAACATCCTCAGCCTCCGCGCTGTAAGAGAGCCCGTTATGATCGAGAGCATCACCATCTTCCCCCTTGAGGAAGAGCTTACTCTCGAACAGTACGTTCAGTCCGTGAACTCCTCCGAGTCCTCCGCGGGCGCAGAAACGGTTTATATCGCCGCAGAGAAGCCTCTTAAGTTCTCCGACGACGCTATCTACCCCGTAAACGACCGTACCTCCGCTCTCACCTCTCCCCAGAAGCACGATGCACAGCCCCTTAACACCATCGGCGGTAAGGAGACCTACAAGACCGCAGGTCAGTGGGTATCCTACGAGTTCCAGGTAGATAAGACCGGCTGGTACACCATCGCATCCCGCTACAAGCAGGATGACCTTCCCGGTATGTTCACCTCCCGTACCATCAGGATCAACGGCGAGGTCCTCTACGAGGAAGCATACTCTGCCCGCTTCGACTATAATAAGAATTGGGTAGTTGAGAACATGAACGACGGCGAGAACGACCTCAGGTTCTTCTTTGAGGCAGGTAAGACCTACGAGCTTACCGTTGAGGTTGGTCTCGGTGAAATGGACGAAACTCTCCGCAAGGTAGAGGAGGTCCTCAGCGTAATCAACAGCGGTTACCTTGAAATAATCAAGCTTACCGGTGCGACACCCGATAAGTACCGCGACTATCAGTTCTCCAGAGTTATGCCTCAGGTTCTCGTTAACTTCATCAAGCAGTCCCGCATTCTTGACGAGGTATCCGCGGAGCTCGAGCTCCTGTGCGGCACCAAGGGAAGCCACGTTGCTACTCTTGATAAGATAGCTCACCTCCTTAATCAGATGGGTACCGACGAGAGCACTATCGCAGGAAGCCTTAAGTCCTTTAAGACTTATATAGGAAGCCTTGGTACCTGGCTGAACGATTCCCGTGCTCAGCCCGTACAGTTCGACTACTTCCTTATCGTTCCCGAGGGAGCAGAGCTTCCCAAGGCAAGAGAGAACTTCTTCGAAGCACTTTGGTACGAGCTTAAGCTGTTCGTGGCATCCTTCTTCGTTGACTACTCCAACATGGGCGCTACCTCCGAGACTGCAGAGGATGCAGTTGAGGTATGGCTTACCGCAGGACGCGACCAGTCGCTGGTTATCCGTAACATGGTAGACAGTATGTTCTCTCCCCAGACCAACATTTCCGTTGACGTTAAGCTGGTTGCGGGCGGAACGCTTCTCCCCTCCGTTCTTTCCAACATGGGTCCCGATTCCTTTATCGGTGTCGGCTCCGCCGACGTTATCAACTACGCTATCCGTTCCGCAGTTCTTCCTCTTGACCAGTACGAGGGCTTTGAGGAGATCATGACCGAGTTCACGGATGCGGCTCGCGTACCTCTTACCCTTTACGATTACGATTCCGCAACCGATACCACTTCTACGGCTGTATACGGTCTGCCCGAGAGTATGTCGTTCTCCATGCTCTTCTACCGCACCGATATCCTTGCCGACCTCGGTATCGAGATCCCCAAGACCTGGGACGACCTGCTTGCAGCGGTTACCGTTCTTCAGGCAAACAACATGGAGATAGGTCTCCAGCGCGACTACGACGTATGGCTCTATCAGATGGGAGGCGAGCGTTATGCCGATCACGGTATGCGTACCGGTATCGACTCTAACGTAGCTCTCGAGGCATTCGAGTACTACTGCCGCTTCTACACCATGTACTCCTTCCCCGCAACCTACGATGCATCCAACCGTTTCCGTACCGGTGAGATGCCCATCGTTATAGGCGGTTATACCGCGATGTATAACACCCTTACCGTATTCGCGACCGAGATCCAGGGTCTTTGGGACTTCGCGGTAATGCCCGGTTACGTTAAGGACGACGGCACCATCGACAATTCCGCAATGGCAGGTATCAGCGCGATCGTTATGATGAACGGCTGCGAGAATACCAAGAACACCTGGGAATTCATGAAGTGGTACGTTGGCCACGAGGCTCAGTCCTCTTACTGCAACCAGCTCATTACCACCATCGGTCCCGCTGCAAAGCACGCAACCGCAAACCGCCAGGCACTTGCGGACATGGCTTGGACCTCCGGCGAGCTTAACGTTCTTCTTGACCAGTTCGACAACATCGCTGTTATCGAGAACCATCCCGGCGGATACATCATGGACAGATACATCAGCTTCGCATTCCTTGATGCGTACAATAAGGGCAAGGAGCCCGTTGAGCAGCTCCGCTCCTATATTACCGCTATCAACAAGGAGATCACCAGAAAGCGTCAGGAGTTCGGAATGGAAACTCTCGAGCTTGGTGAAACGCTTGAGGACCGCAGAGCCGCAAGCGAAGGCGAGTAATTCCGCTTTGTTACTACATTATTAAAAGAAGGAGAAAATGCACATGTCCGAAAAAAGCGAAGCAAAGCGCCCTGTTGCCCGTAAAGATATGTCTAAGGCAGCATGGACATGGAAAGAAATGAAGCGGAACAAAGTCGGCTATTTCATGGTAGCTCCCTTTATGATTCTGTT
>JAFSCG010000036.1 GCA_017436885.1 Clostridia bacterium | reverse complement strand
TTGTTCACCGCCTTGCACAGATAATCGTTCATGGAAAGATACATGGAACGCTGCAGCAGTTCGTTTTTGCCCGAAAAACGCACCATGGGCGTCAGCCTTTTGTCCCGCATGCCCGCGCTTCCGAAAAGGTCGGTAAAAAAGTTGGAGGTAACGAAGGGCTCCGCATTCATGGAAACGATGCCTATCTCCGTGGGTTCAAGCCTTGTATTGAGATTTATCCCCACGGTAAAGCTTTTCACCGTTTGGGCATCCTCAAGACATTCGCGGACGTATTCACCCATTTTGGCATAGCCCTCGCTTGCATACACCTCCGCAAATCGGCTCAAAAACGTTTTCAACCGCTCGGAGGTGAGCTTTTTTTCATATTCCGCGCAAAGGTCGTTTGCTGCGGCAATGGCATCCATATACTGCTCTATTATCCGCACGGAATAAAGCGTTCGCTCCATATCCGAGGAATAGGCGCGCTCCTTTTCAAGTATCTCCTTTATGGTGTCTATGTACCACAGGAGCTTTTCAAGCCCCTCCGCAAGACCCACATTATCAACGCAATCGGCAATGATCCTCTGTCTTTCTTTTATCTCCCCCGGGTCAGAGGTAAAAAGCTCCGCAACGTCGGCAGGTGCCATACCGAGAAGCTTATCACATCGGAGCGCGGTAACGGAGGGCAAAAGCAGATGATTATTATTTGCTTCATTCCTTACAAGCAGAGCCATTTTTATCCTCCCACAACAAGTTTTATGAACGCATTCCGAACCAGCACGGCAAGTACCGCCACCACAGCCGACGTCGGAATAAAAAACAATGCAAATCTGAGCCTTGAAAGTCCAAGCAGCGCAAACAGCTTCATGTAAAGCAAATAGCTGTATATAAGATAAAAAATTGCAAATATCGCCACCATTATAAACGCACCGTAAAACAAAAGCGCGGCAACGAACACAAAGAAATAAAGCGTGAAAAGGCAACGCGCCATATAAGCCGTAGGAAACGGCACCCTCGGACAACCGTTCTTTTCCCACAGCTGATAGGTCCTTATCATGCTCTTTGGGTCAAGCAACATATTTTTCTCCTTGCAATCTGTTCCTGAAGCTATTTTTTAACTTTAAATTTGTTGATCCAATCAAGGACTTCCGCATATTTCATTTTACCCGAAGCAACAGAAAGCCCCAGATCTACAACGTCGGCGTTGGTGCAGTTCATTTTTACGCCTTCAGCTTCCAAAAAAGTAAGCATTACATACACACCGATCCTTTTATTGCCGTCAACGAAAGCGTGGTTGGATATCAATGAAAAGCCAAGGCTTGCAGCTTTTTCTTCTTTCGTCCTGTACAGTTCTTCTCCACCAAAGGTATTATACGCATTATTGATGGCACTTTCCAGCAGATCCATATCCCTCACGCCTATGCTGCCACCGGTCTCCTCGGTTATAAGCTGATGAAGCAAAAGCACTTTTTCTCTGCTCAACTTTATCATTTTGCAAGCTCCTCAAAAGCAGGCTTGAATCTTTTGAGAATGCGTCTTGCCGCAACGTCTATTTTTTCATCATCGCTCATATCGAAGAAAGCATTTGAATCCACGTCAATAAGCAAAAACTTCGGCTTGTTGTTTTTGAAAATGACCGCCTGCCCGTTTTTTTCCGCTACTTTTGCTACCTTTGAAAAATTCTGATTTGCTTCAGTGATCGTGGTAATGGTTTGGGTGTCTATGTTCATATTTTTCTCCTATTATTAATGCAATGAATTATACCTATTCACAGTATACACAGAATGCATTATTTTGTCAATCACTTTTCAAAAACACAGATCTCACATCTTATTCTCCCCTTGCAATCTGCTACTAAAAGTGGTAAAATATACTGTAATTAAATTTGCACATAAAAAACCTTGTCAACAGAAGGAAAAAATGGAACAAAGAAGCATAGACCACTCAAGAATATATTACGAAAACGGAATGCAGACGGAATTCGACGCCACCGTTACTGCCTGCGAGCAGAGCGAGGGCGGCTATGCCGTGCGGCTTGACCGTACCGCCTTTTTCCCCGGAGGCGGCGGGCAAGAGGCCGACACGGGAGAGATAAACGGCTTGCGCCTTATCTCCGTTTTTGAAAAGGACGGAGAGGTAGTTCATCTTTCCCCCGATGCCATCGCCGTGGGGACCGCGGTAAGCTGCAGGCTGGACCGTGTGCCGCGCCTGCGGAAGATGCAGGGACACGGCGGCGAGCACATCCTATCGGGCATCATGCACCGACTATTCGGCACCGAGAACGCGGGCTTCCACCTCGGCAAAAACGAGGTAGTAACCGTGGATACCCGTACCCCCGTAACCGACGCACAGCTGCGGGAAGCAGAGGCGGAGGCAAACCTCGTTATCGCCGAGAACATCCCCATAAAGGCATACTTTCCCACACCCGAGGAGCTTGCGGGAATGAGATTCCGCTCCAAAATAGACTTTGAGGGTGAGGTAAGGATAGTGGAGATCGCGGGCGTTGACGTTTGCGCCTGCTGTGCGCCGCATTTTGAAAGCACGGGAAGCATCGGAAGCATCAAGATCATAGACGCTGTACCGTGGAAGGGCGGCACACGTATTACCCTTTTGTGCGGTCTGGCGGCTTACGGCGATCATGCCGAAAAGCACGACTCCGTGAGAAGGATATCCGTTGCGCTGTCCGCAAAGCCGAACGAGGTCGCAGAGGCGGTGGAGAACCGACTTGCAAAGGCGGAGGAAGCAAAAAGGAGCCTTCTTTCCCTTGCACGGGCAATGCGCGACATAAAGATCGAATGCACGGCAGAAACCGACGGATGCATCTGCATATTCGACGAATTTGCCGACGCCGAGGGACTGCGGGATTACGCCAACCGCCTTGCCAAGAAATGCGAAGTGGCTATTGCCTTTGCCCCTGCAAAAACGGGCTTTACCTACGCCGCCGCATCCGCAAAGCACAATATGCGCACCCTTGCGCCCGTTATAAACAAAGCTCTTTCGGGCAAGGGCGGCGGAAGCGAAACGATGATCTTCGGCTCCTTTACCGCCGAAAGAAACGACGCTGTCGCGTTTTTTGAACGTTTTAAGCCACAGGACTGAAAAGGAGAACTCATGGACATTTTATCGACCATTGCAAAGGAACTTAACATAAAGGAGGCTCAGGTGGAGAACGCCGTTAAGCTTATCGACGACGGCAACACCATTCCCTTTATTGCCCGCTACCGCAAGGAGGCACACGGCGGTCTGACAGACACGCAGCTGCGCGACCTTTTTGACCGTCTTACCTACCTGCGCAATCTGGAGGAGGCAAAGGAAAAGGCACTCTCTGCCATTGAAGCGCAGGGCAAGCTTACCCCCGAGATAGAGGCCGCCCTTGCAAGCGCCGCCACCATGACGGAGGTGGAGGATATCTACCGTCCCTTCCGTCCCAAGCGCCGCACCCGCGCCACCATTGCAAAGGAAAAGGGCTTGGAGCCCCTTGCACTTCTTCTGCTGGAGGAGGACAAAAAGACCGTCCCCGCCAAGGAAGCGGAGGCGTATATCGACCCCGAGAAGGGCGTGGAAACCGTTGAAGACGCACTTGCGGGCGCAAGCGACATTATCGCCGAAATAATCAGCGACGACGCAGAGCTGCGCCGCCGCCTGCGCTACGTTTGCCGCATGAACGGCAAGCTTACCTCCAAAAAGACCGAGGAGGATGCGGGCGTTTACGAAAACTATGCCGATTACAGCGAGCCCATCTCCCGTATGGCAGGGCACCGCATACTTGCCGTAAACCGCGGAGAGCGAGAGGACAAGCTGAAGGTTACCATCGACTTTGAGCGTGCAAAGGCAGAGAACATCATCTTCTCCATGTACGTTAAAAACGACAGCGAAGCCGCAAACGTCGTTCTTGCCGCTGCAAGAGATGCTTACGACCGCCTTATCTTCCCCTCCATCGAGCGCGAGATAAGAAACGAGATGACCGACGGCGCAAGCGACGCCGCCATCAGAGTTTTCGGTCTTAATCTCCGTCAGCTTCTTATGCAGCCGCCCATCAGAGGCCGCGTTGCCCTCGGCATGGACCCCGGCTACCGTACGGGCTGTAAGCTGGCGGTTGTGGACGCCACGGGCAAGGTGCTTGACACGGGAGTTATCTACCCCGCGCCCCCTCACAGCAAGCTTGCCGAGGCAAGAAGCACCGTTATCCGCCTTGTTAAAAAGCACGGCGTTACCGTTTTTGCCATCGGTAACGGCACCGCAAGCCACGAGACGGAGGAGTTTGCCGCCTCTCTGCTTTCCGAGCTGCCGGGCGTTTCATACATGGTGGTAAGCGAGGCAGGCGCATCCGTTTACAGCGCAAGCGAGCTTGCGGCAAAGGAATTCCCCGAGTACGACGTTTCCCTCCGCAGCGCGGTATCCATTGCACGCAGACTGCAGGACCCTCTGGCGGAGCTTGTAAAGATAGACCCCAAGGCCATCGGCGTAGGTCAGTATCAGCACGATATGCCTCCGAAGGAGCTTTCCTCCACCCTTGACGGCGTTGTTGAGGACTGTGTAAACTCCGTGGGTGCCGACCTTAACACCGCCTCCGCGCCTCTGCTTTCCCACATTGCGGGTCTTGGACCTGCCCTTGCGGCGAACATCGTTACCTACCGCGAGGAAAACGGTGCCTTCAGATCGCGCACGGAGCTGAAAAAGGTGCCCAAGCTCGGACCGAAGGCATTCGAGCAGTGCGCGGGATTCTTGCGCGTGCATGACGGCAAGGAGCCCCTTGACAACACGGCGGTCCACCCCGAAAGCTACGCCGCCGCAAAGGAGCTGCTGAAGCTCTGCGGCTACGACGTTAAGGCAGCCGCCAACGGTCTGCCCGAGATAGCCGAAAAATGCGACGAGCTGGGACGCGCCGCCATTGCCGAAAAGCTTGGACTTGGCGAGCAGACCTTAAACGACATTATATCCGAGCTTACAAAGCCGGGACGCGACCCCCGCGATTCCCTGCCCCCTCCCATGCTCCGCTCCGACGTTATGGATATAGACAGTCTTATCCCCGGCATGGAGCTGACGGGCACGGTACGTAATCTCGTTGACTTCGGTGCCTTCGTTGATATCGGCGTACATCAGGACGGACTCGTGCACATTTCCCGTATTGCGGGACGCAGGATAAACCATCCCATCGAGGTCCTTTCCGTAGGCGACAGAGTAACCGTTTGGGTCCTTGACGTGGACAAAAAGCGCGGACGCATATCCCTTACCATGCAAAAACCGAAGAACACGGAGGAAAAGAAATGACCGTTGAAGACAGAAAGAAAAAAGCGGAAGAGCTTTTTTTCTCGGGTTATAACTGCTCGCAGTCGGTATTTGCCTCCTTCTGCGACCTTACGGGCTTTGAGGAGAAGGCCGCCCTGCGCATTGCCTCGTCCTTTGGCGGCGGCGTTGCCCGCCACCGCGATATCTGCGGTGCCGTAAGCGGCTGTGCAATGGTGCTTGGAGTGCTGTACGGCCACGACGAGCCAAACAGGGATAAATGTGCCGAGCATTACGCAAGGGTATCCGAATTTCTCAACCGCTTTGCCGAGGAAAACGGCTCCGTAATATGCCGCGATCTCCTTAATTTAACGGAGGAAAAGGTAAAAGCCGACGAAAAAGAGCCCACCCCCACGAAACGCGACGAGACGTTTTATAAGGACAGACCCTGCACACGCTTTGTTGTAAGCGCCGTCGAGCTGCTTGTAAAGGAAATTGAAAAGATAGAGAATAACAAATAAAAACATACACAAACGGCGGGAGCAAGCCCCCGCCCTACGACCAATCGATGGCAACTGTAGGGCGGGGGC
>JAFSCG010000035.1 GCA_017436885.1 Clostridia bacterium | reverse complement strand
ATCGTACAGCGTGTCCCCGGAGGTCCTGTTTGCCTGCAGACGCATAACGCCGGAGTTGCCTGCAGTGGTATAGTCCTCAACCGTCTCGATAACTATACCGTAGGCATCCTCCACCGTTGTATTACGGCGGTATATGGCCTCGTCCAGCACAAGGGCTGTATCCTTGTATTTAAACGGTGTAGGAGGGTTATTCATCCACGAAGTACAGAGTATGGTAAAATTGTATCCGTTTGCAAAGTATCCCTCCGGAAGATCGGGAAGCTCAACGTACTCTGTTGTAGCCACCGTGGTATCAACGGTTGGAACAGTGGTTACAACGGGGGTGGCATTCTCTACAACCGTTTCTCCGCAAGCGCAAAGGGAAACAGCAAGCATTGCCGCAAAGATAACAAAAGAAACTGCTCTTTTCATTTTATTTATTCCTACAAAAAGCAATAAAGCACACGGTTTTCAACACTTTGCTCATTCGTTTCCGGATTCGAAGAAGCCGTTGATCTTCTTAAGATCGGTTTCGGAAAGTGTGCGGAACTTCTCGAACATGGAGGAGAAATCGGTGTTCTTATCGCGAAGGAGGTAGCCAAGCTGGGTTCCGTAAGTACCTACCTTGTAGAAAAGGCCGAGGTCGTAGATTCTGTTGGCGAAGATGATGTTAAGAGTCTCTTCGCTTTCGGGATCCTGAACGTTACGTCCGATAAGAGTTCTGTCGTAATATGCGGGAGTTACAAGGAGCTTGGAATGATATGCCATAGCCTCGGAAATAACGCCGCTTATCTCCTCGTCATATACGTCAACGGGGATGCAGTACATCGCGGTCTGGTAGCCTGCAAAGCCGCAGTAGTAATTTTCCTGCTCCTCGGAAAGCTTGGGCATAGGAAGGATACCGTACTCAAGATCGGTGTCACGGAAGCTGGGGAGAGCCTTGAGATACTCGTGGAGGAAGAGCGCCTGACCGTTATTGAACATATCGATCCAGCCCACGCCACCGGTGGTATGCTGGAAGTTGTGAACGGACTGATGCTGAGCAAGACCTACGTACTTTTCTACCACGGAGATAACTTCCTCGTTATTGAGGCTGAGAACAAGCTCATCGTCCTCGATATGAGCAATGGTGTTACCGGAGCCGTTGATGGATGCGGTAAGCATTGCGTCCCAGGTGATAAGACCGAACTTGTCGTTGGAATCGAGCTTATCATCGCCGTTGAGGTCCTCGCTGACGAGCTTGCACATGTCTGCCATTACGTCAATGGTCCACTTACCTTCTCTGACGATAGCGTAAAGATCACCAAGCTGCTTTTCCTCGGCAATGGTTTTGTTGAAGATGGTAGCAAACGTGTACTCCTTGTCAAGGAAGGAGATATCGCCCGTGGTAAAGAAGGTCTTTCCGAAAATGCTGGTATCTCTGGTCGCGTTCTGGTCCCACCAGGACTTCTCGAGCGCTACGTAGGGAACGTCCTGCAGATCTGCCAGATATCCGCTGTGCGCCAGCTGGCAAACGCCGAACACGTCGATAAGACCCGCATCGTACAGCGTGTCGCCTGCGGAACGGTTCGCCTGAAGACGGGCAACAGCCTTGCCTGCGGTAGTGGTGTACTCGGTAATGACCTCAATGGAAATACCGTAGGTATCCTCAATGATGGTGTTGCGGCGATATACCGCATCGTCAAGAACCAGCTCCGTATCCTTATAGGCAAAGGGCGTGGGCGGGTTTGTCATAAGAGCGGTGCAGAGTATGGTATACTCGTATCCGTCGAGGAAATATCCCTCGGGGATATCAAGTGCCTCAGCAGGCTCTGTAGTAACGGGCTCTGTGGTGGTTGCGGTGCCGTCAGTGGTTACTGCCGGAGTAGTAGCGGCGGGACCTTCGGTCTTGCCGTCGCCACAGGAAACGAGCATAGAGCCAACACACATTGCAGCCAAAATTAAGCAAAGAACTCTTTTTGTCATTTCAATTTCCTTTCTTAAATCATATCTTTTGCAAATTTTCTCGAAGCTTTTACAAAAAAACATCGGAGAATATTTACTTTTTCCTTTATTTATGATATCATTTTTTTGAATATCAGTCAACCGGATTTAAGCATCACGGGATACAAAAAAGCATCTTCATAATACAAAAATTCCGCATTGAGGGTGATGGAATGATAGAGAATTCATTTGAAAATCCTAAAAAATCATTTAAGAAGTCTGCATTTCAGGATTTTATATATCTAAGCCCCTTCGGTTATAAAATGGGAGATATGCTTTACGTGGAGAGTATGGGGATGACCCAGCCCACCCCCAACTACCGCATAGAGCGCTACCGCACCGGAGTAAAGCGCTTCGGCATTTACGTATTCGAATACGTTTATTCCGGCAAGGGGTACATCGAATGCGATGGCATAAAGTATTCCGTGGGGCCCGGAGACCTTTACTTTTTAAATAACAACACCTCCCATATCTACTACTCCGATCCTGCAGATCCCTACAGAAAGCTGTGGATCAACGTAAGAGGCACGCTGATATCAAAGCTGCTTGAGGCATATGAGATCACTGCACCGGTAGTAGTTCTGCATATGGACGTAAAGGAACAGTTCGAAGCACTGCGCACTATCTTTTCTGAGGAGATGGATCTACAGGACAGACTTTTTGCCACGGGGCTTCGGCTTCACGAAATAATAGCCTTGATGGATAAGGGACTGAAGAAAAACGAGGTAAACATTGATCTTGCACAACGACTGAAGATGTACATAGACAACCGTATGGACTTTTCCCTTACCGTTGAGCAACTGGCAGAGTGCTTCCACCTGAACAGCAATTACACCACCTCCGTTTTTAAACGAAGGTACGGCATAACGCCGAAGCAATATATGCTTGAACGCAAGATGACTCACGCAAAGCAGTTGCTCACCAACCAACGTTGCGAGATAAAGGAAATAGCCGCGACACTGTCGTTTTCAAGCGTCTATCACTTTTCCAACACGTTCAAAAGGCTAACAGGCCAGACCCCAAGCGAATTTCGGCGAACGAGCCTGCAGCAGCCTTAAAGAATACACGGAAATTGTTGACTTTTATACGATCAATATTATATAATAATATATAACGCATTTTTGTCAATTGGAGTGTAGATATGATATACAGTATGACCGCCTTCGGACGCGGAGTTCTGCGCACCGAGGAGCTGGACGTAACCGTTGAGGTGCGTTCCGTTAACAACCGCTTCCTTGATTGCACAATAAAGCTTCCGCGAGCTTATTCCTTCCTTGAGGAAAAGATCAAGGGATATATTTCCTCCCGCAAGGTGACGAGAGGCAAGGTAGAGGTTTTCGTCGGCATTGATAATCATTCCGCCGACGGAGCAGCCGCAAAGCTGACCCTTGACAAGGAGTACGCACGCGCGTATATCGAAGCGCTTAACGAGCTTGGCGAGACCTTTGGTCTTACCAACGACATTACCCTTATGCGCGTTGCCGCCAACCGTGACATTTTCCGCACCGAAAAAGCAGAGCACGACGAGGAAAAGGATTGGCAGATGCTGCTGCCCGTGCTTGAGGAAGCAATGGATATGTTCGTTGCTGCCCGCGCTGCAGAGGGAGCTAAGATCGAAAAGGATATCCGCGGAAAGATCGCGGGCATCGAGGCTCTCACCCCCGAGATAGCCGCTCTTTCCGAGCAGGACACCGTTTCCCGCAAGGAAAAGCTGGAGGAGCGCATCCGAAAGCTTCTCGGCGACGAGGGCATCGTTCCCGACGAGGGACGTCTGCTTACAGAATGCGCGATCTTTGCGGATAAGATAGCCATCGACGAGGAGCTCGTTCGTCTTGCCAGCCATTTCTCCGCATTTTACGAGATATTGGACCTTGGCGGTGCCGCAGGACGAAAGCTTGATTTTCTGTTGCAGGAGATCAACCGCGAGACCAACACCATTGGCAGCAAATGCTCAAATCTGTCCATCAGCCGCAAGGTCGTGGATATAAAGAGCGAGCTTGAAAAGATACGTGAACAGATTCAGAACATCGAATAGGAGTTGAAATGAAATTTATCAGTATTGGCTACGGCAACGTGGTAGCATCCGACAGAGTCGTGGCTCTCGTAAGCCCCGACAGCGCACCGGTCAAAAGACTTGTTCAGGACGCACGCGACGCCGGCAGAGTTATTGACGTCACGTGCGGAAGACGCACACGCGCCGTTATCGTAACGGACAGCGAACACGTTATTCTTTCCGCAGTTCAGCCCGAGACCATATCGTGGCGCCTTAACGGCAAGCAATCCGATGACGACAGCGAGGAGGAAGGTTGATGGGAACAGGTTTTTTCGGAAACAAAAAGGGCCTGCTGTTCGTTGTCTCCGGCCCTGCAGGAAGCGGAAAAGGCACGATTATGAAGATGCTGATGGAGCAGTTCGACGATTACGCGCTGTCCGTTTCCGCCACCACCCGCGCCCCCGGAAAGAATGAGACCAACGGCGTTGAATACTACTTCAAGACCCGCGAAGAGTTCGAGCAAATGATAAAGGACGGAGAGCTGCTTGAGTACACCGAGTACGTAGGCAATTACTACGGCACGCCCAAGGCACCGGCACTCGAGGTGCTTGGCACCGGCAAGCATCTTTTGCTTGAGATCGACGTTGTCGGT
>JAFSCG010000034.1 GCA_017436885.1 Clostridia bacterium | reverse complement strand
TGATGATAAATATGATAGCAGCAGTTGCCGCTACTGCAAAAGCAACCGCGCATACGGTGATTATGGTAAATAAACCGCCTGGTCCGCCCGCATTGACGGGATCGCTTGAGGAAGTGTCAAGCGTATTTTCCTCTGACGTGTTTTCACTGCCGTTGTTGTCGCCGATAATATCATCCTCAACATTTTTTTGTTCAAAATCCAACCACAGGATCACATTCTCATTGCTTGCCTCGAAATGCCCGGAAATCTGTTCAGCGGTGAGCGCCTCGTTACAGATCACAACAGTATCAAATATAAGCTCGCTCTTGCGCAAGGGCTTTGCGGGATCGTACCCAATACAAAAATCATAACCGGAATCGACAACCGAGGCGGTTGCTGCGGTATTGCTTGCAACCACCTTACCGTCAAGATAAAGAGTAAGCGCTGTTGGGGTGTACGTAACGGCAATATCGTGCCACATATCCGTCAAAGATGCGTCAAGCTCTCCTACTCTTGCATTATGCCATTTGCTTCCATCGTAAACATATGCAGCCAGCGACCAGGTATCGCTGTTTGTCTTTGTTCCTATGCGAACACCAAAGGTCTTATCACCAAGAGAGAAGACCATGGTATGCTTTCCGTTGCCTTCCCAAACACCTGTTTCTGCCTTGAAAATATCGGAGGGAATGTAAACTCGTGCGTAAGCTGTAAACGGATTACCGTTTGTCATCGCTGCCGCAAGGGCACGCTGTGCATCATCAACGGTAAAGTATCCCTTGATAGCGGTAGTGTCGGAGCCTTCACCGTCAACATACTCTGCTGTTGAGGGGAGGGGCGTGTTGAGGCCGCTTTGCGAAGCATCGATAATATCGTAAAGCTTATAAGTTTCAACGGTATGGTATCCTCGGGCGGCACCGTTTATCTCCTCGGTGGAAGCATCAGCCGCAACGGGCATGATAGTAAAGGTCCAATTGTAAACCCGATCCGAGGGAAGCAGATATTTGCCCAGAGTTGCAGGACCGCATGTAGCTCCGCCTGTGCCCATAGAACCGTAGTTTATAGATAAAACAGTATCCGCTCTCGGAACGAGTGCGTACGGATGATCTGCAGCGATCAGCTCTTCAGGTGTGAAGTGCAATGCGCTTGCTTCCATATGATCTTCTGCAACCACAAGCAATGCATGGTTCAGATTCTCGCTTTTGAGCTTTATCCAAACCACATCGGTAAATGCACTGTCGTCTACCTTGATATACGGGAAGAACATTTCGCTTACGGTTGTGTTCCAGATACCTTGTCGAGCACCCGTCCTTCTGTCATTGAACGTTTCGACGGGACCGTTGCCGTACCAAGTCACTTTTTCAAACCCGGCGGGAAGGATAGCCATAGAGCCGACCCTGAGAAAGTTCCCCATGCCGCTCTCGGTTGCATCCACCGTCATATCGACGGTTATCTCCCCGGTTCCGTTTACGGTATATACAATGCTTTCTTTTGTGTTGCCGGCATCGGGGAAAATAATGTTGACACAAATTACAGTCAAGCCGTCATCATCGGTGTTGAAATCGATGCTCCCGACTTTGATGTTATTCGTTACTCCTCTCCAGTTAATATCGTAGTTTCCTACGTCAAGCTTTGACCCGTCGTTTTCTACAAGACCCCGCCAGAAATTCGGTGTAGGACCGACGCTGATAAGCGTCTCTCCCTCGTAAACGTAATTTTCCAGAGCACCGTCAGATTTGCGGATGGAAAACGAGAAGTTTTTGCTTGATACGTTGTATGCAGTATCGGTCTCGGCAATAGAGACCTTTTCACTGCTGATAGGCTTTTCGACCTGCTCTGCCGAAAAAGGAATCGCCATCTGTACGTATGCCAGCTCGTGGTCTTTGGGAACGAGACCTTTTGCCTCTTTTGTACGCACAGAAATGTTCAGGTAGTATTCCGAGCCTGCTTCAGCCTTTTCGGGCATTGTATATGGAACGGAAATCGTGCCGGTAGTGCGAGGAGCAACGTCTACGTTCTCTACTACGCCGCTTTCAACTACTGTGCCGTCCTTCACTACTTCCCAGATCACATCATATTCATTAAGGTTAGTGAAACTGCTTTCATTGTAAACGGTGATCTTACAGTCAAGAAGTTGACGGTAATTGGCATAGAACCAAAAATTCTGATATTGATACTTCACTTCATAAAGCTCAGGCTGAGGAGTTCTGTCTGCGTTAACTATACCGTTTGCACAAACAGAGCCGCTGTTAGGATAGTCGCCCCAGTCGCCGCCGTATGCAAAGAACTGTCCTTTCATTTCTTCGGCATAGAGATTACCATGAGCATGCAAAGATGCCGACCGACATCGAATTGCAGTTTGCAAGCTGCATAAGACGCATATCCTCTTTTAATACTTCGGGATAATCCTGCCACTGATCGGGGTTGTAGTCGCCGCCATGCAGGAAGTGCTTATATGAAGGATTGATAAATGTTTTTTCCATTTCAGCCTCCGGGGCAATATAATTGTACACGTAAATTATATAACAACCGCAAATATCAATACAATGCACAAAATACTGAAAATATATGCACAAAATTAAATTACATATTGATTTGCGTTTTTTGGTGTGATACTCTGTATTTGAAGAGTTATTAAAGCGATAATGGAGGCAAAACAAATATGTATCATGTGTATGAAGTAGTGCTCGTCCGCACCGGGCTTGTAGACGTTCCAAAACGCCTCACGGGTCAGTTCTTCTACTGCTCTGTAGTCCTTTTCGGGCTCTAAACGTATCGTCAAATTTTCCATTTTTAAATCCTTTCATAATCAAGCGGAACGAATCGGCAAGCTCGCTTGTCAGTGAGTGAGCGCAGATTGCTCCGCGAGCGTTTTGCATATAGCAAAACGTTGTGCGTAGCACCACCTCGTAAGAGGTG
>JAFSCG010000033.1 GCA_017436885.1 Clostridia bacterium | reverse complement strand
TAAGGAACACTGTATTCATCGTTTTCGTCAAAGAAAAGCTTTTTATACTGTTCATCAATATAATGATAATTTGAAAGTGACGAAACATCAATCTTTTTGAGCATATCTTCGTTTTTCAGCCGCTCAATCATATAATCCGACGGAATAACAATATCATAATTAACACCGCCGTTTTTAACCTGAGAATACATTGTTTCGTTACTTTCAAAGGTCATATAATTAACCTTAATTCCCGTAAGCTTTTCAAACTCTCGGTTAACATCAATCGTTTCATCAGCACCGTCAGAAATATATTTGCCCCAATTATAAACTGTAAGCGTAGTGCCTTCAAGCTCGCGCGAATACTCTCCTTCAAGCTTTAAATCGGCATATTTATATCCATATTCACATCCAACAAGACTGCAAATAATCACAATAACTAAAATGAGGGAAAAATATTTTTTCATTTTTCAGCCCCTTCCCCAACTTAATAAAATTAATACCTTCTTGCCGCCGCATGCTTGCGTTCGGTTTTGGTTTGTAAAACATTATAAAGCACAAGCAACACAAAAACAACTATAAATATAAGGGTTGATAGTGCATAGGTATCAGGAGTTACCGATTTTTTTGTCATATTATAAATTATAATCGGTAAGGTCTGATAGTGCCCGCAAGTAAAATAACTTATAACAAAATCGTCTAACGATAATGTGAAAGCCATGATAAAACCTGTCACAATACCTGTTTATATAGAAGTCATGACAACCTTAAAAAAGGCTTTGAGCGGAGTGCAACCTAAATCAAGAGCAGCTTCCTTTAAATTGCTGTCCATCTGTTTAAGCTTAGGTAAAACCGAAAGAATAACATACGGAAGATTAAATGTTATATGAGCAATAAGCACCGTTAAAAAACCCAACGATTCGTGCAGACCGATTAATTTACCAACGAAAATGAACAGAAGCATAAGAGATATACCTGTTACAATATCAGCATTCATCATTGGAATCTGCGTTACAGACATAACAACATTTTTAGCAAACTTTCTCCTGAGCGACATTATTCCAACAGCCGCCGCAGTTCCGATAACGGTTGATAGCACCGCCGAAAGAATCGCTATAACCAAGGTATGACGCAAAGCGGTAAGCATGGTTACATCACTGATAAGTCCGGTATACCACTTTGTTGAAAACTTTGAAAAAACCCACACACTGCTCGATTCATTAAATGAAAAGAAAATCATAACAAGTACAGGTGCATAAAGGAAAAATATAATCAAAGAAACATAAATACGTGAAAGTGCTTTCATATTATAACACCCCCGTCTTCATCATCACTGAAACGGTTCATTATAAACATGCAGATAAGAATAAGAACCATAAGCACTAAAGAAATTGCGGATGCAACATTATAATAATCGGGTCCTAAATTAAAGAAATATTCAATGGTATCACCAACAAGCATTGTTTTGTTTCCGCCGAGCTTCTGAGAGATGTAAAAAGTGCTCACAGACGGCACAAATACCATGGTTATACCCGAAATAATACCAGGTCGGCTTAAAGGCAAAATAACCCTTCTGAATTTTGTGAAAGCATTGGAACCCAAATCCTCAGCCGCTTCAAGCAAGGAATTATCAAGCTTTGACATAACCGAATAAATAGGTAAAATCATATAAGGTATAAAATCATAAACCATACCTAAAATTACCGCTCCGGGTGTGTTTATAAGTTTGAGCGGGCCTATTCCCAATTTGCCCAAAAAGGTATTAATAAGTCCCGTATTTGCAAGAATACTTATCCATGAATATGTTCGGATAAGAAAATTCATCCACATAGGAAGCATAACAATAAGCAAAAGCATTCGCTGAGAGCTTATTTTAAGCTTTGTCATAAAATATGCCATAGGGTAAGCTAAAAGCAGGGTTATAACCGTTGCAATAGCCGCATAAATAACCGATATCAAAAAAGCTTTTTTATATTTTCCGATATCTGCCATATTAGAAAGTGTGAATGTTCCGTTAACATCGGTTAAAGCAAAATAAACCATTATAATGAGCGGCACTATTATAAAAATTGCCGACCATACAATATATGGCGAAAGAATAAGGCGGTTGCCAAAAGTGTTCTTTTTCAAGACATTATTCCTCCTCAATATAATCAACATCAGAAAGGCGGTCGATTTCCTCGCTATAAGAAGAATAGTCGCCGTAAAGCCCTGAATATTCACTTTTCTTCATGATATGTATTGCATCGGGCTCAATAAATAAGCCAACATTATCGTCAACAAAATGCTCATCAGTAGTCTGAATCATCCATTTGAAACCGCCGATATCAACGATAATTTCATAATGCACACCAAGGAAAGAAACAGAGGTAACAACTCCTCTTAGCATTCCTTTATCCACAGGAACTATATCAACATCCTCTGGTCTTACAACAACGTCAACCTGTTCATTAACTTCAAAACCTTTATCAAGACACTCGAACACCTGACCTGAAAACTCAACACAGTAATCTTTAAGCATTTTACCGTCAACAATATTGGATTCACCGATAAAATCGGCAACAAAAGCATTCTGAGGTTCGTTATAAATATCCTGCGGAGTTCCAACCTGTTGGATTTTTCCTCCGTCCATAACAACCACTCTGTCAGACATTGTAAGGGCTTCTTCCTGATCGTGGGTAACGAAAATAAAGGTGATTCCCAAGGTTTGCTGAATGTTTTTAAGCTCTTTTTGCATATCTTTACGAAGTTTCAAATCAAGTGCCGCAAGAGGCTCATCAAGAAGCAAAACCTTTGGTCTGTTTGCAATAGCGCGGGCAATTGCAACACGCTGCTGCTGACCACCCGAAAGAGTGGCAATATTACGTTTTTCAAGGCCCACAAGATTTACAAGCTTCAGCATTTCGTTAACCTTTTCTTTTATATCCTTTTCAGGCATTTTCTTAATGCGCAAGCCAAAAGCGATATTCTCATAAACATTCAGATGAGGAAAAAGTGCATAACGCTGAAAAATGGTGTTTACCTGACGTTTATATGCAGGCACATCATTAATTCTTTTACCCTCAAAAATAACATCCCCGCAATCAGGCTCCAAAAAACCTGCAATAAGTCTTAAAGTGGTTGTTTTACCGCAACCAGAAGGACCTAAAAGTGTTATAAATTCTTTATTTTTGATATCGAGGCTAAGACCGTTGAGAATCTGCTCACCGTCAAAAGCAACCGATATATTATTAAGTTGAACAATATTTTCATTTTCCATGAAAAGCATCCCCCTTTGTGAAAGCAAACAACGCCTTGAGTAAGCAAAGCAATATAATTTAAAAAGGCGGTTTAGGGCAACTGTTTTCCCATCGCCTAAACAAACATCAAACCAGAATAAAATATACATTCAAATCCTTCAAATGTCAAGTGAAATTTGCTTTTTTTCTACAAATTTCAATATAAAATCGCTTCCAAAATAAGAAAAACTTTAAAATACTCGTTTTTTCTCTTTAATACTCCCGAATTCTCACTTTTGGTAAAGTATTCAAAAATTCGCATTCCAGAATATATTTATTGCAGAAAACGGGTTATTTAAATCGAGATATTCCAAAAAGGTTTCAGTCGGCTTTTTATCTGTCGAAACAAACTTAAAATAAACACAAAAATTTTGTTTTTTAACTTCAAAAAAACTCACACCACTTAATTTATTTATAAGCTTTTTGGATTTTTCGGGGTTGAATCCCTCTATTTTAAGTGCGGGTTTTCCTCTATAATCAAAAAATTCAGCTTTTTTACACTTTTTGCATGCAGTTAATAAAAACACGGTCATTTTTTTAACATCAACCATATATTTATCTCTTATATTTACCCTGAATTCAAAATATTCCTCGCTTTCAGCCCTTAAAATATAAAGCGATGTAAACAAGCGGGAAACATATTCACCCAAATCAATCGGTACAGTTTCATTATAACCGTAAGTCGCTTCGGCGGTCAGAATTTTTTTCATATTATTGTAATGTTTTTGATTTTTTCCGTTTTTTATTGCTGAAATTTGCACCGTGTTTCTTAAAGAAGCAGTATATCTGTCGAAAAAATTTGGCAAAAATATCAAATAGTTCACTCCCCTTTACTGAAATTATTATGCCAAAATATCGAAAATTTAAAAATATTGTTAAAAATTAAACAAACTACTTGCAAATACAAATAAAATAGGGTAAAATAATAGCAGAATTTTTTTAGGAGGTTTTTCCAATGGTTAAAGTTGCTATTAATGGTTTCGGCCGTATCGGTCGTCTCGCTTTCCGTCAGATGTTTGGCGCAGAGGGTTATGAGATTGTTGCTATCAACGATCTTACAAGCCCCAAAATGCTCGCTCACTTGTTAAAGTATGACTCTGCTCAGGGTAGATATGCTCTTGCAGACACAGTTGTTGCAGGTGAAGACAGCATCACTGTTGACGGTAAAACAATCAAGATCTATGCTGAAAAAGATGCTAAGGATCTTCCTTGGGGTGAAATCGGTGTTGACGTTGTTCTCGAATGCACAGGTTTCTACTGCTCAAAAGAAAAATCACAGGCTCACATTGATGCAGGTGCTAAGAAGGTTGTTATTTCTGCTCCTGCAGGTTCTGACCTTAAGACTATCGTTTACAGCGTAAACGAAAATACACTTACTAAAGAAGACAAAATCATCTCTGCTGCTTCTTGTACAACAAACTGCTTGGCTCCTATGGCTAAGGCTCTTAATGACTACGCTCCTATCCAGAGTGGTATTATGTCTACTATCCACGCTTTCACAGGCGACCAGATGGTTCTCGACGGTCCTCACAGAAAGGGTGATCTCCGCCGCGCTCGCGCTGCTGCTTGCTCCATCGTTCCCAACTCCACCGGCGCTGCAAAGGCAATCGGTCTTGTAATTCCCGAGCTCAACGGCAAGCTTATCGGCTCCGCTCAGAGAGTTCCCGTTCCCACCGGTTCCACCACCATCCTCGTTGCTGTTGTTAAGGCTAAGGACGTTACCGTAGAGGCTATCAACGCCGCTATGAAGAACGCTTCCTCCGCTTCCTTCGGTTACACCGAGGAGCAGCTCGTTTCTTCCGATATCATCGGTATCACCTACGGTTCTCTGTTCGATGCAACTCAGACCATGGTTACCAAGATCGACGACGAGACCTACGAGGTTCAGGTCGTTGCTTGGTACGATAACGAGAACAGCTACACCAGCCAGATGGTTCGCACCATTAAGTACTTCGCAGAGCTCAAGTAATTTTATATTACGAAAGGAAAGGAGAGAGGCCCCGCTTCTCTCCTTTTTTTGATATGATAAGGTCAACTCTTTGCTATATCGAGCATGAGGGAAAATTCCTTATGCTCCACAGAATAAAGAAAAACGAAGACGTAAACGCAGGTAAGTGGATCGGAATCGGCGGCAAGCTTGAGGATGGCGAAACACCAAACGATTGTCTGTTGCGCGAAGTTCGCGAGGAAACGGGTCTAACTCTTACTGACTATCGTTTTCGCGGAGAGGTGCATTTTCTAAATGATATTTACCCCGACGAGCTGATGTATCTTTACACAGCAAGCAGCTTTGAAGGTCAGCTTACAGATTGTGATGAGGGCGTTCTTCAATGGGTGGAAAAGGATCGCGTTTCCGAGCTTCCGATGTGGGAGGGAGACAAGGTGTTTTTAGACATGATCAAAAGTGAGAAATTTCCATTTAAATTAACTTTGAATTACCATGGAGATACTCTTATTTCGTTTAAATCTTCACCGTTGTTTCGGTGTTAATTGGAGGTTTGTTATGAAAATCAAATTTCGAGCTATTTCATTGATTTTTGCTTTATTGACTTTAGCAGCTGCCCTTTTTTCTTGTGGCGTAGTAAATGATTTTTCAGATGATACTACCGAGCCCACTGTTACCGATGCGCCCAAGGTGGAGGAAGTTCTCGGCGCAACCTCCGAAAAGGGGAAGGTCGAGTTCAATATTTTAGGTGTGCGCACAGTGCCTTCTTTCGCTAATATTGAACCGGATGATGGAAACGCTGTTATTTGCGTTTACGTCGAGATTATCAACAAGACTCTTAAGGATTATTATGTGTTGAGAAACTGTCTTGATACGAAGAATTCCGAGCTTTTATATGTGGACGAAGAGCTTTTGCCGACCGACTACGATAATTTCGGAGGATACGTTGCATCCGGTAAACGTCGTTTGTTTTTGCTTTGCTTTGAGGATAAGACGGACTGGTTCAGAGTGAATCTCGACTACAACTCTTTTGATAAAAACTTATGGAGTGATGTGTTGATGGGCTATGACTACAGAGAAGAAAAAGCGATTCTTACGGGTGATGAAACTTATCCTATTGACAAAAGAACAGACGATATGCTTAAGCAAGATTTGGTGATTTTGGACGAGAGATTAGTTGACAAGCTGTGGGCAACTCCCAATAAAGATAAGGCAAATACCTACGAGAAGCTCCTTGTCGAATCGGAAAACGGAAGATATTTTTCGGACGTCGATTATGAAGATCAATCGGTTACAGTATGGAAAACCTTAGATCACCTGAAAAAGCTTCAGGAGCTGATTTCATATTATGGTGAGGAGCGTCTTGAAAACGATGCAACAGCAAGAGGCATAGCTCTTTCCGTGCTTGATTTTTGGCTTGCCAAGGATTTTCAAAATCCGAATAACTATATCCGCATGATTTCCGTGCCCAGCCAACTTGTCTATTGTGCAAATATGCTCAAGCCGTATCTTAGCGAATCTCAGCTTGAAAGGATCAACACGATAGTTGGCAGAGGCTCTCTTAAGGGTACCAGTGATCCCTCGGTTTCATACGGGGTAGTGCAATATGCTGAGGATCACACAGGTGCCAATTTGCTGAGCTTGATGGAGATAACGGTATATCACGCATTGCTTCTGGATGATTACGATCTTGCTCTGGCTGCTGTTGCAAGGACGGCTGGCGAGATATCGATCGTAAAACGCGGGGCAGAGGGAATGCAAGCCGACGGATCGTTCTTCCAGCATGGAGCACTTCTTTGCTCCGGCGGAAGCTATGGTTCGGTTTATGCGAGGGGAGTTGCTAATTTCATCGTTTATATGCATGGCACTCTTTTCTCGTTGCCTGAAGAGAACATAGAGCTTTTTATAGACCATCTGTTGGACGGACAGAGATATTTCCACAGAGGAAACGGCGCAAACTATTTCAGTATTGGCAGAGCCGCGGTTACCAGCATTGGCGGTAAAGAGATCAAGGTAGCGGTAGATACTCTTCTTAAGCTCGATGATCTTTACAGGCTTGACGAAATTGTGGAATATGAGAAGTCTTTTTCCGATCCAACGAAGTCCTTTGATTCTACGAAGTACTTTCCACATTCTTACACTATGGTAAATTCTTCACCCGAGGCCTATATCGCTTTCAGGGGAGCTCATGCCGGCTTTATACTCACAGAAGCATTTAATACTCAAAATGTTTTGGGATACAATCTATCCTACGGCGCCAATACCTGCTATTTGTATTCAGGCGATGAGTACCGTAATATCGGTGCAGTTATGGACTACTCGATGTTCCCCGGTACCACAACGTATATGGAAAGCGACGAACAGCTTTACGCCCGCTACACTTCCGATTACAATAAAACTTGGGGCCGCGAAACGTATAAAGGAGAGCATTGCGATGGCCTTTTGAACGAGGAAAAGGGCATTGGCGCCATGTATATGGAGCTTATTAACGACGGTATTACAGGTAAGCTTTCATTCATCACTTACGACAATGCGCTGATCGCATTGGGGGCGGGACTTGATCTTTCTAAGACGTCGGAAAGCGAGATCCGTACAACGGTAGATCAAACTGAATACAATAACGCAAGTATCGGCTCTGCTCCGCTGAAGGTGGGCTCCGGTGCTGTAACGGTTGATAAGAAGGACGTTGTATATAACGGTGCGTTTGCGTATTACAATCTTGGAAATACCGACTTTACCGTCGAGGCCAAGAGTATGACGAATAATATTGCCCGTACATACCACGGCAGCGGCAGAGATACGGATGTAACGCGCGACGTGCTTCAACTGTACATTTCCTACGGAAACAAGCTTGAGAATGCAAGCTATGCATACGCTGTTGTTTCCAATGCGAACGGAAACGCACCAAAGTCCGTTTCTGAATTGAACATATTGAAGATAACAAATACGGTTGAAGTGCAGGCCGTTGAGTTCGAGAACGGAACTGCTGTCGTAATATTCCATAAGGCAGGAGAATTCGTTTTGTCTGGCGGGGAACGGCTGACGGCGGACAAAGCGAGCATTGTGATAAAATAAGCCTAAAAACTGATTCAATAATTTCATATGCGTAAAAGGGATATCTCAAATGCCGGTAAAACAGCATTGGGATATCCCTTTTCGTTAGAGTTTGGTTATTTAAGACTATCCATATCGGCAATCGGAAAATATGAGATGCGAAGGTTAGTGCAGCCGTACGGTTCAAGTATCAGAGGCAGCTTTTTCGTCACGAACTGCTTATCCCCGAAGGGCTCATGGGTTCTGGTCGGGTAGGTCGAGCAAAGATAGGGTGCTTTGTAGCAATGGGTGTGAAGTCTGATCGGTGCATTTTCCCAAGCGTAGCCGTCTGTTTCGCAATGCTCGATCGTAACGTCGTCCGCTCTAATACTCGGATCAATGGCAACATTCCAGCTTATCTCATCCTTTTTGTTTGCTTTTGCTTCGTGTCGGTCCTTGAAGGGGAGAGTTGCGTAATCGGGAACAACGTTATACCAGCTGTATCCCTCGGGAAGAGGGGTGACGGGTCTGCCGGCAGTTTTTCTCCATTTTTCGGGTATATGATATGAGTAGAGCAATGCACCGTATTTGAAAGCGATGGGGTGTTTTTTCGCAAAATCGGAGTCGTCTACCCGTATGATCTTCACGTCGGTCTCAAAGAAGATCTCAATTGTGTCCGAAACGGACCAAGCCTTGTGCACTTCTGCATATCCCATTTCGTTTTTTTCGGATCTTGCCTTCTCTCCGTTTATGCGTATCTCGTACGAATCTGCCCAAGTCGGTATCTTCAGGAAAACAGAATACTCTGCGGCCTTTTTTATCTCAAGCCTAACGTTATTTCTGAATGGATATAACGTTTTTTCCTCAATTGAGAAGTCGCCGTGGTCAAGAGTACACGGGCCGTATGCCGCAACGTAAAGATGGTTATTCGCATCGGTAAGCATCATTCCCTTAATGAATTCGGGAACTATCGTAACCGAGGTTACGGGGCAGCACGCCGTGGGATAGCATGGCGCGTATATCTGCATGTCACCCGTACTTGAGGAGGATTTCTCTGTAGCATAGATCTGGTTTGGTGCCGTGAAGTAAGCAATTGCGCGTTCGTCCTTTTTTCTCGCGCCTTGAGCTGCGTTATAAAAGACCTCCTCCATGTAGTCGCCGTATTTTGCGTTACCCGATATATATGACATGCAGGAATAGGATGCGTTATAAAAAGCGAACTTGCAATATTCGCTCTCCGTTGTTGAGCCTACAGGCCCCAAGAACTCGGTTACGGATACAGGAGCGCCGGAGAGCTGGATGGCCTTGGCCTTAAGCTGCTCAATAATACGTTCGCTTGCGCGAAGATACTTTTCGCTTCCCGTAACGGAATAAAGCAGAGCGGGCATGCGGATGGCAATGCCCATGTTTGCGGTGTGATTGCAGTTGTAGTAAAGCTCCTTTTCGAGAAAAGCTTTATACGAGTTGTTGAACATATCGTGTTCGGCGAGATATTCCGTGTATTCCTCCGCGAAGCGAACGAGCCTTTCGTCGCCCGTCAACTCGTATGTGTATACCATCGGCTCAATTATAGAAATGCCGCAGTAAGACGTTTTTTTATCTCCCGCCCACTCTCTTGTGAACCAAAGAAGACAATTATGAACGGCATCAAGAACGTCATTTCTTCCCGTGGCTTCATAAAAACCGATAAGCCCTCTTGTCAAGCACATGGTTCCCCATGCGTTGTAATCATCGTAAATATTATCCCCCGGTTGATCGTAAGCGCCCAAATATCCGTCATCTCTTTGCTTTTTCAGCAATTCGTTGACCCATTCTGTTGCTGTGTTTATCATTTCAGCATCGTTCAGAGTAAAAGCATGTTGAATGTATGCAGTCCAATAGTTTCCCGAGATCTCAGCCCCCCATCCAATCTGCGCTTCGTTTGCCCATCCGTCGACAACAGTTCGCTTTTTGAGAGGATCGACGATTATGCCGGGTTCAAGCTTATAAAGGTTATCGGCCATTCCGTCCTTTCCAAGAAGCAACTGGTCTTTTAAAAAGCCGCAAGGCTGTATAGAGGCAAGAGGGAATCTCTTTAATTTTGCAAAATTTCTCATGTCTTCCACCTTCGCATTTTATTTCGAGTATACATCATCCTGTCAAGTTTGTAAATACTTCATGCAAAATTCTGAAAATTTGTTATTTGGATATTCGGAGTTTCTTGTTGTACTGACGACAGAATTAAACGCAAGGTAAATATTTTATCAAAATTTGTGCAACCTATTTACAACCGTGCAAAATTATGCTAAAATTTAGAAAAATACTAATTGGGGGTATATATCAATGGAACTTAAGGGTTCAAGGACCGAAGCTAATCTTATGGCCGCATTTGCCGGCGAATCTCAGGCAAGAAACAAGTACACCTATTATGCGTCCAAGGCGAAGAAGGACGGATACGTTCAGATCGCACAGATATTTGAAGAGACCGCAAATAACGAAAAGGAGCACGCAAAGCTCTGGTTCAAGCTGCTTCACGGCGGCGAGATGCCCGGTACTCTCGATAATCTTAACGACGCTGCAGCGGGCGAATATTACGAGTGGACCGATATGTACGCGGAGTTTGCAAAGGTTGCAAAGGAAGAAGGCTTTGACCGTATCGCTTACCTCTTTGAGGCTGTAGGCAGGATCGAGAAGACCCACGAGGAAAGATACCGCAAGCTTATCGCAAATCTTGAGGGCGGACTTGTGTTCTCGCGCGACGGCGATATGATCTGGGAATGCTCCAACTGCGGACATATCCACGTTGGCAAGAAGGCTCCCACCGTTTGCCCCGTATGTGCTCATCCTCAGGCGTACTTTAAGCTTCGCGTTGAAAACTATTAATATTTAACTTTGATCGGCGCAACCTTTGTTGCGCCGATTTTTTAAGGATCAGTATGACAACAGAAATTGCAAACAGACTTTCAGCTCTGCGAAAGATCCACGGCTTATCACAGGAGGCTCTTGCTACTGCGCTCAACGTAAGCCGACAGGCGGTAAGCAAGTGGGAGCGCGGAGAATCAAGCCCCGATACGGATAATATCATCGCCCTTGCACGTCTTTACGGAGTTTCTCTCGATGAGCTGCTGCTTTTTGATCCTCCAATAGCAGAGGAGAAGGAAAGCGTACCGGAGAAAGCGGACCCTCCTACGGAAGCGGTGGAAGATAATGCATCTGCTGAGGAATATTTTGACGACGTCGCTGAGGATGCGGAGGCATCGGTCATACCCGAGCCTGCCGAGTCTGACGGCTATCGTATTGAAAACGAAGAATACGTCGTACATATAAAAAACGGTGTACTGACCGTTACAAAAAAGGAAAAGCCGCGTTCAAACCGTCGGTTTTTCGGAAAATTGTTCGGAAGGAAAAAGTAAAATGAAAAGCACAAGGGTCCGCGTTTACTACGGAAACCCCGATCTTGCGTCGGATATTCAGCCCTCTGCCGATTTTATTCGCGGTCATTCAAGCAGCGGAGGAAAGATAAAGAAGGTTACAAGAGCCGCGGAAAACGGCAAAAGATACATAGAAGCGGAGCTCTCTCCCGGCCTTTACTGCTACAAGGTACACTATCCCGCCGAAAGAGATTTCGGTATCAAGTATTTTTATCTTGATGGCAACGACGTATATATTGAATACACCATGATGCTTGAGCCCCTTGTGGACGGAGCATTTATGGAGCGCGCTTTTTCCGGTACCACCGATCAGGTGCTTGACAGGTTTTACAGCACAGATGATATAAAGGGCTTTAAGACCTACGACACTCCCGCGTTGCTTCATCATGCTCACGACAGAAGCTTCACTTCTATTGACGAGCTGTGCGATTTTTGCGAGGATATTGCCGAAAAGCATTCCTTTGCACACGTATTTTATCCCATTCCGCCAACGGAGCAGTACGGCTTAAGGACTCCCGTGATGGTATTTACCAACGACGACGTTCCAAAGGGAGCAACGGGAAGCGAGCTTGCCGCTGTAATTAAAGGTAAAGGCATTCGCGAAATAATGCTCATTACGGGTGGCATGCACGGTAACGAGCCTGCGGGCTGGGAGGCTGTGCTTGCCTATGCTTCGGAGCTTTGCGGAGATTACGGCAAAGAGGTGCTCGATGCTTTCGGTGCCGTTGTGCTGATGCCTGCGGTAAGCGCCGATAATATGTGCTCCTTTAAAAGGGAATACCCCGATGGCTGCAACTCTAACAGAGATCTTTTGCGCTGTGAGCACGAGGGAAGCAGAGCGCAGGTGGCTGTCTATAATATGTTCAAGCCTACGGTGGTCATTAACTGCCACGAGGACGTTGGAGTTCTTGGTCTTAACGATGCCGATCTTTCCGTAAACGATATACACAACGTTGCCGTGGCATTCAACGGGCAGGGTAATTGCCCCACGTACGACGTTAAGGGTATCATCGACGGCACGGTGCACATAAAGGACCACGAGGGAATGCAGATGACCGATAAGGTTATAGACGCCATGAACGATATGGGTTATAGAGCGCATCACTATCAGATACCAAATTATTTCCCTGCATCCGAAAAGGGTTATGCAGCTATCAGAGGCTCTTATGCCTTTCTCCTCGAAATGGGCGGTATAAACAGTGGGAAATTCAATTTCCCCTTGCGTGTCCACGGCCACGTTTCCGCAATCAAGCTGATAGCGGAGCAGGTCATGGCACGGCACGGCGGGATAGCCGCCAAGGTGTGCGCCGCAAGGGCGGCTGCCGCGGTTAAGCATTTCGACGAATCGAACCGTTTTATCCTCGGGCTTGATGCGGAGCTTGGCGGCGAGGATCTATCTCCCTCCATATACGTTGACGGTACGTTCAAGGACGAGTACGCCACAAAAAAATGGCAGATAGCCTGCATTCCCACCCAAACGCGTGCCATACCTACCGCATACGTTCTGCCGTCGGATGCAAGCAATATATCAAAGATCCTTGAGCTGCTCGATATACACGGTATTGAATATAAAAAGCTTGAAAAGGGTACTACGCTATCCCTTCGCAAATACGTTATCACACCCTCGGAGGCCTATGATCTTCCCGAGGTATCCCTCGCAGACGCAGAGGACGTCACCTTTGATAACGGAGCATATGCCGTTTCCACCGACAGCGAGGATGCGTATCTTATTGCATACTTGTTCGAGCCCGACTCCTATCCCTCAAAAAAAGGCTTGCGCATAAGTCTGTACAACATGGGGCTGATAGGTGAGCAGGACGTAATTTATCGCTGTGAGCTTGATAATGTAATACGTTAACGAGTATCAGCTCAAAAATGCTAAAAATCTTCTTGACGGAACGGCGCGGATGCTGTAGAATGTATAAGTAAAACTATAAATATCTATATTTGGTGGTTTAAGTTGAGTTACGATCAGAAGAATATCAGAAATTTTTCAATAATTGCACATATCGATCATGGTAAGAGCACCCTTGCGGACAGGCTTCTCGAGGCAACCCGCACCGTTGCGGTCCGCGATATGGAATCGCAGCTGCTTGATAACATGGATCTTGAAAGAGAGCGCGGAATAACCATTAAGGCACGCGCTGTCCGCCTTGATTACACGGCAAAAAACGGTGAGCAGTACGTGCTCAACCTTATCGACACTCCCGGCCACGTTGACTTTAACTACGAGGTATCCCGTTCTCTTAACGCATGCGACGGTGCGTTGCTCGTTGTGGACTCCACACAGGGCATAGAGGCGCAGACCCTTGCAAACGCGTATCTCGCCATCGACGCGGATCTGGAGATGGTTCCCGTTATCAATAAGATCGACCTCCCCAGCGCGCAGGTTGACAGAGTGCGCAAGGAGATAGAGGACGTTATCGGTATACCTGCCGAGGATTGTCCTGCCGTTTCCGCAAAGACGGGTCTTAATATTGACGACGTGCTTGAGGCTGTGGTAAACGAGCTTCCCGCGCCCGAGGGAGATCCCGATGCGCCCCTTGCCTGCCTTATCTTCGATTCATACTACGATAGCTATCTCGGCGTTGTGGTATATATACGCGTTAAAGAGGGAACCATCCGTGAGGGTGATCGGGTTCTTATGATGGCAACGGGTGCAGAGTTTGAGATCGTTGAGGTGGGAACGATGGAGCCCTTCGGTCTTAAGCGAAGCGGAGTGCTTTCCGCAGGTGAGGTCGGCTATATTACCGCAAGCATCAAAAACGTGCGCGATACACAGGTGGGCGACACGGTTACCCATGCGGAGCGCCCCGTAAGCAAGCCTCTGCCCGGCTTCCGTGCCGTTCAGTCCATGGTCTTCGCGGGTATATATCCCGCCGACGGCGCACGCTATGGCGATCTGCGCGACGCACTTGAAAAGCTTCGCCTTAACGACGCGGCACTGAATTTCGAGCCTGAGACCTCGGCTGCACTGGGCTTTGGCTTCCGCTGCGGCTTCCTCGGACTTCTTCACATGGAGATAATCGAGGAAAGGCTTGAAAGAGAGTTCAACTTCGACCTTATTACCACCGCGCCCAGCGTTATATATGAGGTAGCCCTTAAAAACGGCGACGTTATCAGGATTGATAACCCCTCCAATTATCCCGCTACCGACGAGATCGAGTCTGCCTACGAGCCTATGGTCAAGGCAAGCGTTATCACTCCCCAGGAATTCGTTGGCGGTATAATGGATCTCTGTCAGGACCGTCGCGGCGTGTTCCTCGATATGAAATTTATCGATTCGGGCAGAGTGGAGCTGCATTACACCTTGCCCCTTAACGAGATCATATACGATTTCTTTGATGCGCTCAAGAGTCGCAGTAAGGGCTATGCAAGCCTTGACTACGAGTTCAAGGGATATGAGAAGAGCGACCTTGTAAAGCTCGATTTCCTGCTGAACGGTGAAAACGTGGATGCCCTTTCCTTCATAGTCCACGAAACCAAGGCGTACGGCAGAGCGCGCAAGATAGCGGAAAAGCTGAAGGACAATATACCGCGTCAGCTTTTTGAGATCCCGATACAGGCGGCGATCGGCTCCCGTATCATTGCGCGCGAGACCGTAAAGGCCATGCGCAAGGACGTGCTTGCGAAGTGCTACGGCGGCGATATAACCAGAAAGAAAAAGCTGCTTGAAAAGCAGAAGGAAGGTAAAAAGAAGATGCGCAAGCTCGGCTCCGTTGAGGTATCCCCCGAGGCGTTTATGGCCGTGCTGCGTCTTGACGAGGAATAAGGAGAGAAAGGGAGACGCAATGTATTTCAATTCAAAAAGTCTTGGTCTGTATTGTCATATACCGTTCTGCCTTTCCAAATGTGCTTATTGCGATTTTTGCTCCGTTGCCGGTGCCGGAAGACGAGTAAAAGCCCAGTATCTTGACGCGCTTCGCAAGGAGATGCGCATAATGGGCAAAAAGGCTGAGGGATACGTTGTTGATTCCGTCTTTTTCGGCGGTGGTACGCCTACATCCATCGGTGAATCCGAGCTTAAGCGTCTCATTGCGGAGCTTTATGATTGCTTTTACGTGCTGGACGATGCGGAGTTTACCGTAGAGGCAAATCCTGCTACGGTTAACAAGCGTTTTGCGAATACACTAAAGGAGTGCGGAGTTAACCGCGTTAGCCTCGGATTGCAGAGCGCACACGCAAACGAGTTGAAAAAGCTTGGACGTATACATTCTTTGGAGGATTTCGAGGAAAGCTATCATTTGCTGAGGGATGCGGGGATAGAAAACATAAACGTTGACGTTATGTTCGGTATACCCGATCAAACTGCAGAGAGCTTCCTTAATACTCTAAAGTACGTTGTTTCTCTCAGACCGGAGCATATATCCGCATACGGACTTCAGATAGAGCCGGGAACTCCGTTTTTCGAGCACCGTGACACGTTGGTGCTCCCCGGTGAGGATGAAGAGTACAGTATGTATGTTTATGCAAGTGAATTCCTCAGTGAAAACGGATACGGTCATTATGAGATAAGCAATTTTGCCTTACCGGGCTTTGAATGCAAGCACAATAAGAAGTATTGGAACGTCGATTCATATCTCGGACTTGGCTGTGCCGCGCATTCATTATTTGGCGGCGAGCGCTTCGGCAGATGCGAAGATATACAGCAGTACGTTTCCGCCATTAAACACGGCGCTTTGGACAGCACGGTTGTAAGTAGGGAGGTAATGACTCTCGAGGCTATGGAAAGTGAGTACGTGATGCTGCGCATGCGCCTTGGCGAAGGTGTTGATAAGAAGGCGTATAAGGCTCTGTTTGGATTTGATTTTGATTCCAAATACGGCAGTAAGCTGAAAAACTTCGTTGATGGCGGCTTCGTTATCAGCGACGACCTGTCCTGCCGCTTCACAACAGACGGTATGTACGTCAGCAACTCCGTACTTTCATCCATACTTGACCTGTGATAATTAGTGTTGACAATCATCACCTTATCTGCTACAATATAGGCAATAAAATTTAATTATTCGGAGGATCTTATGGCAGACGAAAAGGATCTTGTTAAAGAAGACGAAGGCGAATACGTTGATATAGTTACTCTTACCGATGACGAGGGCGTTGAGACTGAGTTTGAGGTCGTCGGCACTCTTGAGGACGGCGGCAAGCTTTATTACGCTCTTGCTCCCCTGGAGGACGATAACGGAGAGTTCTATGTTTTTGTCGCATCAAAGGATGAAAATGGCGAGGATATCCTTTCCACCGTCGATGACGATGAGGAATTTGACAGAATTGCCGATATTTTTGAGGATGAGTTCTTTTCCGAGGCGGATTACGACGCCCAGTAAGGAATAGTTGTTTATTTCTTGCATATAATATTTACGCTTTCCTGCTCCGTTCGTGATACGATGAGTTTATAAACCTACAAGATACAAAAGGAGCCCGGACTTCCCCTGCGGGTATGCAGACCTCCCGACGCGGCCGACTTTGTGCCGCCGCACTCGGATGCTGGGAGCACAAAACAGAGGAGAGGGCGCCACCCTTGCTTAGGCAGGGTTTATCTTTTCTCGTTGTACACGGCGGCGCGGGACAAAGCACAAGGAGCAGTTATGAAAAAGATCGTTGCATTTTTGCTGATCGCATTGGCATTTTGCACTTTGATCCCCGTTGCGGTAAGCGCATTGGAGATCACGGTGTTTACTCCCGGTGATGTTAACACCGATAACGTTGTAAACGATAAGGATGCCGAGTTGCTTCTTGATCTTCTCGCCGGTATCGAGAGCGAGGATGCAAAAAAGCCCGACGTTAATCGCGACGGTAATGTCGATAACGTTGATGCGGTGCTTCTTTTAAAGTTCCTTGCCGGCTACGATGTTGAGCTGTGCAAGGATCCGAACGAAGGTTGGACGGGCGATTATTAATTGTATTGGGGCTGTAAAAAGCACTGCTTTTACAGCCCCTTACGATTTGCATTATTTATCATCAACAAATATTCCGTTACTGCGCCCCTTTCGATGTACAGATTTGACAATCTTGAAAAATCGAGATTTTTATTTGCACGTACGTATTGACAATTACGAATACGCATTGTATAATAATGCAAAAATCACTTATAAAAATACAGAGGTTAACTAAAAATGGATAAGTCAAAGATCAAAAAGGTCGTCCTTGCCTATTCGGGTGGACTTGATACTTCTATCATCATTCCGTGGCTTAAGGAAAACTACAATAATTGCGAAGTAATTGCCGTTTCCGGCGACGTTGGACAGGGAACCGAGCTTGACGGCCTTGAGGAAAAGGCTATAAAGACCGGCGCGTCCAAGCTTTACATAGAGGATCTTAAGAAGGAGTTCGTTGAGGAGTTCATTTTCCCCACCATGCAGGCAGGTGCCGTATATGAGGGCGAATATCTTCTCGGTACTTCCTTTGCACGTCCCGTTATCGCAAAGCGCATTGCCGAGATCGCGCTTGCCGAGGGTGCCGATGCAATTTGCCACGGCTGCACCGGTAAGGGTAACGATCAGGTCCGCTTTGAGCTGACCATCAAGGCATTTGCTCCCAACATGCAGATCATCGCACCTTGGCGCGAGTGGGATATTAAGAGCCGCGACGAGGAGATCGACTACGCAGAGGCACACAACATTCCCCTTAAGATAAACCGCGAGACCAACTACTCCAAGGACAAGAACCTCTGGCACCTCAGCCACGAGGGAATGGATCTGGAGGATCCCGCAAACGAGCCTCTTTACAATAAGCCCGGCTTCCTTGAGCTTGGCGTATCTCCCGAGCAGGCTCCCGATACTCCCACCTACGTTACCATCCATTTCGAAAAGGGCGTTCCCACTATGCTTAACGGCGAGAAGGTCGGCTCTGTTGAACTGATCGAGAAGCTGAACGAGCTTGGCGGCGCAAACGGCATCGGTCTCGTTGACCTTGTTGAGAACCGTCTTGTTGGCATGAAGAGCCGCGGCGTATACGAGACCCCCGGCGGAACCATCCTTTACCGCGCACATAAGGTGCTTGAGACCATTACACTTGACCGCGACACCCAGCACTACAAGGAGCTGGTTGCATCCAAGTTCTCCGAGCTTGTATATTACGGTCAGTGGTACACCCCTCTTCGCGAGGCACTTACCGCATTCGTTGATAAGACTCAGGAAAACGTTACCGGCGACGTAAAGCTTAAGCTTTATAAGGGCAACGTTATCAATGCGGGCGTAACTTCTCCTTGCTCTCTTTACGATCCCGAGATCGCAACCTTCGACGAGGATGAGGTATACGATCAGAACGACAGCGCAGGATTTATCAACCTGTTCGGTCTGCCCGTTAAGGTCTACGCCGCTATGAAGGCAAAAAACAATAAATAAGTAGATTCGGGCGCGTTGCAAATTGCAGCGCGCCTGCGTTTTATATAAAAGATTTTTTGAAAACTACCTTGCAAAATAATAAGGATATGATAAAATATAGTTGTTTATTTTATTTGTAGGAGGCTGTTATGTTCAAAAAGCTTTTGTGTATCGTACTTGCTTCAATAACATTGCTTGTATGCCTTATTTCCTGCGGTGGCGGTGATGCTCCCGTTGTAACCGACCCTATCACCGATCCCGTAACAGATCCCGTAACGGATGCACCCGATCCATCCATCGTTCTTGTTGATGACGGCGGAAAGACCGAGTATTACATTATAGTTGGCAAGGACGCCGCAAAAACGGTTTTCTCTGCCGCAAATGACCTCAAGGGTGATATGTATAACGCTTTTGATACCTCCTTCTGGGTTAAGCGCGACGACGACGTTGATGCCCGCGATACAGAGATCCTCGTTGGACCTTCTGCAAGAGCAGAGGCTACGGCTGCAACGGAAAAACTGGAGGCAAATACCTACAGCATATCGACAGACGGCAAAAAGATAATCATTACAGGTTCAAACGACGTTTGTGTGGCTTACGGCGTTAATAAGTTTATTGAGAAATATATCGACGGTAAGAGCAGTCTTACCAAGCTTCTTATCGAAAACGAGGTGGGAGAAGTGCCCGACGGATTTGAGATACTTAATGACGGCTGGAATGATATGAACGATTTCCCCGGCACGGCGGATATCGACATCGGATACATGATCTATAAGCCCGCAAATTACGACCCCGAAAAGAAATATCCCGTGCTCCTCTTTATGCACGGCAACGGCTCCCGTGGAGATGATAATTCTCACATCAAGCAGGCAAGCGCAAGCATAATTCCCACGCTTACAGGCTCTGCGCAGTATAAAAACGAGGTAATCATTATTGCTCCCCAATGCCTTAAGAGCGAGCAATGGGTAATTTGCGATCACACGGTTGGCGAATATACCTCAAAGAATATTGCACAGTGCCTCGCTGAGGCTGTGCAGGTGTTCGACTATTGGTTCCAGCGCATTTCCTACGACGAGAACCGCGTATACCTGTGGGGTAACTCCATGGGTGCGTACGCATCTTGGGATCTGATGCAAAGATACCCCGGTAAATATGCCGCCGCCGTTATCGTTGCCGGCTGTGGTGATATCGCATTTGCTCCACAGCTTGCAAAGAACAATATCTGGATACATCACGGTGATATTGATACTACCGTTCCTTATTCCGGCAACAAAAAGATGTACGACGCTCTCGTTGCAAACGGCGCGGGAGATAACGTTAAGTTTACCGATTATCCGGGTAAAGGACATTCAATTTTCACCGCTGTCGGTCAGAATATGACAGTCATTGATTGGATGTTCGCGCAAACGTTAAAAAAATAATATTGGTGAAAAATGAGTCAGAATATGAAAAAAGCAGGTCTGCTAAAAAGCTTCCTGCCCTATTATAAAAAATATTTGCCCATGCTGATCATGGATCTGTTCTGCGCATCACTAACCACGGTGTGCGAGCTTGTTCTTCCCATGATCGTCCGCGAGATAACGGGCAGGGCAACGGATGATATCGCAACCCTTACCGTATCCCTTGTTTTGAAGTGCGGCGCATTGTATCTTGTGCTGAGGGTCATTGATACTCTTGCAAACTATTATATGGCATCCTACGGTCACATAATGGGCACGAAGATAGAAACGGATATGCGCCACGATTTCTTTGCGCATCTGCAAAAATTGAGCTTTTCCTATTACGACAGCGCAAAGGTCGGTACTCTTATGTCCCGTATTACCTCCGATCTTTTCGACGTTACCGAGTTTTCCCACCACGGTCCGGAGG
>JAFSCG010000032.1 GCA_017436885.1 Clostridia bacterium | reverse complement strand
TCGCGCAAGCGAGATAGACGCGACCGCAGGGAGCCGACCGCTTGCGGTCTTTGATAAGAGGGAGCGAGCGACCGAAGGATCTGCGGGGCTCTCCGCTCAAGGACGACGACGGTTTGGCCGTCAGCTTAACTTCATTGGTTGTTTAAAAATTCTTTTACATCCTCCACTTTTTCTGCTCGGTATGCAGAAGCTCGTGGGCTTTATGGGAAAGGGGCTTTTCCAGATAGCTTTCGTAAATCGCCTTTATCTCGGGGTTCTCGTGGGAGAAGCGAAGTGCGTTGGCACCGTCAAGCTCGTAGAGCTTTTCGCCGCGCTCTGCGGCAAGCTCTGCGCCGTCGGTAATAGGCTGTCCGCCGCCGCCTGCACAGCCGCCGGGACACGCCATGACCTCGACGAAATCGTACCTTGCCTTGCCGCTCTTGATATTTTCAATAAGCTCTCTTGCGTTGGCAAGACCGTTCACGACCGCCGCGCGGAGAGTGGTTCCGTTCACCTTTACCTCCGCCTCACGGATACCGGATACGCCGCGCACAAGCTTGAATGCGTCGGCATCGGGATCCGTGCCCGTAAGCATATAATACGCGGTGCGGAGGGCAGCCTCCATAACGCCGCCCGTAGCACCGAAGATAACGCCCGCACCGGAGCCCGTGCCCAGAGGACTGTCAAATTCGACCTCCTCAAGGGATGCTACGTTAACGTGGCACGCCTTAAGCATTCTTGCAAACTCGCGGGTGGTAATTACAACGTCAATGTCCTTTGCGGTAGCATTTACCTCGGGAACGTCGCACTCAAACTTCTTGGAGCTGCAGGGCATTACGGAAATGCAACGTATCTTTGCAGGGTCGATGCCCATCTTATCCGCAAAATAGGTCTTTGCCACAGCACCGAACATCTGCTGGGGGCTCTTTGCGCTTGAAAGCTCGTCCGCAAGCTCGGGATAATTATATCTCATAAAGCGGACCCAGCCGGGACAGCAGGAGGTGAACATGGGAGCAGACGAATTTCCCTTTTCAAGACGCTCGATAAGCTCGGATGCTTCCTCCATAATGGTGAGGTCTGCCGCAAAATCGGTATCAAAAACATAATTTACGCCAAGTGCCTTTGCCGCCGCAACCATGCGCTTTTCGGTGGCAACAGCCTTGTCGATGCCAAGGGAATCCGCCCAGGCGGAACGGACTGCGGGGGCTATCTGCATTACGGTAACGATATCCTCGTTATCAATGGCGTCAAACACAATATCGGTATCATCCCTTGCGGTAAGCGCACCGACGGGACAGTGAGTGATGCACTGACCGCAGAACGCACAGCCCGCCTCGGAGAGACCGAGTCCGTCGCGGACGGTGATCTTGGTATGTGCTCCGCTTCCGTTCACTTCCCAAACGGAAAGCCCCTGAACGGTATCGCACACGTTTACACAACGCATACAGGAGATGCACTTTGATGCATCGCGTATCAGGGGAAGGGCTTCGTCCCAATCGTTCCTTGCGGTCTTTTTCTCATAACGGACGGCGCGGACGTTAAGGTCGTTTGCAAGGGTCTGCAGGGCGCAGTTTCCGCTGCGCACGCACGCAACGCAATCGCAATTATGGGCAGAAAGAATAAGCTCTACGTTTATCTTTCTTGCTGCGCGCACGCGGGGAGAATTGGTGCAGATCTCCATTCCGTCGCTTACGACGGTGTTGCACGCCGCAACAAGTCTTTCGCTTCCCTTCACCTCGCACACGCAAACGCGGCACGCACCTATATCGTTGATCTTATCAAAATAGCAGAGCGTGGGAATATTGATGCCGACAGACCTTGCCGCGGTCAAAATGGTGGTTCCCTCGGCCGCTTCTACAGTTTTTCCGTCAATTATAAGCTTTACCATTTCTTAACTCTGCCTCCTTTAAGGGTTGCACAGCCGTAGTGGTCGCAACGCAGACAGCGGCTGCACTCCTGCATTGCCTCCTCCTCGGTCATGGGCTTTTCCATAAGCTCGAAATCGTGCTTTCTCTCATCAGCCTCGCGCTCGGAATTATTAACTCTGCCGCAAGCAGATCTGAACTTATAGGTGGCAACGGGAACTTCAACCTCGAGCTTGATCTCGGTATTGAATCCGAGATATTCGTCGATATTTGCCGCCGCGACCTTGCCTGCCTCAATAGCCTTGATAACGGTGGAAGGTCCGCTTACGCAGTCGCCGCCGGAGAACACGCCCTCAAGCCCCGGAACGGCACCCGACTTGGTTGCGTCTATCTGATCCCATGCAAGAGGTGCTCCGCTCTCGGCAAAGTGCTTTGACTCGATAGCCTGTCCGATGGCAACGATGATAATATCGCAGGGGATCCTTTCCTCGGGCAGAGCCGCATTATAGGGCATGGGTCTGCCGCGGTTGTAAGCGCCGATGACCTGCGGCTTTACGACCAACGCCTTTACCTTACCGTTTTCCACCTCAACGTAAGAGGGAGCCTTCAGAGGCACGATCTCGCAGCCTTCCGCGATCGCACCTTCGATCTCCTCGGGAAGCGCGGTCATATCCTCCGTTCTGCGGCGATATACGCACTTAACGCTCTTTGCGCCAAGACGCATAGAGGTCCTTGTAACGTCCATGGCAACGTTGCCGCCGCCTACGATCACCACGTTCTTGTCGGTAAAATCGGGTATCTCTCTGTCTCCGATGCCGCCAAGAAGCTCCACAGCGGAAATTACGCCGTCGGCATCCTCTCCCTCAATGCGGAGCTTTTTATCTGCGTGTGCGCCAATGGAGATATAAACGCTGTCGTAATCACTGCGAAGGTCGTCAAGGGTCACGTCCCTGCCTATCTTAACGCCAAGCTTGACGTCAATACCGAGGGAAAGGATAACGTCGATATCCGCATCAAGGTACGCGTCGGGAAGACGGTAACACGGGATACCGTAGCGGAGCATACCGCCAAGCCTCTCTCTCTGCTCGAAAACCGTAACCTTGTGTCCCATAATTGCAAGGTAGTACGCCGCGGTAAGACCTGCGGGACCGCCGCCGATGACAGCTACGGTCTTGCCGGTGGCAGGTGCGCACTTCGGCGCGGGAACAACACCCGCATTATCAATGGCATATCGCTTCAAGCCGCGTATATTTACCGCGCTGTCCACAAGGCTGCGTCGGCAATGATTTTCGCAAGGATGCTCGCAAACAAGTCCGCACACGGAGGGGAAGGGATTATCCTTGCGGATAACGCGGATGGCATCCGCAAATCTGCCCTCTCCGGTAAGTGCTATGTAAGCGGGGATATCAACGTGGGCAGGACATTCGACAGTACAAGGGATGGAGGCGAATGCGGACGTACATCTTCCCTTTTCAAGATGGGAGATATAATCGTCGCGGAAAGCCGCCATGCCGTCAAGCACCAGCCTTGCCGCCTCAAAACCGATGGCGCAATCCGAGGAATCGGCAATAGCGCGTGCCGTAGCTTCAATTACGTCAAGCGTTTTTCTGTCGCCCTCGCCGTCAAGGAGTCCGTCCACAAGAGCGGAAAGACGGTCAAGACCCACACGGCAGGGAACGCATTTTCCGCAGCTCTGGGCAAGGCAAAGCTTGAGGAATGCGGAAGTGAGCTCAACGGGGCAGTTTCCTACGGGCGAAGCTGAAATACGGCGACTTAGACTGTCGTAAAGGGACCTTACGGTTCTTTCCGCTTTGGCAGTCGATGTCACTTCAAGTCTGCTCATGGAATATAATCCTCCGATAAATTTTTAACATACATTTTTATTCTACCATATACAGCAACAAAAATCAACGCAATAAAACAAACCGATTGGGCAAAAAGTTGCGTAATACAAACCAAATGCTAAAAAGACACACAATATTAAACCAAACTAACATTATGCTATTGTTTATCGCTACGTTCGCGTGGTAAAATATAATGAGCTATATGACATATCGTCTTTAATACACGAAAGGACTGTATTATGGAGAACAAGAATTACTTATTTACCGATTTTGACAAGCTGATATTCGGCGGCGACTACAACCCCGAGCAATGGCGCGCAACGCCCGAGATATGGGACGAGGATATGCGCCTGATGAAGCTCGCCCATTGGAACGAAGCCACCGTTGGCGTTTTCTCCTGGGCGGAGCTGGAGCCGCAGGAGGGCGTTTACGACTTTTCCGTACCCGATGCGATATTCGAAAAGGCCGAAAAGAACGGCTTGAAGATCATACTTGCCACCCCAAGCGGAGCAAAGCCCCGTTGGATGGCGGAAAAATATCCCGAGGTACTCCGCGTTAGCGAGGACAGACACCGCGAGCTGTACGGAAAAAGGCATAACCATTGCTTTACCTCCCCCGTTTACAGAGAGAAGATCGCGGAGATGAACCGCCGCCTTGCAAAGCGTTATTCCCACTCCCCTGCCCTGCTTTGCTGGCACATATCAAACGAGGTGAACGGCGAATGCCATTGCGAATACTGCAGAGCGGCATTTATTGAATTTCTGCGCAAAAAATACGATAACGACATAGAAAAGCTGAACCACCAATGGTGGACGCGCTTCTGGAGCCACCGCTACGATAATTTCGAGCAGGTGGAGCCCCCGTCCTCCAAGGGCGAGACCCTTGTGCACGGACTTACCCTCGACTGGCGCCGCTTCGTTACCGCACAGACCATGGACTTTATGAACCACGAGATCGCCGCGGTAAAGACCTACAGCGACAAGCCCATCACCACCAATCTTATGGGCTTCTTTACGGGCATCGACTACCGCGAGCTGGCAAAGACCGTGGATTTCGTTTCCTGGGATAATTACCCCAACTGGGAGCTGACCTACGGCGACGTCGGTCAGGCATCCTGGATAGGCATGACCCACGACTGTATGCGCTCCTTAAAGCGCAAGAACTTCCTTTTGATGGAGTCCACCCCCAGCCACGTTAACTGGAAGGACATAAACAAGCTCTACCGCCCCGGCAAGATGCGCATTGCCTCCCTGCAGGCCATTGCCCACGGCTCCGACAGCGTACAGTACTTCCAGTGGCGCAAGAGCCGCGGCTCCAGCGAAAAGATGCACGGTGCCGTTGTGGACCATTACGGCAAGGAGGACACCCGAGTATTCCGTGAGGTTGCCGAGCTTGGCGCGGAGCTTGAGAAGATATCCTGCGTTGCGGGCTCCGAGGTAGTAAGCAAGGCGGCTATCCTTTACGATTGGGACACAGTTTGGGCGTTGCAGGAGCTGCAGGGTATGCAAAAGCAGCACAAGCGATACGGCGAGGCGACCCACCTGCACTACGGTGCGTTCCACCGCCGCGGCATAAACGTTGACCTTATCGGCAGAAAGGACAGCTACGAGGGCTACGACCTTATCGTTGCACCCATGATGTACCTCTGCGAGGAAAGCACCGCCGAAAAGCTTGCAAAATACGTTGAAAACGGCGGCACCCTCGTTGCCACCTACGCTATGGCACAGGCAAACGAAAATGACCTCTGCCATCTGGGCGGCTGGCCCTGCGGCGTGCTTATGGACGTTTTCGGTCTGCGTGCAGAAGAGCTTGACACCCTCTACCCCGAGGAAAGCATAAAGATAAACGCCTTCGGTGCCGAATACCTTGCAAAGGACTACTGCGAGGTGCTTAAGGTAAAGGACGCGGAGGTAATTGCCACCTACGGCAGCGACTTCTATAAGGACCTGCCCGCCGCAACCGTTAAGCAGTACGGCAAGGGCAAGGCGTACTATATCGCGTTCCGCGACAAGAACGGCGAATTTACCGATAAGCTTATCGGCGATATCGCAAAGGAGCTGAGCCTTCCCACCGCTATCGCAGGCAAGCCCATTCCGAAGGGCGTTACCGCCAAGGTGCGCGAGAACGGAGAGGAAAAGTATCTGTTCCTCCTCAACTTCTCCGGCAAGGAGCAGGATATGGAGCTTGACGGCGAGTACACCGTTATCACCACTGGCGAAAAAATAAACGCCGTTCATCTTGAAATAAACGGCGGAGTGGTATTGAAAAAGTAATGTAAAAAAAGGACGGAGAACTCCGATGTTCTCCGTCCTTTCGCTATAAAAATGTGCAGATGCCTTACTAACTCGCTCAAAAAAAGCCAAAACACAGAATTTATCGCTATAAAAAAAGCCAAAACCCTTAAGACGTGCAAAATTAGCGGTAAAAACAAATCAGCCACCACATTTTTTTGTGGTGGCTTTCTTTTATATGTGTGGTGATATACGCAGTAGTTTTAGAAATATAACATGATATCATTTTTCAACATTCGGGTTCATTTGTTTTTGGTATAATCTACACGCACAACCATACCGTTTTTTTCGTGATTTTGCTTGTAATTGCCCATCCCTATATAGAAAATATCTCCGTCGCAGGCGATGCTTTGAGGTTGAACCTCATACGTAAAGTTAAACAATTCCGTAAAATTCGTTGCCTCACCGCCGTTATATGTCCAAACCGACACACGATGGCTGCCGTCCTCAAGCAGTTGACCGCATAGCGCGTACAGCTTGTCGTTGCTAACTATCACATCAAAGACATTGGGAGAGCTTGGAAACGTTATCCTTGTAAAATTTGCCATATCGGTAGTCGCGTACAAATAGCCTGTCGTAAAGAACACAGTGTCCTCATACGTAACTTTTCCGCTGATAATACAATTGTTGTATTTAACTTGATTGATCTTTTGAATCCAATGGTTGTCGAATACAAATGCACCGTTCTCGTAGCGGTACAAGTCATAAGTCAACTCTGTATCACCGTAATAAAAGGCTGCATATATGGTATCATTTAGCAAGAACAAATCACATACACGCACGCATTGGCTGCCCGAGGTGTCGAGCGGCACACCGTCCTTATACATCTTGACCGTACTAAATGTTTTGCCGCCGTCGTCAGAGCAGGCAATGGGATATTGCCCTGAGGAAACGCCCAAACCACAAAAGATCAATCCGTGGTACTCAATCATATCAAAGTTGTGCATACCGCCTGGGATGTTACGATATTTCTCCCAGTTTTCGTTGCTCAATTTGTAGTAGTTACCGTACGACCAGTCCTCAGTAGGGTCAATTCCCGGGATGATCAAGGTGTCGTTGAATATGCAGAAGCGGAACACTTCTTCCTCCGGCACAGTTCCGCTGACGTACCACTCGCCACGCGCGATATCATATGCCCAAATATCAACGGGGCCGGCATTGCCGTCGTAATCTCCACCGCCCACGTAAAGTTTGCCGTCCAATACTATCATATCCCAAGGAACTCTTGCGCGGTTGCCATCGGAGTAACGCGATGCTGCGGGGATGCCCAATTCGGTGTATTCAATTGATTCGATGGTGCGAGAATGCGCACAAGAAACCAATTCGCATAACATAATTATTACTAAACATATTACTGCAAATTTTCTCAACATCCTGCTTCTCCGTGTACTATAGCATTGATTTTAATTCATTATAGCATAAATATCCATAAAGAGCAATTGCCAAACCATAAAGTAATAGTTTATATATTCCTTATATACTCTTTTTTTGCCTTTATTTATGCTCGCGTCTAGGGCAAGCATAGCGCGTGGACGTCCACCGCCATTTGGCGGCACCCACCTCGCACAGGCCCTGCGCTCACGCTGGGACAGAGTCGGGCAGAAGCCCGAACCCACTATCCGCAGAGGAACG
>JAFSCG010000001.1 GCA_017436885.1 Clostridia bacterium | reverse complement strand
TGATGAGCATAGGAACGCACAGCCACATGGCAATTACGGTGGAGAGCGACATATATTTGGTAGTCAGAAGCAAAACGACCGTAATTGCCGTAGCAATCAGTCCGATTCGCCAATCAATCACATACATCGTTGAAAGACAAACAAGAAAGCCTTTACCGCCCTTGAACTTATACTGTACGGGATAGGCATGACCGAGCATACAAAACGCGCCTGTATACGCCGCACCAAGCTGATATGCACCAAGGTGCTTTGCGAACAACCATCCGAACAGTCCGACAACCACAGCCGCTTTGCAAAGATCCAGCACAAGCACCCACCACGCCCATTTGTTACCGAAGGTACGCTTGAAATTGGTAAAACCGGGGTTTCCGCTTCCGCACTCTCGGATATCCTTATGATAAATGGCTTTCGACATCGCAATGGCGGGATTGAGCCCTGCCACGAGATATCCGCTTATCGCCGCCAATATGTAAAGTAATGCTGTCATATTTGCCTCCGTTTATTGACTCATTGAAGGATCAGAATGTAATCGTAAACCTCTTGCGCTCCGTCAATAATATAAATTTCCTTATTTTTGTATCTCGCGCTCACATATGCTTCAATGCGCTCGGCTTCCGCTTCGTTTGTGTCCTTTCCGCGAATCAAAATACAGAAATCATACTGCGAAAAGTCTAACTTGTCGAGGGTTTCACATACGGCAGCCAGTCGGCTTTCATTTGACGCAAGGAGCGTCTTGCCCATAAATCCGATATAATCGCCCGCATGAAGCTCCGTGCCGTCCATATTGGCATCGCGCACACAGTGGGAGACCTCTGCCGTGACCACGCCCTGCATCGCCTCGGTCAGTTCTTCGGCAATTCTGTCGGCATCGCCCGAATCGGTGTCAAGCATAGAAAGCGCGGCATACCCGTCTCCGATGGTCTTGCTTTCGATCACGCGCACGTCAGAGGATCGATAAAGCTCTGCCGCCTGCTTTGCCGTAAGGACGATATTACTGTTGTTGGGAAGCACGAAAATGGTATCTGCACCTACCTTGTCAAAGGCTTCAATGAAGTCCTCTGCAGAAGGATTCATGCTTTGTCCGCCGCTTACCACTACGTCAGCACCGCGCTCGATAAAGGTATTCACAAGCCCCTCTCCCGATGCTACGGCAACAACGCCAAAGGCTTTTCTTTCCGTGGGAGCTTCATTTTTCTTTTTTGACGCGGGGATACTGTTATGCTGAAGCGACATATTCTCGATCTTTATCTTGAGAAATTCGCCGTACTGCTGACAGAACGAAAGAACCTTGTCGGGTGTCATGGTATGAACGTGGATCTTCACGATACTGCCGTTTTGTACGGCAACGATAGAGTCCCCGATACTTGACAAATAATCGGTTATCACGTCGGTTTCGAACGCATCAACGTTCGTTTTTGCATTTTGCAATCGGAGCAAAAGCTCGGTGCAATAGCCAAATTCAAGCACGCTGTCCTCGTCAAAGGCATCGTAATCGATCTCCTGAGTTGACTGCGATACAGGAATATCTGTTTCCATTTTCTCGCCCGACAGCGCACGGCTCATACCGTCCACAATATAACACAGACCTGCACCGCCCGAATCCACGACACCCGCCTTTTTCAGTACGTCAAGCAACTCGGGAGTTCGTGCGAGGGATGCTCTCGCTTCTCGCAAAAATACGGTTAAAAATTCGCTGACACTTTCCGTGCCGCTTTTGCAAGCGACCTCGGTTGCCTCGCGCAAAACCGTCAGAATCGTTCCTTCTGTGGGTGTCATAACCGATTTGTAGGCGTGATCCACACCGTAACGGAAGGCAATCCCAAAATGCTTTGCATCGGCTTCATAAAGTCCACCAAAGCCACGCGCAATGCCGTCAAAGAACTGCGAGAGAATCACACCTGAGTTTCCGCGCGCCGAAAGCAACATCCCCTCGGACACTCGCTCGGCGGCTTCTCCTAAATTTTCAGGTGAGGCGTCTCCGTTCGGAACACCGCCGAGAATGGTAAGGAGCATATTTTCTCCCGTATCGCCATCGGGAATGGGAAATACGTTCAGATCGTTGACCTCCTGCACGTGCGCGCGAAGATTGGCAGCGCCTCCCGCTATCATTTTTGCATAGGTCGAGCCGGTAATTTTATCGGTCGTTGTCATTTCTCATCTCCGTTTTTATATGTAACTTCTTTGCCAAATCCCCAAACACCAATTGCGTCGGGGCCGATGGATGCACCCACGATGGGGCCAATATAAACCGTGTAAATATCCTTGCAAGGAATCTGCGCCTTAACCATATCGGTCAGCGTTTTCAATTCTTACGCATTGCAATCTCCGTGGGCAATATAGACCGTCTGCGTTTCGGGAGCAATGATACTCTCCTTCAGCATAGCAACGATCTCGTTAAAGGAATTGGCACGTCCTTTCACTTTTTTATACGCCGCCTGATCACCGTTTGCATCGGCAATGATAATGGGCTTGACTCCCATCAGATTACCAAAGAACGCCGCCGAGCCCTTGACTCTGCCTGCACGGCGGAGCGCGGTCAAGGAATGAACGGTCACGTATTCGTTGACAAGATTTCTCTTTGCCAAGATGGCGTCATTGATCTCACTTGCCGACTTGCCCTCTTTTGCAAGCTTTGCCGCATCGATCGCGAGCATTCCTTCTCCGATACTGCAATTCAGAGAGTCAATGCAGTAAATTTCCGCGCCTTTATATTCTTCCATCAGCTTTTGCGCGGTAACGTGTCCCGTATTCACAGAGCCGGAGGACTTTGCCGAGCAACCTATATAAACGATGTCCATATTCATATCAAGGTACTTTTTGAATACTCTCATAAATTCCTCTACGGGAACCTGCGTG
>JAFSCG010000031.1 GCA_017436885.1 Clostridia bacterium | reverse complement strand
CAAGCGTTATCGCTTATATCACGCGCTTTGCGCATATCGCGGGAGGCGGAACGCCTCCCCTACAAGGGGTAGCGGTTCTTTCAACGTAGGGCAGGATATCATCCTCCCGCATAAAATGGCGATATTACCGAATTTAGAGGTCGTGAACCACCTCATCACCCGCTTTCGCGGTAGCTTCCCCTCAAGGGGAAGCCTCGCATCCGCCGCAGGCGGATATATCTCGCCCCTACGAAAGAAGGACCGATGCGAATTCGCATCGGTCCTTTGTGGTATTAAACTATTTTATCAGCCGTTCTTCTTTGCTTTTGCGCGGAGGAAAAGCACCGCTGCGGCAAAGAGTGCAAGTGCTACTACCCACATGATAACGCAGCAGAGAACGCTGCCGAGGGTAGCACAGAGACCTGCAACAACGTATGCAAGTGCCGCGATGCAGGCAATAAGACCCGCATAGGGCAGCTGGGTGTTAACGTGGTCAACGTGGTTGCACTGCGCACCTGCGGAGGCAAGGATGGTAGTGTCGGAGATGGGGGAGATGTGGTCGCCGAATACGGCACCGCCGAGAGTAGCGGAAACGGTGAGAATGGTAAGGGTGCCGCTGCCGCCGAGAATGGTTACGGCGATGGGAACGAGCACGCCGAAGGTACCCCAAGAGGTACCGGTTGCAAATGCGATACCGCCCGCAAGAATGAAGAAGATAGCAGGGAAGAGGAACTGCGGGAAGTTGCTGTTTGCGAGGTTAGCCTCAACGAATGCCTGTGCGTCAAGGTAGCCGCCCTTTGCGCCCATAATACCGGAAATGGACCATGCAAAGGTAAGGATAAGGATGGCGGGAACCATTGCCTTGAAGCCGTCGGTAAAGCTGGAGGTGATCTCCTTGAAGGAAACTACCTTTGCTATCATGTAGTAAGCGGAGATAATAAGCAGAGCCACGGTAGAGCCGATGGCAAGGGACATACCCGCGTCGCAGTTGGAGAACGCCTCGATAACGTTAGCGGACTGAAGCTCGGTGTCGATAAGACCGGTGTCCCAGTTATAGAAGAAGCCGGTGTAGATCATGCCGCCGATGCAGCAAGCAATAAGGATAAGCACGGGGATAAGAAGGTGGCGTACCTTACCCTTGGGGTTGGCCTTTACTTCCTCGGTGGACTCAGCGTCCTCGGTTGCGCCTGCAAAGAGGTCGCCCGTGGTCTCTGCGATCATTTCGTTCCTCTTCATTTTGCCGAAGTCGAACTTGATAAAGCAGAGGGCAAATACCATAACGAGGGTAAGAAGTGCGTAAACGTTAAAGGGAATGGTGCTGATGAATACCATCAGTCCGTCGCCTTCAAGCTCACCGGCAACAGCGGCCGCCCAGCTGGAGATGGGGGCGATGATGCACACGGGAGCTGCAGTTGCGTCGATTATGTAAGCAAGCTTTGCGCGGGAGATCTTGAACTTGTCGGTAACGGGACGCATAACGGAACCGACGGTAAGGCAGTTAAAGTAGTCGTCAACGAAGATAAGGCAGCCAAGACCTGCGGTAGCCGCAAGAGCGCCGCCCTTGGACTTGATCTTCTTTCCTGCCCAGTCGCCGTAGGCCTTTGCGCCGCCGGATTTTTGCAGCAGAACAACAAGAATTCCCAGAACAACGAGGAATACGATAATGGTGGTGTTACCGCCAACCTTTTCACTCATTACGGAGTAAAGGGTGAAAAGCGCTTCGAGAAAGTCGCCGCCGGTGTACATCATTGCACCAACAAAAATACCAAGGAACAGGGAAACGTATACCTGCTTGGTTGCAAGTGCAAGTACGATGGCGATGACCGCGGGCAAAAATGCCCAGATAGTACCTTGCATGATTTTTCTCCTTTTTGTGATATATATTTTATTGCCAATGGAAACAAAAATCACGGTGCTATCAAACACCGTGACCAAAGTCAAAATATCTAATAGCACAACACCCGTAGGTGACAGTTGCGCCGATGTTATCGTCGCACCCGAACGCGCCCCCTTGGGAAGAGCCCGCGCTCTCGGCGGCATCCCCTTTCCCACACAAAGCAAAGTCCCTCTCCGTGCTTATCATGTCAGCCGCGCCTCTATTGATCCATTTTTGTCAGTATAGCATATGGAAAATAAATTGTCAACCTTTAAATTTATGTTGATTCATATTGCGAATGGGATAAAAATACTGTATAATCGACGTATAATACCAAAAACGGAGGCAACTATAGGGATTCTGTCTATTACACCGTAGCTGCTGAGTGCGGAATTAACGCACCGCAAGGCGAATATAACTGCTAACGCAGTTCGCCCCCTCCACCTATAAAAGACATAACAAAAAAGGCACCAAAAGTGCCTTTTTGTTATGTCTATGGGCTACAAAAAAGATATTTTAGGCAGTTTTGCGTATGAATTCGAACTCTCGTAAAATGATGCATCGACTTCGTCGATATGATATATTGCGCTGTGCGCGATATGATGTAAATTCGCTTCGCTCATTTATGATGCGAAGCGTTCCTTAATGTTGCGAAGCAACACATCATTAACGAAGTGACATCATTAGCGTAGCGTCATCATGTTCCCGAAGGGAACGCTTCATTGAAAAACGACAAGTTTCTGTCGAAACTTGTCGTTTTTCATGGCAGGGGCGCAAAGACTCGAACTCTGGACATGCAGTTTTGGAGACTGCCGTTCTACCAACTGAACTACACCCCTATTCGGCCGCATTTGCGACCTTTGTTATTCTATCACAGACGTTTCGTTTTTGCAAGCTTTTTTTGAAAAAAATTCAATTTTTTTGTGCTTTCCTTTTTTATCCTCTTTTTCCTCCCCTTTTCTGACCTTTTTTCTCCTTTTATATTTATTTTATTTAAAAAGCTATTGACTTCTATCTCTTTTTGTTGTAT
>JAFSCG010000030.1 GCA_017436885.1 Clostridia bacterium | reverse complement strand
GTCAGCAGATGAAAAACACTTCCGGTCGGAGACAGCTCCACCTCGCCGTCCATACCGACCAGACCTTTGGTTTTATGGCGGTCATCCTTGAACATACCAAACACCGGAATTTCCAAATCCATCTGTTCTAAAATTTCCATTATATTCTCCTTTATATCGCTCAATAATTGCAGAAATACGAATTACCGAATAAATTGTACCATGCATTATGATTTTTTTGAATTGACAATTAGGAAAAAAACATATTATAATGATGTAAAAAAACGAAATTCGGAGCTATTATGAAATATAGATTCGACACATCGGCACGCAGAAAAATTTATAATGCCAACCGTGTTGCCTGCATCACACCCGCTCCGCATCCCACGCGCATTCTTGCGCACCATGATATTTTTTACATTTTAAGCGGGGGATACACCATTGAGGTGTGCGATCAGATAATAAAAGCAGGCAAGGATGACGTGCTCATCCTTCCCGCAGGTATACTCCACAAAGGAACAGAAAACTGCCTTCCCAATACTCAGACCATATGGTTGCTTATGGAAAAAGAGGAAAACGACGCATGTATCGACGATACCGATAACGCGACCGACGGCGAAGTGCTGCCAATCTCCTTTTCAGTAAATGCCTCCGCCTCACCGAGCATTCGAAAGCTTTTTGAAATGATCCTTCTCGCACACATAAACGACGACAGAATACGTTCATCGGCATACTCCTCTCTGCTGTTATGCGAGCTTTACGATGCCGACCGCAAAAAGGATTCCCAGTTGCTTTTGGCGGAAGAAATTAAGAAAAAGATAGATCTGAGCTCGAATATCAACGTCTCCAATGCCGAAATAGCCGAGTCGCTGAACAAAAGCGTCAAAACCGTTGAAACTGTTTTTAAAAAGCATTTCGGGCAGACCATACACAGCTATGCGCTGAAAGAAAAGCTGAAGCAAGCGCAGATGTATTTAAGAAACTTTCCGTACATGCCAATGCGCGACATTGCCGAAGCGCTGGGATTCTATGACGAATATCATTTCAGCCGACAGTTCAAAAAAGAGTTCGGCATCTCACCCAGAGAATACAAAAAAATCTTTTTCTCGGTAGACAGATTCAATTTTTCGAAAAACAAGTAGTTTTTTGCATTTTAAACAAGCCAACTTTCGTTTTTTTACATTTAATTCTCTTTCATTCTTTCCGTTTGTACATTCCGTCGCAGCTCACTTATGTGTTATAATTCAGTTATCACCTTATTTCTTTTAAAATGGAAGAAAGGATAACATACTATGACACACCGCGACTACGTTCTTGCGCAGATAAATCATGAGGAAACGGAATACATTCCGTATCATATCCGTTTAGGAAGGAAAGCCTCGGACGCATTGACCGCGCATTACGGTTCTGAAGATTGGAAAAAGAATATACTCTGGTCTATAGAAGGAAGCCCTGCATTTTTTGACTCATGGAACACGTTTAAAAGACTTGACCCGAACGATCCCACACTGTTCTATGATGCTTACGGTGCGCATTGGAAGCACGCAGGACTTCCCCACCTTGAAAAGCCCGCCATGGACGGCATAGACCCAAGAGATTATAAGTGGCCTACAATGGAAGATTTCTTCGATGACGAGAAAAAAGCCGTTATGCAAAAATGGCTTGACAATCTGCCCACAGATAAGTTTACTCTTATCAACATCGGTGCAGGACATTGGGAGCTTATGTGGCGTCTGCTTGGCGTTGAGGAAGCGCTGATGCTGACCATTGACGATCCTGAGCTTTTCGATGAGCTCATAGGTCATCTTGACGTTCTTATCAATCAGTTTATGGATTATTTCCTTGACAAGCCGGGCGATGCTTTTTATATCTGCGACGACTGGTGCGATCAGCGCACGTGTATGTTCAGCATAGAAACGTGGCGCAGACATATCAAGCCGCGCATCGCAAGGCTGTATAAAAAAGCGCACGACGCAGGCAAACTCGTCGTTCAGCACGTTTGCGGAAACGTAGAGCCGCTTATGCAAGATCTGGTTGAAATAGGTCTTGACGTACTTGAGAGCGTTCAGTCGGAGGCAATGGACGTATACAAAGTGAAGAAGCTCTACGGCGACAAGATTACATTCTTCGGTGCGCTCGGTGTTCAGGATACCGTTAATTTCGGAACCCCCAATCAAATCCGTGCCGAGATACGCCGTCTTCGCCGCGAGCTTGGTGTCGGCGGCGGCTTCATCCTTGCTCCGGCAAAGGCTCTTGACGGAGAACAGCCAATCGAAAACTTAGCAGCCATTTACGAAACGTTCGTTGAAGAGAATCACAAGTTTATTTACTGATCGAATATTTGTATTTCCTTTTGCCACACAACAGAAAAGACCGAAAATAACAGAGATCGGCGGGAGCATTGCTCCCGCCGACATTTTATTTATTCTTTTCTTCAAACTTCTTATCCGCCATGGATGCGTACATGGAGAACTTTTGGATCTCCTCGGGGTCGTAGGGGCGGTAATTGGGACGAAGCAGGTCGTGCTGCCATTTGTAGATATCCAGCTTTTCGCCTCTCGTATAACGTATCCAGCAAGCCTCCCACGGCTCGTGTCCTCTGAACTTGCCGTTTACAAAGCCCCAGTTGAATACGCCGATATTGTTGTTGTAATAAATGGGCAGGTGAGTCGCCACGTTGTTGTGCTGAACTCTGTGCAGCCACTCGGTGTTAAGCATGGGTCTGTCGTACTGACGGAGGAAGTCGATAACTCTTACGGAGTGATCGATAGAGCCGTAATCGTGATAGCTTATGATATCCGAAAGCTCAAGGGCAATGGTCTCCTCTTCGGTGAGGACGTTTGACTTTGGCATTCTCCAAACGTCGGCGCAGAGCGGCTGAATGGGATCATAGGAACGGAAGATCTCAAATGCGCGCTTCATGTGGGGAACGCTGAGCGTTCCTCTGGAGCTGTTACCGGGCTCGTTCCATATATTCCAAACGATGACTCGCTCGTCCTTTGCATAGCGGCTTGCAAGATCGTCTACGTACTGATAAAATTTTTCCGCAAGCTCGGGCTCGTCAACGGGGCTGTAGAGCGGCTCGTGCTTTACGCCCGTTACGGGAGGCGACGGAGGCTCCGTGGAGGGGAATATACCCGGGATCATTTTATAATCATTGGTAAAGGAGCCGTGGAACAGACCGTTATTAATCTCACCGAACTCGGGCTTCTTTTTGGGTCTTCCGCCGTCGCTGATAAGTACGAAAAGAACACCGAGTCCGTTTTCGGCGGCAATGGAAAGAAATTCCTCAACGTTTTTAAGAAAGCTTTCGCGCTGATACATCCAAACGTCAAAAGCAAGGAACTGACGCACGGCATTGAAGCCTATCTGCTTCGCAAGGGCAAGCTCGCGACGAATGGTTTCCACCTTCTCGGCGTGGTTATACTCCTGCCACATTTCCACCCAACCGGAGCAATCGGAAGGCACAAAATTAAATCCGCGGATCCAAGGACGCGAGTTATACCACTGCCAGGCTTTTTCTTTTGACCATTTTTCCATATTTATTCCCTTTCCTTTGTTAGTATACAAATCGGTAAAATGCTTGTCACAAGTACAGTATACATTATCCGAACGGAAAAGTCTATGGATAGCATTATAATTCGGGTTTAAATATTTCCGTAAAAATTCGGTTTAAAATGCAAAGGGGTAAAGAAAAGCAAGTTTCTTTACCCCCTCCTCTATTACTTCTTTCCGTACTTTTTCCTGTGCACTATGACCAGCACAAGACCTGCAACGAATATCAGCGCGCCGATGATCATTCCCACAACGGGCACACCGGAAACCGTGCTTGTCATTCCGTGGATCACGTCGGTATGACCTCCGAAGCCAAAGCCTCCGTCAAAAATATCGAACATATTTTCCGCCGTTTTCCCCATATTTACAAACGCGACCATTCCGACGGCAGCAACAAGGAGCATTCCCACGCCGCCTATCATAAGCACCACGCCGATAAGCCAACCATACGTGCGCCACAGCTTTGAGATGATGCTCATAACTCCGTCGGAGATCTCGTCGGCAACGCGAGGCGCGGAGCTCGTTCCCTCCTCCGATTTCGAGGCATCGGCAAACCGAGGCTCGCTGTCGTCGTCCTTCAGCAGCCAATCGGTGGTAACGTCGAACAGCTTTGCAATGGCGGTGAACTTGGCAAGCTCGGGAACTGCCTCACCCGTTTCCCACTTGCTGACCGCCTGACGGGAAACGCCGAGCTTTTCCGCCATTTCCTCCTGTGAATAACCCGCCTTTTTGCGGAGATAATAGATCTTTTCGTGCAGCTTCATATTTTCCTCCGTTGATTTGATGCTTTGATAATACACCAAAATACCGAAAAATACTACCAACAACGGCTTGAAAACCCGCAACCGACGGTTGCAATCGGGTATTCAAGCCGTTTTTTACGTTATTCTACAGGTTCTGCGGCGTTCTCGGTGGGAAGGCTTCCGAGAATGGGAAGCACGCCCTCGGTTCCGGAAACGAAGTACTCGGGAAGCTTACCGTCCCAACGCTGTATCTCGTAATACTTGATGAGGACCTCGGTAAGAGTATCGGCAATAGCCTTGTTTATGGCGGCGTCGCGCTGACCCGCATACTCTGCCGCGTCTGCCTGGATCTTCATTACCTCGGCATCTGCCTCCGCCTGAATACGGGCAACCTCTGCGGCGGCCTTTGCGGCGATCTCATCTCGCTCGGCGGTCGCCTCCTGCTCCATGATCTTCTGCTCCTGCTCGGTCTGCGCCTTCAGGTAGTTCTGCTGTGCGACCTGCTTTTCCTCAACTGCGTTTGTGAACGCATCGGAGAAGTCAAGATCCTCAATGGCGGTGTTTACTACCACGATGTTATAGGCGCCAAGCTCCTTTTCAAGTATCTCGGTGATACGAACGGAGAGCTGATCGCGGCTCTCGATAAGGTTCTCTGCGCTGTACTTGGAGATAACGCTTCTTACAGCCTCGTGGATGCGGGGCTCCATAACGACCTCGTAATACTTTTCTCCGATGGTCTTATAGATGGTCTGTGCGTTTTCCTTTTCTATCTGATAGTTGATGGAATAGTTTACGGAAACCTCCTGAATGTCGCTTGAGAAGCACTTAAGCTGCAGAAGCGCCTTCTGGGTGCGGTTGTCCATTACAACGACGTCCTGAATGGGAAGCTTGAAGTGTATGCCCGCTTCGTAGGTGGTGTCCTCGACTGCGCCGAAGGTAACAAGGATACCCGTATGACCGGTGGGTACCTTTGCAATAGAGCCAAACAGAAGCCAAACGATACCAAGGAGAGCAAGCCACTGCTTTTTATTCCTGCGCCAGCCCGTTTTCGTAACGCCGAAAACAACAAACAGAACCAATGCGGTAAGTGCGGTCAATATCAACCAAGTCATAATATCATATCCTTTCTGCCTTTTGGCAATAATTATCCCTTGATCTGCTTTTCAACAAGCCTGCCTCCGCAGTATTTCTCGCGGAGCTTGGGCTTTTCTATCTTTCCTGTGGGATTGCGGGAACCTCCGCGAAAATGATCTTGCGGGGGCGCTTGTAGCGGGGCATGCCCATGCAAAATTCGTTTATCTCCGCTTCGGTGGCGCTCTCGCCTTCCTTTATCTCGATAATAGCGGCAGCTATCTCGCCAAGGCGTTCGTCGGGCAGACCGATAACGGCAACGTCCTTTATCTTCTCGTGGGCACGGAGGAAATCCTCGATCTGCACGGGGTAAAGGTTCTCACCGCCGGTGATGATAACGTCCTTCTTGCGGTCAACAAGGTAGATAAATCCGTCCTCGTCCAGCTTTGCCATATCGCCCGTGTAAAGCCAGCCGTCCTTAAGTATCTCGTTTGTGGCAACGGAGTTCTTATAATAGCACTTCATAACGCCGGGACCCTTGACAGCAAGCTCGCCGACCTCGCCGTCGCGGACCTCGTTGCCGTGGTCGTCAACCACCTTGGTCTCCCAAAGGTAGCCCGCTTTGCCAATAGCTCCCACCTTATGTATATTTTCCACGCCAAGGTGAACGCAACCGGGACCGATGGACTCGGAAAGACCGTAGTTGGTATCGTACTGATGCTTTGGAAATACCTTGAGCCAGCGAGTTATAAGGCTTGGAGGAACGGGCTGTGCGCCGATGTGCATAAGACGCCAACGGTCAAGCTCGTACTCGTTGAGGGTTATGGTACCCGCATCGAGAGCATCAAGAATGTCCTGCACCCACGGCACAAGGAGCCATACGATGGTAGCGCCCTCGTCGCTTGCACAGCGCATTACCCACTCGGGCTTTACGCCGCGGAGAAGGACCGCACGGCTGCCCGAAAGCAGGCTGCCGAACCAATGCATCTTCGCTCCCGTGTGATAAAGGGGAGGAATGCAAAGGAAAACGTCGTCCTTCGTTTGTCCGTGGTGCGCCTGCTCGGTCTTTGCGGAGGACACGAGAGCGCGGTGAGAGTGCAGTATCGCCTTGGGAAATCCCGTAGTACCCGAGGAGAAATAGATGGCGGCATCGTCGTCATCTGTGATCTCAACTGCGGGAGCAACGGAGGAGCAGTAGTTCACCATCTCGCCGTAATTGTCGGCAAATGGGGGAACGTCGTTTCCAACGTAGAACATGTGCTTGATGTCCGTAAGCTTATCAACGATTGCCTCAACGCGACCGGTAAACTCGGGGCCGAAAACAAGCACCGAAGAATTGGAAAGGTCAAGGCAGTACTTGATCTCATCGGAGGTGTAGCGGTAGTTCATGGGAACCGCAAGAGCTCCCATTTTAAGGATGCCGAAGTATATGGGAAGCCACTCAAGGCAGTTCATGAGAAGGACCGCAACCTTATCTCCCTTTTTCACTCCGCGGGTGAGCAGGAGATTTGCAAATCGGTTTGCCTTGGTATCAAAGTCGCGCCAGGTGATCTCGCGGCGGTATTTTCCGCCGGGGGCGGATTCGATAAGGCTGTATTCGCGCCAAGTGGATGGGCGCTTCTGACTTATTTCGGGATTTACCTCAACAAGCGCAACGTCGTTAGGGTAAAGCCTTGCGTTTTTTTCAAGAAATTCGGTAATGGGCATTTTCTGATCCTCGGTGTAAGCGTAATAGATAATTAAAAATATGGTAACACTTTTTTGTCGCTTTGTCAATCATTTTGCAAGAACTATCGCAAGAAACTGCGTTTTTGTTTTCACTCTACTCTCGGTTGATTTTTTGGAACACCCACGCCGCAAAATATCAAATAAGCGTTTGTTGCGAAAATCAAAAAGGTATGCTACAATAAAAGCACAACGAACGGAGGTGCGAAAATGAGTATTAACGATTTTGGAACCAGACTTGCAGACCTGAGAAAAAGAGCAGAGCTCACCCAAGCGGCACTTGCCGAAAAATTAGACGTTTCGGACAGAGCCGTAAGCAAATGGGAAAACGCAGGCGGATATCCCGATATCACGTTGCTTCCTCTGCTTGCGGATATCTTCGGTGTAACCACTGACTATCTCCTGCGCGGCACGCCCGTAAAGCGCCAGCGTTTTTGCTTGGGCTGGGGCGATAACAAATTCAGAGATGCCGTAAACACAAAATACCTTGAAAAGGGTTGGCGCGTTAAAGATATGGAGCTTGCGGGCGATGGCGAAGGCGGTTGCAGCTGCGCTCTCGTGCTCGAAAAGGACGATTATTTCGGAGAATAAAATGATAAAAATGCCGTCTTCACGCTAAACGGAAGACGGCATTCTCATTTATAACCTCAACGTTTCCCCTGCCTTTACGCAATGGACCTTGCCCTTGCTTTCAAACCACACGTCGATCACTGAGGGGTTATAAACGGTCTTTTTATCGTATGAAGTGTGCAGAGCCTCGTAAGCCTTAACGTAATCGTATATCTCGATATTGGTAGCGTACCAGATATGCTCGCGGCCGCCGACGTATTCGGCAAAACGCTCGATAACCTCCCAGTTATCGTTATTATCGAACTCGTAGCTGTGTCCCCACAGGTAGAACATCTCCGGGTTTCCGTACTTGCTTGGCGATTCCACGAAACGCTTTGCAAGCTCCATGAGCCTTAGGTTATTATGATGGCAGGTGGGGTGAAGCTCCAGCCAATTCTCGGGGAATGCGAACTTTTCCGTGGATCTAACGGTCCTTGAATATACGATGCCGCATTTTTCGATAACGTCCATTACCCTTTTGTCATAGGTTCCGTAAGGATAGGCCATACCCCTTGCTATAACTCCGTACCTGCTTTCTATATCCTTTCTGTCCTCCGTTATCTCGTAGATGATCTCCGTGTTGTCCAATTTTTCAAGGAAAGGATGGGTATAAGCGTGCACGGCGATCTCGTGTACCGAGTTCGCATAAAGCGCCATGGCCTCCGAGGGCTTCATTCTTCCCGAAAAGCTTTCGCGCACCTTATCCTCGGGCGCATATGCGCCCGAATTGATATTGAACGTACACTTAAGACCGTACTTGTTCATTATTTCCATCAGCCTGATATCCTGAACCACGCCGTCGTCGTAGCTGAGGGTAAGGACCTTGGTCTTTCCGTCTTTCAATCTCATTTTCATGGCTGTTCTCCTTTGGTGTTATTGTCGACTGTGCCGCGTCTGCGTGGCATCTTTATTTTGTATATCTCCTCGGCGGCAAGACGTGCCTTGGCAACCGATTCGCCGTTTTTGGGGAAGCAGTAATAAAGCCGCTCCGCATTTCCGATGGATATAACGTCGCCTATCTCGTAGAAATAGAACTCGGAATTAAGGGTGTAGGAGCAGATGGGACTTTGCTCGTAATGCAGCTTGCCGTCGCAGCCGTCAAGCACAAAGCCGTCGGCGGTATGCTTAAGGCGGCCGTCTCCCACCATGTAGATCCCCTTGTAGTCCGCAAGTATGCCGATATCAACGGCGCAGTCAAGAGAATACTCACCGCTTTCCACCTCTTTTCGCACCTCTGCCCTTTGCCAATCGAACCAATCGGGAACGTGGTCGAAAACAGTATCGCCGTCCTTTGCCTCAAGCTTGCCGAGAGGGGTAAGCTCGTATGTCTTGCCGCAGGCGTGGCAAACAAATTCCGTGCCCTTACCCTCGGTGCTTCCCTCGGCACCGCAGGATGCACATTTATACAGTATGCGCTCAAGCCCGTCGGCGCGGAAAGGCTCGTTTATCTCGATTCCCTGCTCCTGCTGCCATCTGAAGCCGTCAAAGGAGAATGCCTCGTCAAGGATAACGTCGATCTCGGATACCGACTTGTTTTTTACCTCCTCGGCGGTAAGCAGACAGCTGACCTCGGCAGACACCTTTACCTTGCGTTTTTGCAGAAGATTATACAGAGGGTCGCGGGTAAATGCGCCCTCGGTCTTCACAAAGATAACGGGCACGCCAAGCTTTTTCAGCAGTATTCCCATTTTGCGCGGCAGGGGCGTTGCGCGTCCGTCAAGGCTGTAGCCTGCCTCGGGGAACATCAGCACGTTCGTCTTTTTTTCCTTTATGGCGTAGCTCATGTCCTTTATAAGCGTCATATCGCTGACAAACTTCTGTGTGGGAATGCAGCCTATCTGCCGCATCAGCCAGCTTTTGCCCACAAAGCTGTCAAAGGTGCTGACGATGCAATGGGGGTTCGGGTAGAATATATAGGAAGCGATCTCCAGATCCACAAAGCTGGAGTGATTCATAAGAATAAGGTACGGACCGTCGCCCGCCTCCTCCATTCTCTTTTTGGTAAAGGTAAAGCGGGTTGCCAAGAGGTCGGGGACAGATGCTGCAAGCATTACGGTACGGAAAAGGATATTTGGCCTTTTCGGAAGCTTGTGGGCGGGCTTTTCCACCGCACAGGCCTTCTCGTAAGTGGTCTTTATCTGTTTTATCTTCATAAGCGTTCACCTTTCGATAGTTACGGTTATTTTAACACGTTCGCACAAAACTATCAAGCACCGCAACAAATATTCGTATATTTTTGTCTGAAAAAAGCAAAAAAATCCCAAAAAAGCTTGAATAGTATGCTTTTATATGATAAAATCAAAGCATAAATGACGGTTAACACCGCATAATTTTTGAAAGGACGTAATAACATGGGAAAGTTTGTTGTTAAAGAGACCGCTACCGGCTTCAAGTTTGATCTTAAGGCAGGCAACGGCGAGGTTATCGCTACATCCGAGGTATACACCACCGAGGCTGCATGCCTTAAGGGTATCGAGAGTGTTAAGAACAACTGCGTTGGCGAGATCGAGGATCAGACCGCAGAGAACGTTGTTGCAGTTAAGCACCCCAAGTTTGAGGTATACACCGATAACAGCGGCGAGTTCAGATTCCGTCTGAAGGCAAGAAACGGCGAGGTAATTGCTGTTTCCGAGGGCTACAAGGCCAAGGTAAGCTGCCTCAACGGCGTTGAGAGCGTTAAGAAGAACGCTCCCGAGGCCGAGACCGTAAAGGCGTAAATTATTCAGAAAAAGCCCGCACAAAGCGGGCTTTTCTATTGCAAAAAAATATCAACTGTGTTATTATGTAAAAAAACATACATTCGGAGTTTATTATGGAATTACTTATATCCGGCTACGGCGAAAAAGGCAGAGTCAATCTTATAAAATGCAACGAAAAGGGCGACGTCATCTGGTCCGATACCGTTGAAGCCCCCAGCTTCGTTACCGTTTGCGGCGATCGCATGTTTGCCGTTACGGAAACACCCGATTACGCGTATATTCATTCCTATATGAAGGACGGAGTAGGCTACCGCCTTCTGGACAGCGCAAAGTTCGAGGGCACCGACCTTTGCCACGTTTGCTTCTCCGAAAAGAACATGATGGTATTCGGAGCTTGCTGGGGCACGGGACACCTGCTTTACGCTTCCATAAACGACGAGGGCAAGTTTACAAAGACCGCTTCCCTCTATCAGGAGCCCGAAACCGACGACAAGGACGTTCTCAGCCGAGTACATTTTGTGCACGTTAATAAGGCAGAGGATACTCTGATGGCCACCAACGTAGGTCTTGATATCATCTATTTCTACTCCATAAAGGACGGCGAAATAGAAATAAAGGACAAGATATATACCGAAAAGGGACAGCACCCCCGTCACGCCGTTTACAACAAGGACGAGAGCCTGCTGTACGTTATCACCGAGCTTTCGAACGAGGTGCTGGTTTACGAGATGCCCGAAAAGAAGCTCCGCCAGCGCATATCCACCCTGCCTGCAGGATTTGAAGGAAAGAGCCATTGCTCCGCCATTTGTCTCTCTCCCGACGAGAAGACCGTATACGGCGCAAACCGTTACAGCGAGTCGCTTATCGTGTTCGGCGTTGACGAAAACGGAATGCTTTACGAGAAAAAGCGCCTGCCCTGCGATGGCGAAAAGCCCCGCCACATGCTGCTTACCGCAGACGGAAAGCATCTTATCGTCTGCTATCAGGTATCGGGCGAGGTATGCGTGATGCCCATCGGCGATGACGGCGTACCCGTTATCGGCGCGCAGACAAAGTTCCCATTCCATGATGCGGCGGGCATTGCCGAACTGTAAAAATGCAATTTCGTTTTCCAAATCTTGCATTATTTTGAGCTTTGCTATTGACATTCCGGCTCCTTTGTGCTATACTGCAACCAAGGATAGGTGAACTGTTATGAATCACGTTTCTCTTTTTGCAGCATATTACTTTTACTTTTACTTTTTTTCCGACAATAAGTAAAGGTTTTTTGCTGCGTTATCAAAAGTATTGATCGTTTTTTGGTGCCACAGTAAAAAGCTGTGGCACCTTTTGTTTTATTCGGAGGCGTAATGAAGATTGCAATATGCGGGCTTGGCCTTATTGGCGGCTCATTTGCCCGAGCGTACAAGGCCGAGGGACACACCGTGCTCGGCAGAGATATAAACGAAAGCACCATGAGCTTTGCCATACAAAACGGAATATGCGACGGGACGTACGGCGATGCGGATATTGCATCCTGCGATCTGCTCATTATTGCCCTGTGTCCGCAGACCGCAATAGCTTATCTTGAAAGCATCGCCCCCTTGGTTGGAGAAAAATGCACGGTAATAGATATATGCGGCACAAAGCGCGACGTTTGCGAGGCGGGCTACCGACTTGCAAAGGAGCACGGCTTCCGCTTCTGCGGCACCCACCCAATGGCGGGCCTTCACTTTTCCGGCATTCATTACAGCCGTGCTGACCTTTTTAAGGACGCTTCCATGGTATTGGTTCCAAGGGAGGGAGAAAGTGAGGACTTTATAAACGAGGTAAAGGCCCTGCTTGCCCCTGCCCACTTCGGCAGATTTACTCTGTGCGATCCCTATGAGCACGACAAAATGATAGCCTACACCTCCCAGCTTGCCCACGTTGTATCAAACGCTTACGTTAAAAGCCCCACGGCGCGAATGCATCACGGCTTTTCCGCAGGCTCGTACAAGGATCTGACCCGTGTTGCAAAGCTGGACGAAAATATGTGGACGGAGCTGTTTCTCCAAAACGCCGACTGCCTTGGCGCGGAGCTGGACGGCATTATATCCTCCCTTACGGAATACAAAAAAGCCATCGAGGAAAAAGACGCAAACACCCTGCGAAGCCTGCTGCGGGAAGGCAGGATAATAAAAGAGGAGACGGACGGCAATGTATAAAGTGGAAGTAAATGCCTCAAAAAGCTATGAGGTCATCATAGAAAGAGGCGGAATAAAGAAATGCGGAGATACCCTGCTTCGGTATTTTTCGCCCTCTGCGGTCTGCATCGTCAGCGACACGAACGTTGCTCCCTTGTATCTTGACACCGTAAAGACCTCTCTTGAAAGATCGGGCTTTACGGTAAATGAATTTATTTTCCCGGCAGGCGAGGAAAGCAAGACCCCCGAAACGCTGTTTGCCCTCTGGCGCAAGCTTGCATCGGTACCGCTGACCAGAACTGACATTATCGTTGCCCTTGGCGGCGGCGTTACGGGCGATATGGCGGGCTTTGCGGCGGCAACCTACCTGCGCGGCATCAAATACGTACAGATCCCCACCACGTTGCTTGCGATGGTGGATTCCTCCGTGGGAGGCAAAACGGCAGTTGACCTGCCCGATGGCAAAAACCTTTGCGGAGCCTTTTGTCAGCCCTCCCTCGTTATATGCGACACGGATACCCTGAACACCCTGCCCCCACAGCAGTATTCCTGCGGCATGGCAGAGGTTATCAAATACGGAATGATAGACCGCCCCGTAATTTTTGAGCTTATAAGCAAAAACGACGTGGATGCGCTGGTATACGAATGCGTATGCGATAAGCGCGACAAGGTGGAGGAAGACGAATTTGACAACGGCGTGCGCCGCCTTCTCAATCTCGGACACACCTTCGGACACGCAATAGAGCGGCTCTCGAATTTTACCCTCGGGCACGGACAGGCTGTTGCCATCGGCATGTGCATCATCACCCGATATGCGGTAAACGAAGGACTTTGCGACGCAAGCGTGCTTACCTCCCTGCTTGACGTGCTGAAAAAATACGATCTGCCCACAAGCACCGACCTTGCACCCGAGGATATTGCCGCGGCGGCACTTGGAGATAAAAAGCGCGAGGGCGGCACGGTGGATCTGATAGTTCCACTGGGACTTGGCAACACGGTACGCAAAAAGCACGGCACGGACGAGCTTGTGCACATCGTCAGACAGGGAATGTGAAAGGAAAGCCCATGGACATTACTTTAAGATCCCCTCGCTTCAAAGCGACGGTGGCGGCAGTTCCATCCAAAAGCGAGGTGCACCGCGCCATGATATGCGCCGCCCTTGGCAGAGAGGACGCGTTCATTCCCTGCCCCGCCGTAAATAAGGACATAGAGGCAACCGCAAGATGCCTTAACGCTCTTGGCGCAAGGCTTGATTATGAAAACGACGGTTATACCGTGCAGCCCATAAAAACGGTTCCCTCAAGCGCGAAATGCGACTGCGGCGAATCGGGAACCACACTGCGATTTATGATCCCTCTGTGCGCCGCCCTTGGCTGTAAAACCGAAATAAAGATGCACGGCCGTCTGCCCGAAAGGCCCCTCTCCCCCCTTGACACAATGCTTGAGGAGCGAGGCGTTTCCGTTATCAAAAACGGCGACGTGCTGACGGTTGCAGGCTCCCTACCAAAGGATCTGAATTGGTCGATAGCAGGCAACGTTTCCTCCCAGTTTATCAGCGGAATGCTGTTTGCTCTGACGGTTGCGGGCGGAAAGCTTACCGTTACGGGCAAAACCGAGAGCAAGCCCTACATAGATATGACGGTAAAGGTGATAAACTCCTGCGGCGGTAATATCTCTGAAAATAGCGAAGCATACACCGTTAAGTCCGCATTACCGCTTCAATGCCCAACTCCTCTTTCCGTTGGCGGAGATTGGTCCGGGGCCGCATTTCCCATCTGCATCGGCGTAACGGGAAGACGTGCGGTCACGGTAAACGGTCTTGATACCAACAGCACACAAGGTGACAAAGCGGTTATTGACGTGCTCCGCGCTATGGGAGCAAATATAACGGTTGAGGGTTCCTCCGTTACAGCCCATCCATCCGATCTGCACGGCTGCACCGTTGATTGCAGTAATATCCCCGACCTTGTGCCGGTGCTTGCCGTAACTGCACTGAAGGCAGAGGGAAAAACGGAATTCATTAATGCCGCAAGGCTCAGACTTAAGGAAAGCGACAGACTTACCGCCACTAAGAGCCTTATTACGGCTCTCGGGGGTAAAGCAGAGGAGCACGCGGACGGTCTTACCGTATATCACAGCTCTCTCTCGGGAGGCATTGCGGAAAGTGAAAACGACCACAGGATAGCTATGAGTGCGGCTGTTGCCGCGTGCTTTGCCGACGGTTGCGTCACGATAAAGAACGCACAATGTGCAGATAAATCTTATCCAACCTTCTGGAATGAATTCGAGGAACTGATATGAGCACTTCATACGGAAACAATTTAAATCTTTACGTGGACGGCGGCTCCCACGATCCATCCATATCCATGAAGCTTGAGGGCTTTCCCGCGGATATAGAGATCGATATGGACGAGCTCGCGGCATTTCTTGCGCGCCGCGCACCGGGAAAGGGTCCCCACTCCACCGCAAGAAAGGAAGCGGACAGACCCGTTTTTTCCTCCGGCATAGTTAACGGCAGGACCACCGGCGGACCTATCCACGCGGTCATATACAACAAGGATATGCGTCCCTCCGACTACAGCTATAACGACGTACCACGTCCCGGCCACGCGGACTATACTGCCGTAATGAAATACGGCAAAGACGTAAATATCAGCGGAGGCGGTCACTTTTCCGGCAGGCTGACGGCGCCCTACTGCATCGCGGGCGGACTTTGCAAGCAGTATCTGAAAACTCTCGGAATTGAGGTGCTTGCCCACGTATACTCCGTTGCCGACGTAAACGACACTCCGTTTGACCCCGTCAACGTGGGAAGGACCGAGGCAGAGGCACTAAAGGACAAGGAGATCGCAGTGCTTGACACAGGCAAGGCAGAAATGATGCTAGATGCCGTTGCAAGAGCTAAGGCAGACGGAGATTCCCTTGGCGGCATTATCGAGTGCGCGGTCATCGGCATTGATGCGGGCCACGGCGAGCATATGTTTGCCGGAGTTGAAGGCAGGATATCCTCCGCGCTGTATTCCATACCCGCCGTTAAGGGCGTGGAGTTTGGAGCCGGCTTTGCCGCCGCCGCAATGAGGGGCTCGGAGAACAACGACCCATTTTCAGTTAAAAACGGAAAAATTGTTACAAAAACCAATAACTGCGGCGGCATACTCGGCGGCATGACAAACGGAATGCCCGTTATCTGCAGAGCCGCAATAAAGCCGACTCCATCCATTGCCAAGGAGCAGGACAGCGTTTCCATCTCGTCCCTCGAGGCAAGGAAAATAAGAGTTGGCGGACGGCACGATCCCTGCATCGTATTCCGTGCCGTTGCGGCTGTTGAGGCGGCCGTTGCGGTCGCTATCACGGATATCCTCCTTGACAAAGCACCCAAAAGTGCCGAGGTCACCGATCTTTCCCTGCTGCGCGAGCAGATAGACCGTTGTGACCGCAAAATAGTGGAGACCTTCTGCGAACGAATGGATATAACCCTTGGCGTTGCGGAATATAAAAAGCAACGCGGCCTTCCGGTGCTTGACTCAGCAAGAGAAAAGCAGCTGCTTGACAAGATAGAAAAGCTTGCGGGCGATGAGCTTGGCGGATACGCCCACGTGCTGTACAGCACGCTGCTTTCCGTCAGCCGTGCGCGTCAGCACAAAATGCTCGGCGGCTGCGGAAGCGAAGCAAAAAAGCTGAGTGCCGCCCTTGAAGCCACAAAGGATACGCCCTTCCCCACCGAGGCAACGGTATGCGTACAGGGCGTCAGCGGCGCATTCTCCGAGGCGGCGGCAAGAAAGATGGTGGCAGAGCCAAAGCTTACCTTCAAGCCCAGCTTCCTTTCCGTAGTAGAAGCTGTGGAAAGTGGCGAATGCAGATACGGAGTGCTCCCCATTGAAAACAGTACCGCAGGAGCGGTAACGGGCATTTATTCCCTGCTGCTGAAGCATCCCGTATACATCGTTCGCTCCGCTTACGTAGGAGTTGAGCACAACCTGCTGGCACCCAAGGGAACAGATATATCCGACATAAAAGAGGTATACAGCCACGAGCAGGCGATCAACCAATGCTCCGCATTTTTGAAGACGCTTGGCAACGTAAAGCTGACCTATTGTCCCAATACCGCCCTTGCGGCAAGGATGGTGGCGGAAAGCGGCAGAGGTGACGTTGCCGCACTATCCTCCCTCTCCTGTGCCGAGATATACGGTCTTGACGTGCTTAAGGAAAGCGTGCAGGACAACAGCGGAAACCGCACGAGATTCGTTTGCATCTCAAAGGAGCCGGAGATATACGAAAACTCCGTTATCACCGACGTTATAGCATCCACGAAAAACGAGCCGGGTGCACTTGCATCTCTGCTTACCAGAATATATACCTTTGATATAAACATCAAAAAGCTGGAATCTATGCCCCTTGCCGACGGTGCATCGGGATTTTACCTATCTCTTGAGGAGCCTGCGGATTCTCCCGCCCTTGGAGAGGCGCTCACCTCCGTCGAGGAATACGGCACGGTGTTCCGCTGGCTCGGAACCTATCCGGAGGCGCTATGCTGACAGGAAAGAATAATTTTCGTTCCGGTCTGCTTGGAAGGACGCTTAAGCACAGCCACTCCCCCGCCATACACGCAATGCTGGGAGACCACAGCTACAAGCTGTTTGAAGTGGAGGAGGATAAGGTCGGCGAGTTCCTTGAAAGCGGATTTGACGGAATAAACGTAACCATCCCCTACAAAAAGACGGTAATGCCCTATCTGCACGGCATTTCCGAGGAAGCCAGGGTCATCGGCTCCGTAAACACCGTCGTAAGAAAGAACGGCAAGCTTTACGGCTACAACACAGATATCTACGGCTTTGAAATGACTCTGGCAAGAGCGGGAATATCGTTCGGCGGCAAAAAAATACTCGTGCTTGGAAGCGGAGGCGCGGCACAGACCGTGCTGTACGCCGCAAAAAAGCACGGCGGCACCGCACATACCGTATCCCGCAACGGCGAGCTGAATTACAAAAACGTGCTGATGCTCCACAGTGATGCGGACATCATAGTAAATACCACACCCGTGGGAATGTACCCCGATAACGGAAGCAGCCCCCTGTCCCTTGAGGGCTTTGACCGCCTTGAAGCGGTGGTGGATCTGATATACAACCCTTACCGCACCGCCATACTTCTGGATGCGGAACGGCGCGGCATTAAAGCAGTATCCTGCCTTGATATGCTGTTTTTCCAAGCAGTGCGGGCGTGCGAGCTGTTCTTTGACGAGCAGATAGACGAAAACGAAGCCGAAAAGCTGTACCGCAGTTTTAAGGCGGACAAGCTGAATATCACCCTTGTGGGCATGCCGGGAAGCGGAAAGAGTACCGTGGGCAAGCTGCTTGCCGAAAAGCTCGGACGCAAATTCGTTGACACCGACGAGATAATAGAAGCCGAAAACGGCATGACCTGCTCGGAGCTGATAGAAAAATACGGCGAAGCGGAGTTCCGCCGCCGCGAAACGGAAGCAGTGAAAAAAGCGGGCGCCATGACAAACGCGGTGATAGCCACGGGCGGCGGCGTTGTTACCATAAAGGAAAATACCGATCTCCTGCGGCAGAACTCACGCATATATTTCCTTGACCGCGACCTTTGCGAGCTGCCGACTGACGGGCGTCCCCTATCCAATCTTTACGGAGTTGGCGCTCTGTACGAAAAGCGGCTGCCGCTGTACCGCGCACTTTCCGACTGCGCCGTAAAGGTCTGCGGAGCGGAAAACACCGCAGAAATAATAGTAAAGGAGCATTACCGTGAAGATACTTGTTATTAACGGACCAAACCTCAATATGCTTGGTATCCGCGAGCCCGATATCTACGGAAGGACCACCTACGCCGACCTTTGCGCCTACGTTGAAAAAAGCTGCAAGGAGCTTGGCTGTGAATGTGAGCTGTACCAATCCAATCACGAGGGTGATATCGTGGATAAGATACAGGGTGCATACGGCGTTTTTGACGCCATCGTTATCAACCCCGGCGGCTACACCCACACCAGCGTTGCCATCCTCGACGCGCTGAAGGCAGTTGCCATTCCCACCGCAGAGGTGCACATCTCCGACGTGGATAACCGCGAGGAATTCCGCAAATTCTCCTACGTTTCCCTCTATGCAGAGAAAAAAATTGCAGGTCATGGCATCAAGGGTTATGCCGAGGCCGTTGAATATTTTGTAAATAAACTGAAATAAGAAAGTGTGATTAAAATGTCAATGATCTACGAAAAGAAGCTCCCCACTCCCGTTGAAGTCAAGGAACAGTACCCCATTACCTTTCAGGCGGAGCAGACCAAGGCAAAGCTTGATGCGGAGATCGCAAAGGTATTCCGCGGAGAAAGCGACAAAAAGCTCCTTATAATCGGTCCCTGCTCCGCAGACCGTGAGGATGCGGTAATGGAATACTGCACCCGTCTTAAGAGAGTGCAGGAGAAGGTCAGCGACAAGCTGATCCTTATCCCCAGAATTTACACCAACAAGCCCCGCACCACGGGCGACGGCTACAAGGGCATGCTCTACCAGCCCGACCCCAACCAGAAGCCCGACCCCTTCCACGGCATTCTTGCCATTCGCGCCCTGCACACCCGCGTGCTTACGGAGCTTGGCCTTTGCACCGCCGACGAGATGCTCTACCCCACCAACTACGGCTATCTTTCCGACCTGCTCTCCTACGTTGCGGTAGGTGCGCGCTCTGTTGAAAATCAGGAGCACAGACTCGTTTCCAGCGGCATTGACGTTCCCGTAGGAATGAAGAACCCCACAGGCGGCGATCTTTCCGTTATGATGAACGCCATCGTTGCCGCAACCCATCAGCACACCTTCATTTACCGCGAATGGGCAGTAAGCACCATGGGTAATCCCCTTGCACACGCAATTCTGCGCGGCTACGTTGACAAAAACGGCAAAAGCATGCCCAACTACCACTACGAGGACATCAAGACCCTCTGCGAGCTTTATGCGAAGTCCGAGATCGAGAATCCCGCGCTGATAGTGGACACCAACCACTCCAACAGCGGCAAAAAGTACGCCGAGCAGCCCCGTATCTGCAAGGACGTTATGTACAGCTGCCGCCACGATAAGGACATTGCCAAGCTCGTTAAGGGCTTCATGATCGAGAGCTATCTGGAGGAAGGAAACCAGAAGATAGCGGCAGACGACGTGTTCGGCAAGTCCATCACCGACCCCTGCCTCGGCTGGGACGCAAGCGAAAAGCTCATTATGGAGCTTGCAGATATACTGTAACTGTTTTCTTTCACGTGCGATTTTCAATTATATAATGTATAATGGAGCTGTAAGCAAAACAGCTCCATTATTTTTTATCGAGGTATTATATGAGCATTCTTAAGCCCGAGGACTACGTAGAGCCCGCATGTCCCTTTTGCACCGATGCGTATAAGGACAAAAAACCTGCGGAGCATCTGCCCGTTGACAGAATAATATCCAAGCTCGACTCCCTCTTTGCCAAAAACGATAACGAGGGGGCGGCACGTCATCTCGACTATTGGCTTGGCGAGAGCATGCGGACGGGAGATATGCGCGCACGGCTCACCTTGCTTGAGGAACAAATGGGGCTGATGCGCAAAATGGGCAATGACAAAGCAGCCACCGACGCCGCAGACGAGGCGCTGAGGCTCGTTCCCGCGCTCTCGCAGGAAAACACAAAATGCCACGGCACCGTACTTTTGAACGCAGCAACGGTGCACAAGGCATTCGGCAGGAACAGCCGCGCCATCGAGCTATACGGCGAGGCAAAAAAGATACTTGAAGCGGTAAATGCGCCCGAGGACCTGCTTGCGGGGCTGTATAACAACATGGCCATTGCATACGTTTCCCTCGGGGAATACGCAGAGGCAAGAGCGCTGTTCCGCGTGGCGCTTGAAATAATGCTCCGCACCGACGGCGGCGAATGTGATGCCGCCATTACCTGCCTTAACTTGGCAGACCTCGTTATGGCTCAAATGGGTGCAGAGGAGGGCGAAAAGGAGATAGAAAACTACCTTGACCGCGCCGAAGATCTCCTTGAAGCCGCAAAGGAGCGCACCGACGGCTACTACGCCTTCGTATGCGATAAATGCGCACCCGTTTTTATGAATTACGGCAGATTTTTGTATTCTCGCGAATTAAAGGATAGGGCGGTAAGGATCTATGAAAGGCATTGACGTTGCAAGAGAATATTACAGGCAGTTCGGCGCTCCCATGATACACGAGCGCTTCCCTGAGCTTGAGGGCATCATTGCCTGCGGACTTGCGGGCGACGGCTCCGAGTGCTTCGGATACGACGACAGCATCTCCACCGACCACGATTTCGAGCCGGGATTCTGCCTTTTTATCCCCGACGGGGATATAGTAGACAGCCGCACCGAATTCCGTCTTGAAAGGGCGTACGCTTCCCTGCCTGCGGAATTTCTCGGCCTTAAGCGGCAGAAGGTCAACCCCGTTGGAGGTAAGCGACGGGGCGTTATCCGCATCGGCGACTTTTTCGAGCCGCGCACAGGCTTGCGCGGAGCCTTTGAAACGGATATGCAAAGGCTGAACGTGCCCGACTTTTACGTTGCAACCGCCATAAACGGCGAGATTTTCCGCGACGACCTCGGTATCATTACGGACATTCGCGCATCCCTTGCGGAGATACCCGAAAACGTTCTGCGCAAAAAGCTGGCGGGGAGCCTTATTATGATGGCGCAATCGGGAATCTATAACTACAAGCGCTGTATCAAGCACGGCGAAACGGGCGCGGCACAGCTTGCGGCAGCTGAGTTCGTGCGCCATACGATGCAAACGGTATTCCTGCTCAACCGCCGCCACAAGCCATTTTACAAATGGTCCTTCCGCGCAATGCGCGACCTGCCCCTGCTCGGCTCGCTCACCGAGCCGCTGGAATACCTCATCAGCACCGACAATATGGAGGACATGGCAAAAATGAAAACGGAGATAATCGAGGACATTGCCGTGCTTATCTCCGAGGAGCTAAAAACTCAGGAGCTTACCCGCAATACCTGCGACGATCTGGAAAAGCACGCCTATTCCGTAAACGACGGCATCACCGACGGAGAGATACGCAACCTGCATATTATGTACGCGATAAGCTGACCCGCTACGAGGTATACCTTGATATTTTTTGTACTTACGGAATCCCTGCCCGAAAAGGAGAGGGATATTGCAAACCGAATATTTGAACGTTACAGCGGCAAGATATACGCCATTGCCCTCTCCATACTGAAAAACAAAGAGGACGCAGAGGACGCCTTGTGCGAAACAGCCATCAAAATCGTTAAAAACATCAAAAACTTTGGTGATATTGACGGTTGTGTTACCAAGGCGCTTATCGTTATATATACCAGAAGTGCCGCCCTTGACATTTACCGACAAAATAAACGAGAAAGAGACCGCACCACCCCGCTCACCTTCACAAACGACGAGGGCGAGCTTGAGGATGTGGAAATTCCCGATGCTCAAAGCGCAGAGGACGCCACCCTTGCAAAGGAAAGAGCAAGGGATGTCCGTGCCGCTCTCGAAGCGCTGACACCGAGGCAAAAGGAAGTCATCCGTCTCGTTTTCGGTGCGGGACATACGCACAAGGAAGCGGCGAATATATTGGGCGTTTCGGAAAACGCCGTTTCCCTGCTTATAATCCGAGCAAGGGAAAAACTGAAAACAGTATTGGGAGATAAGCTTGATGAATACCTTGGAAAATGAAGTTGACGTTCTTTTGCAGGAATGCGCAAAGGAATTGATCGCACAGGATGCCGCCGTCCTTGACTCCACAGAGGAGATCCCCGTGCCCGAGAGGCTTCGCTTGCGCGCCGTTAAAGCAATGAAAAAAGCCAAAAAGGAAGCAAAGCCCACCTCCCCGTTCTCCCGTTTTGCGCGTGTCGCCGTTGCCTCCCTCGTTGCCGCTGTTTGCCTTGCAACCGCATCTATAGTCTACGCTACCTACACCAGACCCGAGATCTGGGGTATTGATATCGTGGATAATGGGGATCATTATGTGGTGTCCATTGTTTCCACATTAAATTCCAAAAGCGTGATCGAGGAAAAGAAAGAGCCTGTAATTGACCATTTCCTATACACAAAAAACGTTTTTTACGAGAATTCGTATACGTATATTTTGAAATACACCGTCGATAGCAATGAACGGTTAGAATATACACAGTATTGTTCTTCCAGACCCGAAATGAAATTTGATGATGACTGTGTTTTTGAGGAGATATGGATAAAGAATGATAAAGCCTTATTTATTGACTATACTCAATCAAATCAAACGGGAGTTTGGTGGTTTGACGGTGAATATTACTATACCATAATAAGTTATGACGGATTATCAAGCACTGAATTGGCAGCGATTGCGGAATCAGTCAGTTGATACTTGACAAATGCATCTCTTTTGTTTTGTACACAATTAACAAAATTTGTTTTTTTGAAAAAAGTTTGAAAAATAGCGAAAGGTTTTGAAGGTATCGTGCGTTATATACTCCGACAGGGATGATATATTCCTTGGAAGGAGGTGAAAACGTGCGTAAGCTTATATCTTTTTTGTTAGCAAGCGTAGTTCTTGCGTGCAGTTTGATTCCTTTTAACGTAAATGCAGCACTTAATTACGAAAACGTTAATGACATTAGCACCAATGTTTATTTTTCGAATCAAACAGGCACAGTTACAGTAATCATAAGAACAACATCCCCGGATGCCGAACTATTCGTGAACGCTTCTCTGTACGTAAAAGCAACAAGCGGACGATGGATAGATATTACTCCCGATTGGGAAGAAGCATACGGAAACGGAAGCACCTTTATTTGCGATTTTCCTTTTGACGCAACAAATGGCTGGAGATATAAAGTAGAGGTTTCCGCATTAGTATGCGTCAGCGATGTTTGTGAAACGGTAACAGATTCTTATGAAATTACCTATTGGGAATGATTTCACAGCAAGCTTACAATACTAAAATACATTAAGAGTATATCTTCCCTTCTCTGTTGTTGCAACTCTCGTATTTTGGTACGGGAATTTCGAGAAATTACAATGACCGCAATAAAATGCTCACGGTAAATACATACGCCGATGCGTTTGATGGCGTTACAGAGGAACAATATCAAGTTTTTAATGCATCCAGCAACGCACATCTCATCTACGAGGGTGCTGATGATTTCGATTTGGATGACACTCAACGTTCCACAGATTTGTACGACTATCTGGACACGTACATCTATGAAGGCATAGAACCAAATATTCTTATAATTTACGCTATGAGCAACATCGGATGGGAAACTACTCCCGAGCTCGCAGACGGGTGTAGCGGAAGAATTGTTGTAGACGAAGATTTTACTTACTGATAAGCAATAACTATCCATCAACTCAAAACAAAAATCGAAGGCGGCACTTCGGTGCCGCCTTCAAGGAGCCGCTTATGAAAAGATTCTTAATAACCGCACTTGCCGTGCTTCTATTTATGCTCCCGTCATGCTCATGGAATTTAGAGGACGACGTAACAGACAAAGTAACACAGGATATTTCCAACATTCCTTCCGACGGAGCTTTTTTAAATGAGATAGAAAGGGGCATAGATTACTCCCCCAGTTCGTATCGCGTTCAAGCATCCGACTTTGACATAGGAGACGGAGTTTTCCACTACAAGGTTGGGCGATTACATATACTCTATAATCCCAAGACCAATTATGCCCACTATATGTGCTTCATCCCCGGTTGCACACACAAATTTCAAACATGTCTCGGAAATTGGTTAAGAGCTTCTTCTAATTTTATATATTGCGACGGAGACCTATATTGCCTCTATCTGCATCCGATTCTCGAACAAGACACGGAATCCGGACTTGCACGCATTTCCCCCGACGGTTCGACCATGGAAATGCTTTACCGCATGGATCCTTCCGGCACATATGGAATGTATGCCGCCCCGGGTTATATTTACATTAACAAGCGAAACGAAGGCTTGATGCGCTACGATATAAGCACGGGAAAAATGGAAATCATTGGCGAATTTTTAAGCGGCTTAATAGTCACGGAACACGGGCTTATCGTTCATTCATCAAAATCAAAAAAGCTGTTACTAACAGACCTTGATATGAAAAACCCGAAGGAACTGATGATAGATCGTACCAAAGTTTTATATTCAGACAACAGGCTCTATTACTGTAAATTAGAAAAAGATGAAACCGGCAATCCCTTATCTATTGAGTTTTACGAATATAATCTGGCAACGGATACAGACCGCAGCATCGGCAGAGTTGCAGGCTCGTCATGGGATCTGCTTTGCGTCGCAGAAGGGTATTTATATTATCTTCCCAACAGTCCCGAAGCGAAAAGTCGTATTACAATATACCGCGTGGATATTGAGACCGGCGAAGTAAAAACTGCCATGGAGGACTCAAAAGTACAATTACAGGAGATGTACTACGTTAACGGCAAGTATTACGCTTACTGCAAGATAAACGCATCCCTCGCTCCTTGGATATCACCGGGTCGGCTCTACGGAAGTAGCATCGGCGGCGAATTGGTGGACAGAAACAACGACGGACTGTTCGAGTTTGAGCCCTTTGTGTTCGATGCCACGGATTTTCCGTGATGCACGTATAACAGAACCGAAAACTCCCCCACCCTCGCACAGCTCGGGAGCCCCCAAAACTCCCTCAGTCGGGCCGCGCGCCGCGAGGCCGCGCTTTTCGACAGCTCCCTCAAGGAGGGAGCCAAAACGGGGGCCTCACTTAGCCTCACCCCTCAAAATAGTGGTCTTAATCAGCCTCCCTCTTGAGGGAGGGGGACCGCTTGCGGTGGAAGGAGTTTTATTACAAACGCACAGCGGCTCTTAAAATAAAGAGCCGCTGTGCGTTTGATTATATATTACTTCATCAATTTGCCGAGGCAGGGTTCGAGGGCAATGCCCTCGCGTATGGGCGTATCGTATTTTGTGGAATAGTCGATAACGTCGCGCACGAAGGCAGAGGCGGCGCTGACGGTTGCGGAGAATGCGTAGCCGTTGAGCAGTCGACCGAGGAGCACCGAGGCAAAAAGCTCGCCCGTGCCGTGATAGCGCGCATCAAGGCGCGGCAATGAAACGTAGAAAGGCGCACGGTCAAGGGAGCTTGTAGAAAGGTCGATGGCGGCGGTGGTAACGGTGGGCTTTTCGCCCTTCGTTACGGGGATACCCGTGATCGCCACGCGGTCAACGCCAAGATCGGCAAGGCGGTAAAGCAACGAGGAGATAAATTCCTCAAGCTCCTTTGCGGCCATTTTTGCCGTGTCCTCAAAGGGCACGCCGCAAAGGGCGCAAGCTTCCGTAAGATTCGGCGTTATGATATGGGAGCCTGCGCAAAGGGTGCGCATCTTCCCTGCTATTTCGGGGGTGCAGGTAGAGTAAAGCTCGCCATCGTCTCCGAACACGGGATCGGTAAGCACGATGCAATCCCCCGTTGCAAATCTCCTTCTGAAATCCGCAATGATATCGCATTGCTCACTCCCAAGCACGAATCCACTATATATAGCGTCAAAGGTAACACCCAACTGCTCCCAATGGGAGTACATCTTTTGCATGGACTCCGTAAGGTCCATGGCGTATATATCCGTAAAGCCGCCCGTATGGGTGCTCATCAGCGCGGTTGGCAGCGGGATGACCTGCACGCCCATGGCGGAGAGGGTGGGTATTACCACCGTGAGGGCACAACGCCCAAAGGCGGAAAGGTCGTGTATCGCCGCCACGCGCTTAATCTTTTTTTGTTGCGACATATTAACTCCGAGTATTGCAAATAGTCGAAAAATATATTATAATCTTATCAGAACAGATATTAAACCACGAAGCAAAAACGTGTGCTCGCACGGACGTTTTTGCGAGGCCGTCAATGGCGCAGGTGCGCAATGCGCACGTAGGGCGAAGCCCAAAGACTTGCTCTTGCAAGGATTTCTGCGCCTATTATACTATAGAAAAATCAATATTGCAACAAATTTCAAAATATTTTCAAAAAAGTGTTGACAAACGATGTTGCTTGTGCTATAATCCCCGTGTTATCCAAAGACAGCAGGTTACGGTAAAAGCTTATGGCTTTCCTGCCGAGGAGAGAAAATACGTTTGTTCGTATATCCCTTTCGGTATTGCTGTGCTTTGCCGTAACGGGATATTTTTTTGCGCCGGTCGCGCAATGGAGGTGAAACCAAATGCCAAGCAAGGTTATTCTTGAAAAGAAGCAGGCAGAAGTCGAGGCTCTCGCTGAAAAGCTCCAGAACTCTGTTTCCGGTGTTCTTGTTCAGTATCAGGGCATCACCGTTGAGGATGATACCAAGATGCGCGCTGCTCTCCGCCAGGCAGGTGTTGAGTACGCCGTTATCAAGAACTCTATCACCGGCAGAGCTTGCGACAAGGTCGGCTACTCCGACATGAAGGCACATCTCGAAGGTATGACCGCTATCGCTATTTCCAAGGAGGATCCCATCGCTCCCGCGAAGATCCTTAAGGAGTACGATGACAAGGTTGAGACTTTCCAGATCAAGGCCGGTTACATCGACGGTAAGGTAGTTGACGCAGACGTCGTTAAGCAGCTTGCAAGCATTCCCCCCAAGGAAGTGCTTCTCGGAAAGCTTCTCGGAAGTCTCAAGTCCCCTCTCTGCAAGCTTTGTGCAGTTCTCAACGCAAAGGTCGAAAAGGACGGCGGCGTTCCCGCCGAGGCTTAATGGCCGCATGACCGCTTAACAGCGGAAAACAACATTTAAAATTTACTTAGGAGGAATTTAAAAATGGCAAGCGAAAAGATCACTAACATTATTGAAGAGATCAAGTCTCTTACCCTCATTGAGATCAACGATCTCGTAAAGGCTCTCGAGGAGGAGTTCGGCGTATCCGCAGTTGTTGCAGCTGCTGGTCCTGCTGCAGGTGCTGCTGCTCCCGCAGCTGAGGAGAAGACCGAGTTCGACGTAATCCTTAAGGAAATTGGCGCTAAGAAGCTCGACGTTATCAAGGTTGCTCGTGAGATCACCGGTCTTGGCCTTAAGGACGCTAAGGACCTCGTTGAGTCCGCTCCCAAGGCTATCAAGGAAGGCGTTTCCAAGGAGACCGCTGAGGAGATCAAGTCCAAGCTTGAGGCTGCAGGCGCTGTTGTTGAGCTTAAGTAATTTAAGCCTTACATAGGGATCAAGGAGTCGATTTTTCGGCTCCTTTTTCTTTTTTTATATCAAAAGCATTGACAACAGCCCAAAGGGGTGGTAAAATACTTTTAATTTCATATTAATAAATGCAATGAAGTGGAATAGTAATCATTTCGAGCTTTGCAGAGAGGTGTCGTATGGTGCAAGACACCAAGTGAGAATGACGAACGTCGCCATGGAGCAGCTGTCGGAAATCCTCGGAGAGTAGAGGCAGACGGGAACTCCCGTTACAGAGTTGATGTGTGTCGGCACTTGAGGTGCACCTTACGGTGAAAAAGAGTGGTACCGCGGAAGATATTACGCTTTCGTCTCTTTGTTTTGCAAAGAGAGAAGCGTTTTTTTATTGCCGAACGCAATTAAGGAGACAGAATGAGCAACGAAATGAAAAAAACCATGACAGGCTCGCAGATCGTTATCGAAACGCTGATCGAGCAGGGTGTTACCGACGTTTTCGGCTATCCCGGCGGGCAGGTCCTTAACCTTTACGACGAGCTGTACAAAGCAAGCAACAGAATAAACCACGTGCTTACCGCACATGAGCAGGGTGCCGCCCATGCGGCAGACGGATACTCACGCGCTACCGGCAAGGTAGGCGTTGTTATAGCCACATCCGGTCCCGGTGCAACAAATCTTGTAACGGGCATTGCAACTGCTATGCTCGACTCCATTCCCATGGTAGCAATTACGGGCAACGTACCCACAAGCCTTATTGGACGCGACAGCTTCCAGGAGATAAACATTACGGGCGTTACGATGCCCATAACGAAGCATAACTACTTTGTTACCGACGTTACGGAGCTTGCAGACACCCTTCGCGAAGCCTTCCGCATTGCAATATCGGGACGTCCCGGCCCCGTGCTTGTGGACATTCCCAAGGATATTCAAACCGCACAGTGCGAATTCGAGCCCGCAGAGGCGGTTACTCCCTTCCCCGAGTAAGAGGCAAGCGACGAGGATATCGACCGCGCCGTTGAGCTTATAAACAACGCAAAGCGCCCCTATATCTACATCGGAGGCGGCGCCGCAGGTCAGGGTATGGCAATGGGCATTATGGCCCTTGCGGACAAGCTTGATGCGTATATAGGATGCACCTTTATGGGTCTTTCCACCATCCCCTCAAGCTTTCCACGCTTCCTTGGTATGCAGGGCATGCACGGAAAGTTTGCCTCCTCTATGGCAAGCAAGGAGGCTGACCTTATCATCGGCATCGGAGTACGCTTCAGCGATCGCGCAACGGGCAATACCGCCAAGTTTGCCAAGCGCGCAAAAATAATCCAGCTTGATACCGACCTCTCGGAGATAAACAAAAACGTACACGCCGACGTTGGTCTCGTTGGCAATCTTGTATCCTCCTTCAATCGCATTTACGAGCGCGTAGACAGGCTGAGCAATCCCGCGTGGCACCAGCTTGTTGAAGGCTTCAAAAGCAGGGGAGAGGCAATTGCGGCGGAAGCAGACAGACGTTCCAAGGCGAAAATGCCGCCGAAGAAGATCTTTGATATTATAAATGAGCTTAAGGATGAGCGCACCGTAATTGCCACCGACGTTGGCCAGCATCAGATGTGGACGGCACAGTATGCAGAGTTTGGAATGGCGCGCAGATTTGCCTCCAGCGGCGGTCTCGGTACTATGGGATACGGTCTTGGCGCCGCCATCGGCGCGCAGGTGGGAAGCGGAGACAAAACGGTGCTTATTACCGGCGACGGAAGCTTCGGTATGAATCTGAACGAGCTTGCTACTGCAGTAAGCTATAACTGCCCCGTTATCACGGTTATAATGAACAACGGCGTGCTCGGCATGGTACGTCAATGGCAAACGCTGTTCTTCGGCAAGCGTTATTCAAACACAGTGCTCGAAAGAAAGACCGACTTTGTAAAGCTTGCTGATGCCTTTGGACTTCCCGCCGAGCGTGTTGAAACACCGGAGGAGTTCCGCGCCGCATTTGCAAGAGCGCTGAAGCACAATGGACCGTACCTTATCGACGCCATTATCGACAAGGACGAATTCGTTTTGCCCATGCTTCCTCCCGGAGGATCTATGGACGATATCATAACCGAAAAGAAGGAGGATTAATATGAGAAGCGTTATTGCTGTATACGTTGAAAACAAGTACGGCGTGCTTGCAAGAGTTTCCGGTCTTTTTATGCGCCGCGGCTTCAATATCGATTCTCTCACCGTTGGCGAAACAGACGATCCTAAGTTTTCGCGTATTACCATCACCCTTAAGGGCGACGAATACGTTCGCGACCAGCTTGTAAACCAACTGAAAAAGCTGTACAACGTAAAGCAGGTAAAGGTGCTTGAGCCAGGTACGTCCTTTGAGCGCGAGCTTATGCTTATCAAGGTGAAAAACACCCCCGCCAACAGAAGCGAGATAATGGCGGCGGCAGAGATTTACCGCGCGAAGGTAGTTGACTACACCACCGAAGCCATGAGCGTTGAGGTAACGGGCGAGCCCTCGAAGATAAATGCGTTTATCGAGGTCATGAAACCCCTTGGCATCGTGGAGATGTGCCGCACGGGCGTTGTTGCCCTCCAGCGCGGCGGAAATATTATGGAAAAATAAACAAACATCTTTTATACATCTTAAAAAGGAGAAAACAAAATGCAGAACATTTACTATCAGCAGGATTGCAATCTTGCAAAGCTTAACGGAAAGACCGTTGCCATCATCGGATACGGCTCTCAGGGACACGCACACGCGCTTAACCTCCACGACAGCGGAGTAGACGTTATCGTTGGTCTTTACACCGGCTCCAAGAGCTGGGCAAAGGCCGAGGCACAGGGTCTTAAGGTAATGACCGCCGCCGACGCCGCAAAGAATGCGGACATCATCATGATCCTTATCAACGACGAAAAGCAGGCAAAGCTCTACAAGGAGAGCATCGAGCCCAACCTTACCGAGGGCAAGACCCTTGCATTCGCACACGGCTTCAACATCCATTTCGGATGCATCAAGCCCCCCAAGAACGTTAACGTTATCATGATCGCCCCCAAGGGTCCCGGACACACCGTTCGCTCCGAGTATCTTGCAGGCAAGGGTGTTCCCTGCCTCGTTGCTATCGAGCAGGATGCAACAGGCGACGCTCTTGAGATCGCACTTGCATACGCACTGGGCATCGGCGGCGCACGCGCAGGCGTTTTGGAGACCAACTTCCGCACCGAGACCGAGACCGACCTCTTCGGCGAGCAGGCAGTTCTCTGCGGCGGTCTTTGCGCGCTTATGCAGGCAGGCTACGAGACCCTCGTTGAAGCAGGCTACGACCCCAGAAACGCATACTTTGAGTGCATCCACGAGGTAAAGCTTATCGTTGACCTCATTTACCAGAGCGGCTTTGAGGGCATGCGCTACTCCATTTCCAACACCGCAGAGTACGGCGACTACATCACCGGTCCCAAGATCGTAACCGACGAGACCAAGAAGACCATGAAAAAGATCCTGAAGGACATTCAGGACGGCACCTTTGCAAAGGACTTCCTCCTCGACATGTCCGATGCAGGCGCACAGGTACACTTCAACGCTATGAGAAAGCTTGCTTCCGAGCATCCCTCCGAGACCGTTGGTAAGGATATCCGCAAGCTGTACAGCTGGAGCGACGAGGACAAGCTTATCAACAACTAAAAGAGGCAAAAAATGATAAAGGATACAATAGTTGACGGCTTTCAGAATGCCGCACACCGCAGTCTTTATCACGCACTTGGAATGACCAAGGAGGAGCAGGCGCGTCCGCTTATAGGCATAGTCAGCTCCTATAACGAGATAGTCCCCGGACATATCAATATCGACAAGATAGTTGACGCCGTTAAAATGGGCGTTGCAATGGCAGGGGGAACGCCAATCGTGTTCCCCGCCATCGCGGTATGCGACGGCATTGCCATGGGACACACGGGAATGAAGTATTCCCTTATCACCCGCGACCTTATTGCAGACAGCACCGAGGCAATGGTCCTTGCCCACGGCTTTGACGGACTGGTTATGGTGCCCAACTGCGATAAAAACGTTCCCGGTCTGCTTATGGCGGCGGCAAGAGTGAATATCCCCACCATCTTTGTAAGCGGCGGTCCCATGCTTGCGGGCAGAGTGAACGGCAAAAAGACCAGCCTTTCCTCCATGTTCGAGGCTATCGGCGCATACAGCGCAGGAAAGATAGACGAAAAGCATCTCCACGTTTGCGAGGAGAGCACCTGTCCCACCTGCGGCTCCTGCTCGGGTATGTACACCGCCAACTCCATGAACTGCCTTACCGAGGTGCTTGGCATGGGTCTTGGCGGCAACGGCACCATTCCCGCCGTTTATTCCGCGCGCATCGAGCTTGCAAAGCACGCAGGCATGAAGATCATGGAGCTTGTGGAAAAGGACATCAAGCCCCGCGACATCATGAACGAGCGCTCCATTCGCAACGCGCTTACGGCAGATATGGCTTTGGGCTGCTCCACAAACAGTATGCTCCACCTCCCTGCCATTGCAAACGAGTGCGGAGTTAAGTTCGATCTTAACATGGCAAACGAGATAAGCGAAAAAACGCCCAATCTCTGCCACCTTGCGCCTGCAGGTCCCACCTATATGGAGGATCTGAACGAGGCGGGCGGCGTATACGCCGTGCTGCGCGAGCTTACAAAGCTCGGTCTTCTTGACACCGAGGTAATGACCTGCACGGGACTTACCCTTGGCGAGAATATCGAAAACGCAGTAAACCGCGACGAAAGCGTTATCCGCACCGCAGAAAACCCCTTCTCCAAAACCGGCGGCATTGCCGTGCTTCGCGGCAACATTGCTCCCGACGGCTGCGTTGTAAAGCGCAGCGCCGTTGCGCCCGAAATGCTTGTGCACGAGGGTCCCGCCAAGGTATTTGACAGCGAGGAGGACTGCATTGCTGCCATTTACGGCGGTAAGATAGTAAAGGGCGACGTGGTGGTAATACGCTACGAGGGTCCCGCAGGCGGTCCCGGAATGAGAGAGATGCTATCCCCCACCTCTGCCATTGCAGGCATGGGGCTTGACAAGGACGTTGCCCTCATTACCGACGGACGCTTTTCCGGTGCTACACGCGGAGCTTCCATCGGACACGTAAGCCCCGAGGCTGTCAGCGGCGGTCTTATTGCTTACGTTAAGGACGGCGATATCATTTCCATAAATATTCCCGCCTACAGCATCGAGCTGAAGGTGGACGAGGCCGAGATCGCAAAACGCAAGGCCGAGATGCCCATAAAGAAAAAAACGGGCATAAAGGGCGCGCTTAAGAGATACTCCGAGCAGGTAAGCTCGGCAGACAAGGGCGCTATTATCAACAAATTCGAAGGATAACTAAAATGACCGAACAGCAGATACACGAGCTCTCCTGCCGACTTGGCAGTCTGACGGTTTTCAGAAGCATACTGCAGACCCCCACAATGAGGGCCTTCTCCGCTTTTTTGGATACAACGAAAAGCAAGCGCGAACGCATCGAGCTGTTCGGCGAGTTCATCTATTCCCTTTCCGAGGATAATTACAGCTTTTCCGATTTTCTGTGCCGCGCCGTTTACACGGACGAGAACAAATACATCGTTTCCGCGGCGCAGAAAGCGGAGGTGCCACACGTAATAAGCGACAATGCAAAGCTTGAATTAGAGCTTTTCACCTCTCTTACGCGGCTTCAAAGTGCCGACCTGTGGAGCACCCTTGATTTCAGCCGCAGCCTTCCGCGCTTTGACAATACTCCTGTGGATTTTGTCAGCACCTACGGCGAGAGGCTGAAAAACGTGGACAAGCTTGGATACGGCATTTTTGCTTCCGCAGTTATGTTCCGCGTGGAAAACGAGGAGATCGTTCCCGTAAAAAGCGCAGACACGGTGGACGAGAGCACCTTCGTTGGCTACGAGGAGGAGCGCGCTCTGGTATTTGAAAACACCGAGGCGCTTATTGAGGGTCGCAACGCCGCAAACGTTCTGCTGTTCGGCGATGCGGGCACGGGCAAATCCTCCACCGTTAAGGCATGCGTTAACCGCTATGCAAGCAGTGGCGTGCGCCTTATAGAGGTCAGAAAGGATCAGCTGTTCAGCCTGTCCCACGTTATGGGACGAATTGCGGACAATCCGCTGAAATTCATTATCTTCATCGACGATCTCTCCTTCAACAAAAACGACGACTGCTTCAGCATGCTGAAGGCGGCACTTGAGGGCTCTGCCTCCGCAAAGTCCAAAAACGCCGTTATCTACGCAACCAGCAATCGCCGCCACATAGTTAAGGAGAGCTTCTCCGACCGAGGAACCGAGGACGACGTGCACCATAGCGACACGGTGCAGGAGCTTATGTCCCTTTCCGACCGCTTCGGTCTTACGGTTTATTTTGAGCGTCCCAACAAGGCGCTGTACCTTAGTATCGTACACACGCTTGCAAAACGCCATGGCATCCAAACGGAAGCCGAAAAGCTCGACGTACTTGCCGAGGCATTCGCCCTGAAAAAGGGCAGTCGCTCGCCTCGCGCCGCAGAGCAATTTATTTACAGTTTACTGTGAGGTCATTATGACAGAAAAGATTTGTACTGAAAACGCCCCAAAGGCAATTGGCCCCTATTCCCAAGCCGTTAAGGCGGGAAACATGGTATTCACCTCCGGGCAGATACCCCTTGACCCCGTTACGGGCGAAATGGTGGGAAATGATATTACCGAGCAGACCGAGCAGGTAATGAAAAACCTGAGCGCGGTCCTCGCCGCCGCCGGAACCTCCTTTGATAACGCAATAAAGACCACCTGCTTTATTGCCGATATGGGGGATTTTGCGGCCTTCAACGCCGTTTATTCCAAGTATATCACCTCCGCGCCCGCGCGCAGCTGCGTTGCGGCAAAAACACTCCCCAAGGGTGCCCTTGTTGAGGTAGAGGTAATCGCACTTTTATAAAATCAAGGACGATCTATGCAGGTCGTCCTTTTTTCGGAGTTTGTATGAAAAGATATTTCGTTCTGTTATTGTGCTTTTTGCTCTGCGCCTGTACGGTTGCCCCACATCCGTCGGTAACCGACGAGATCACAACCGCTCCCACAACAGGCAATGGAACTACCGAGATCACGACAACGGAGCCGCCCGT
>JAFSCG010000029.1 GCA_017436885.1 Clostridia bacterium | reverse complement strand
CATATATGCGAGGACGTACCCTTGATGATTCTTTTATTATACTTGATGAGGCGCAGAATACAACTCCGGAGCAAATGAAAATGTTTCTCACTCGCCTTGGTAACAACGCAAAGGCAGTGGTAACCGGTGACCTTACGCAGACCGACCTTAATATCGGTCGCAGAAGCGGACTTGCCGAGGCTGTGAAGATACTTGAAGGTATTGACGACATTGCCGTTCACCGTTTCTCGGAGCGGGACGTTGTCCGTCACAAGCTTGTTCAAAAGATAATTCTTGCTTACGAAAAGTATGAAAGATCAAATTCAGAGCAAAAGGACGGCAAAAGCGAATACAGATTTAAGCGAGGTTTCAGACAATGAAGTTGAAAATATTTTTTGCAAACGAACAGGATAACGAGAAGATCACTTACTCCTTAAAAATGCTCGTGCGCCGCGCTATCGAGGCAACCCTGGCGTTTGAGGACGTAAATGAAGATTGTAACGTTTCCGTGACCTTCACGGATGACGAGGGGATACGCTCTATGAATTCGGAATTCCGAGGAATAGATCGGTCTACAGACGTCCTTTCCTTCCCACTGCTTGATGAAGGGGACCCATACGTTCCGGGTCGAGCGCTTGAGCTTGGTGATATAGTTCTCAACCTTGGTCGCGCAAAAGCTCAGGGCTTTGAGTTCGGTCACGGCTTTGAACGTGAGACGGCTTTCCTTGTTATCCACTCCACACTTCATCTCCTCGGCTACGATCACGAAACCGGTGATGAGGATGAGGCAGATATGCGTGCCAGGCAAAGTACCATTGCCGATATTTGCGGCTTTGGTATCAAGAATACCACGGAGGTCAAATAAATGAAATCGGCATATATTTCCATAGTGGGCAGACCAAACGTCGGAAAATCCACTTTGCTTAACGCCATCCTTGGCGAAAAGATCGCTATAGTATCCAAGAAGCCTCAAACTACCCGTAACCGCATTATGGGAGTTCACACCGTCGGCGACACACAATTTGTGTTTCTCGACACTCCGGGCATTCACACACCGCGTACCGACCTTGGCAAATATATGGTCGATGCCGCAAAGGGCGCCATCGGCGATGCTGATCTTGCCATTCTCGTTGTAGAGCCTCACGGAAGCGTGGGCGATATCGAGCAAAAGATACTCGGAAGGATCAGAAAATGCGAGATTCCTGCTATATTGGTAATTAATAAGACCGATCTTTCAGATGCAAAAAAGATCGGTGATACCATAGCTTCTTATGCCGCTGAATTTGATTTTTCTGCTGTAGTGCCAATGTCCGCGAAAAATGGTCAGGGCGTTGACATACTTCTTGAGGAGGCGGACAAGCATACTCAGGAAATGCCTTGGCTTTTCCCCGACGATATGATCACCGACCAGCCCGACAGACAGATCGCCGCAGAGGTGATCCGCGAGAAGCTGCTCCGAACTCTTGACAGGGAGGTTCCCCACGGGACTGCCGTAGTGATCGAGGAGTTCCTCGAGGAGAAGAATATGCTTCGCATCCGCGCCAATATCTTTTGCGAAAAGGAAAGCCACAAGGGGATCATAATTGGCCACAAGGGGGCCGCACTTAAGCTTGTGGGCACCAAGGCACGCACTGATCTTGAGGAATTTTTCGGTTGTAAGGTGTTCCTTGACCTTTGGGTAAAGGTTAAGGAAAACTGGAGAGATAATCCGACGGTAGTTCGCAACTTCGGTTACAGAAAGGATTAATATGGCTAAAACGGGAGAAAGCTGCAGGGGCCTGGTTCTTCGATCCACGGATGTATCCGAAAACGACAAGCTGCTTACCCTACTTACTGCCGAGTACGGCAAGATAACCGTATCTGCAAAGGGGGCACGGTCATTAAAAAGCAGATATATGCCCGTTAGTCAGCAATTTGCTTACGGTGAATATACCTTCTCTTCAAAAAACGGTTATAAATGGCTTGTAGATGCCTCACTCACGGAAAGCTTTTTTTCTCTCAGAAGCGATCTTGTCCGTCTCGCTCTCGCCTGTTACGTCGTGTCTGTTACCGAGCAGCTTGCTCTTGACGATCAGCCGGACAACGATCTGTTGCGCCTTACCTTAAACACCCTTTATATGCTTTGCGAAGGCAAGCGCAGCATAAATCATATTAAAAGTGTTTTTGAGCTTGCTGCTGTCAGCTGTGGAGGTTTTACACCGGAGGTCGATTTTTGCGGCAACTGCTCTGTTGAGAATGGGCTTTCATATCTTGACACAGTTGGCGGCGTATGCCTTTGCTCGAATTGCGCCGCAAGACTCTTTCCGGAGGGGGTTCCCGTGTCTGTCCTTCCCGTCGACTTAACCGTTTTGGAAGCCATCCGTTTTATCACTTCTCCCGTTTCAAAAAACGTATTTTCATTCAGATTGCCCGATGAGTATGAGCGAGAGCTTTCTCATATCAGCGAAGCTTACCTGCTTGCTCAGCTTGATTGCGGCTTTAAGACCCTTAGCTTTTACCATGAGGTTTCAGATCAATGAATATTACAGAACGCACCCTTGAGGTGCTTGAGTTCAATAAAGTACGCGAGATGCTTGCTTCCTGCGCTCCAACAAAGGGAGGCGCACAGGCGGCTCTCTCGCTGATGCCCACCGACGATTTTGAGATGGTCCTTCGCCGTCAGCGCAGAACTACCGATGCAAAGCGGCTTTGCGACACAAAGGGAATGCCGCCATTTTGCGGCGTTACCGATATATCCGATTCTGTGGGCAGAGCGGAAAAATCCGCGATCCTCTCGCCGCGCGAGCTGCTTGAAGTTGCGCGTGTGCTAACTGCGGCACGTCAGCTTTCGGATTATATCGAAACGGACAAGGGTTTTGACACCTGCCTAGACGACGTGTTTGCGCGTCTTACTCCAAATAAATATCTTGAAAATCGCATAACCTCCTCTATCATTTCCGAAGATCTTATCGCAGACGAGGCAAGCCCCGAGCTTGCGGAGATCAGACGCAAGATACGCAACGCTAACAACCGTATCAAAGAAGCGCTGAACAAGTTTATGAGCGGTGCATCCTCTAAATACTTGCAGGAGAACATCGTAACCACCAGAGGCGGCAGATACGTTGTTCCCGTTAAAGCTGAGTACAGAGGCGAAATTAAAGGCCTTGTGCACGATACTTCCGCATCCGGCGCAACGTTGTTCGTTGAGCCTGCGGCTGTGCTTGAGGTAAATAACGAGCTTCGCGTGCTTGAAAGCAAGGAATCAAGAGAGATCGAGCGCATCCTTGCCGAGCTTTCCTCGGAGATCGCTGGTTGCGGATCGCAGCTTTTCCAGAATTATTTGAGCATAACAGAGCTTTCCCTCGTTTTTGCCTGCGCTTCTCTTTCTTACGAGATGAAGGCAAGTATGCCCTCTCTCTCCGAGGAGAGGACAATATCGCTTTTTTCTGCCCGCCATCCTCTCATCGACAAGGATAAGGTCGTGCCCATAAACGTTGATATGTCCGGTGGCTTTGACACCCTTGTTATTACGGGACCGAACACAGGCGGTAAAACGGTATCGTTGAAAACTCTTGGTCTTCTTACCATTATGGCGCAGTCGGGTCTTCATATCCCTGCGGCGGAGAACTCCGTTTGCGGTGTGTTCGACCACGTCAGAGCCGATATCGGCGACGAGCAGAGCATAGAGCAGTCCCTGTCCACTTTCTCCTCTCACATGGTAAACATAGTTGAGATCATAAAGACTGCAGGTGAGCGTTCGCTCATTCTATTTGATGAGCTTGGTGCAGGCACCGACCCCGTTGAGGGTGCGGCACTTGCTACGGCCATTCTGGAGGAGGTGCGCCGAAAGGGTGCGCTTACAGCGGCCACGACCCACTATGCAGAGCTTAAGTCCTATGCAATAGATACCGATGGAGTAGTGAACGCTTCCTGCGAATTTAACGTTGAAACGTTGCGTCCCACCTACCGTCTGATTATGGGTACGCCCGGCAAATCCAACGCATTTGCCATAGCGGGCAAGCTGGGAATAGACGAAAAGATCATCGAGCGTGCTTCCAAGCTGGTTTCCGGTGACGTTAAGAAATTTGAGTCCGTTATTGAGAAGTTGGACGAGGCTCGCGTTGAGAGCGAGCGTATGCGCGACGAGCTTCAAAGAGAGCGCGACGAATTTGCAAGATTTAAGGTGGAATCCGAAAAGCGTATTAATGCTCTGAATGCCGAAAAAGAGCGCGAGATCGAGGCCGCAAGGACCAAGGTGCGACAGACCCTTGACGGTGCCCGCGCAACTGCAGAATTCGTCTTTGACGAGATAGATAAGCTACGCAAGCAGAAGGCAAAGGACATCAGCGCAGAGGAGCTTGCAAGGAAAAAAAGGGAGATGCGGGAGGCTCTGCTTAAGGGAGAGGATAATGCATCTGCCATCAATCGCGACCCCGATGAAGGATACGTGCTACCGCGCGCCCTTAAAAAGGGCGACGACGTTAAGATGCGCAATATCGGAAAGCACGGCGTCCTTCTCGAGGATCCCGACCGCTCCGGTAACGTGCGTATACAGTGCGGTTCTGTTATAACCCGCACAAACGTAAGCAATCTCCGTCTTATCGAGAAGGAGAACAAGCCCAAGGAAAAGCAGGAAAAAAGCGTGCACAGAGTTTCCGCAATGGGCGGCTTTTCTCCCGAGTTTGATCTGCGCGGACAGCTTACCGACGATGCTTGGTTTATGTGTGATAAATACATCGATGATGCCATGATGGCAAACATTCGCTCCGTCCGTATCATTCACGGAAAAGGAACGGGTGCGCTTCGCAGTTATCTTTGGTCGTGGTTCAAGGGGGATAAGCGTATTGCCTCATTCCGCCTCGGCGCCCATGGCGAGGGAGACAGTGGCGTTACCATTCTTGAACTGAAGTAAAGGAGAAATAATGAGAAAACAGAAAAAAACCGAGCTCCTTTTGCTTGCATTCGCGCTTTGCTTCGCCGTTGCAGTCTGTTTTGCTTTTGTTCTCATTTCTCGCGATGAACCGGAGGTCCCCGTTATAAATGACGTTACCACCGATACCGTGATATCAACTGTCCCTCCCGATACCGATGCGCCAATGGAGGAGATCACGGAACCACCTACGGAGGCCGTAACAACGGAAGTTGTTTCTACCGATGTGGTTACAACGGCACCGCCGCCCGTGGAAAACGTAATTTCTTTTCTTGCCTGCGGGGATAATCTGCTTTACCGCCCCAACACCTTTGAAGCCGACGAGCGTGCAAACTACGGCAAGCGAAGCTACGGCTTTACCTACGAAAATATAGCACCTGTTATCGCCGATGCCGACATCGCTTTTATAAATCAGGAAACGCTCCTTTGCGGAGGTAACACGGGATATCCTTTGTTTAACAGCCCGTTTGAGGTTGCGGAAACGCTTAAGGAGCTTGGCTTCGATATCGCAAATATCGCCACAAATCACATGCTTGACGTTGGATATGATTACGGTGCATATTCAACGGGTGAGGGAATTGCAGTAAGCCGCAGTACACTTGAAAATAACGGTATTACCGTTATTGGCGGATATCTTGACGACGATGACTTTGCAACAGTAAGAATTATCGAGCGTGACGGAGTGAAGATTGGCTTTATTGCCTTTACCGAAAGCACCAACACTATTACACTTGATCCCGCAAGCAAGATAGTTATACCGTATCTCACGGAGGATAACGTTCGCGCTTCCGTTGCCCGTGCTAAGGAGGTTGCCGACGTAATTATCGTGTCCGCCCACTGGGGAGTTGACAGCTCGCGTAACGTAAGCGACACACAGCGCAGCTTTGCAAAGCTTTTTGCCGATCTCGGCGTTCACGCGGTTATAGGACATCATTCACACGTTGTCCACCCCATTGAATGGATAGAGGGAAAAGACGGCAATAAAATGCTTTGCGCCTATTCTCTCGGTAATCTTATCGGCATTATGGAATATCCTTTGACCATTCTCGGCGGTATTCTTACCTTTGATATCCATACCCTTGACGGCAAGGAGCCTTGGATAGATAACGTCGGTTTCGTTCCCACGGTATATAATTACAATACCTATTACAGACAGAACGTTATTTATTGGCTTGAGGATTACACCGACGAAATGGCTGAAAAGCATGGAGTTTATACTATCTACAATAACAAATTTACCGTTGCGGAGCTAAAGGACTACTTGAATACAGTTGTGCCGAGCAATGTTTTGAGAAGCAAAAATGATTACCTCGGGAATTGAGTACTCTGTCAGAAGGACCAAAAGACGTTCCATTGCAATTCGCGTAGAGCGCGACGGTAGCGTCACGGTGTTTGCTCCGTATTTTACGTCAAATGATCTTATCGAACAGTCGATACTGAAAAACGTTAGCTGGATATTGAAAAAGCAGGCTGAGGTGCGGAAATTTCTATCGGAAAATGACATCGTTTCGTTTTCCGAACAAGAGCTTGATGAAATTAAACACCTTGCAGGAGAGAAAATTCCGCCCGTTTTCCGTCTGTGCGCCAACGTTGTCGGTGTAGAACCGAAAAAGCTGACTCTCCGTCCTATGATCTCGAAATGGGGCAGCTGCTCCTCCCGCGGGCACGTAAGCATCAACACCTTGCTTGCGCTTGCCCCCGATAATGTCATGCGTTACATCGTAATTCACGAGCTTTGTCATTTAAAGCACATGGATCACTCAAAAAGCTTTAAGGAGCTGTTATATCTTTATTGCCCCGATCACGTCGAGTGCGATAAGTGGTTGAGCACCGAGGGAGTCGTGCTTTCTCGTCGATTGCGCGAAAGTATCGTAAATAAAAATGGATGCAAGAGCTGAATTGCTCTTGCATCCTGTTTTTATTTGCTCGGTGCGGGCTGATAGGTGGTGGTTGGTCCGTGGATAACGGGAATATCGGGACCTCCTTCGGGGTTCTTGCGGAAGGTCAGTCTATCCATGCAAAGTCTTCTTGCTCGGAAGCTTTCAGTTGCATCGTGGCAATGATACAGTACGAAAAGTTCAGATCCGTCGGGCGATGTGGTGATCCATGTGCAACCAACACCTGTGATGCTATCTGTTGCGTCAAGCAAAGGGTTGGTTGCCTTTGGCTTAACAAAATCATCCATCGGCTTATCGGAAACTATATATCCCTCCGAATAGGAAGTCTTATAATGGCTTCCGGCATAAAATACGTAATAATAACCATTGTGATATATTACGTTTGGGCGCTCACAAACGGGAGTGGAAACTCCGTTTTCTACTTTCTTTTCCCATGCTTCGGTCGGTTCGGTCAACTTTTTCGGCTGATTGTCAAGTACGGTAATTTTACCATCCTTGATCTCAATGTTTGTGGCGTAGAGCACATTTCCTACACCGGGATCTGTGCGGTAAAAATATAAAATGTCCTTTCCGCTAACGGGGTCCCTGAAGAGAAAAGATCCGGCAGGATTGTTTTGAGATAGAAGTATGTGATCTTCCTTGCTACCGCTCTGTGTATACGGACCGAGAACGTTATCAGCCGTTGCGTAAAACACAGCGATGCCTTCTCCCGGGTTTATGTTGGAGGTGTAGGTCATGTAAAACTTGCCGTCGCGCTCGTAAATTCCGGCGCCTCCGTAGTAAGTAGATCCGTAAAGTTTACTTTTGTCTGCAACGGCACCGGATTCCGTCCAGTTAACAAGATCCGTGCTTGTGCGGCATACGAAGCTACCTGTGGTAAACATGTAATAGGTGCCGTTGTGAAGGAGAACAGTCGGATCTGCGATAATGGTTCCCGGGAGCATGGGGTTAACGTACTTATCTCCAGAGATAACAGCAGTTTCGCTGATTACCGGATCAGAAATCTTCGCTTTTGTTCCGCCGCAGAAGCAAATACCGATCTCAGAGGAAGTCATACGGGTACAGGAAACGTTAATTACCGGTGCGGTTTCGATCGTATCGGTTCCAAAGTACACTGATATGCTGCCCCTTAAGTTACTTAAACGTACTTGATATTCCACGTTTTTAACGAATGGATATTTTGCATATCCAAGGAGGTCATTTTCTTCTCCGTTGACTTTGTAGAGCGCAAGTCTGCCGTTGAGCCCGTCAAGCATGAGCTTGTGGGCGGATTTGATATTTCCGTCTGCATCCTTCTTGACGTCGGTATAAATCTCTATCCTTGAGCTTTTTGAGGCGAAGAAGAATCTGAAATCAAAGGTGGTGGCAGAAGTGTATTTTTCATCGCTGAAGATCACTTTGTCTTTGTCTCCGTCTATATTTGTGTACATTCCTTCGGTATACATTATAGAATTATCCGTAAAAAAGTTTTTCTCAATAATCGGTGTTTCGGTAGTTTCAGGGGTTGGTTCAGTTGTCTGCGATGAATCTGCGACGTTGCATCCAAAAAGGGAAGATACAGAAGCTATCGCAATAAATAAGCAAAGTATACTTTTTTTCATCAATATTCACTCTTGAGCTTTTCGATCTTCTTGTTTAACGACTTTATGAATACCTCACTCGCTCTCTTGCTGGTGTTATAAACATTCGCAAGTCCTGTGGGATTGTTATTGCGAAGAAGATTTGTGATGTTCTCCTTGTGGTTTGACACGTTATATATATGTCCAACGTCGAAGATCCTGTTGTTGAATATGATGTCAAGGCTGACGGTGCTTTCATCATCTCGTATATATGTACCGTGGAGAGTTTTTTCGTAGAATGCGGGGGTAAGTATCTGCTGGGAGTGATAACCAAGGAGCTCAATAATTGCGCTTATAGTATCAGGATCGGAGCATACGTTGGGAACGCAGATGAAGGAGCTTTGCCAAGTTGCAATGGGAGCGTACCATTCCTGATCGGTGGTAAATTTAGGTTGCGGAACGATGCCGTAGTCTGTTTCCATGTCGCGGAAGCGATGGCACTCGTGGAACATGGTCATTAAGAAAAGTCCCTGTCCGTTTGTAAACATCTGCGGAAAATCAACTCCGCCGGACATGTGCTGGAAGTTGATGGTGTACTTGGAGTTTCCAAAATTTACGAATTTATTTACAATGGCATCGTTGCGCTCGTTGAACATAGTAAGCTCAAAATAGCCATCTTCGTTAACGGTTGCGATCTTACCGCCGCCAGCCTTAAGGGTAGCGAGCATCTCATCATCCCAGATGATGGCTCCGTATTGGTCGCGGCTATCCATAATATCGTCGCCGTTCAGATCCTCGCTTATAAGGGAGCTTAATCTGATAAGATCATCAAGCGTCCATTTTCCTTCCTCGACAAGCTTGTAAAGATCGGTGCCGTCCGTTACCTTTTCCTTATAAAGGTCCTTGTTGAAAAGAACACAGAAGGTAAAATCGTCAATAGCGGTATAAAGATTACCGGCAGTAAAGAATACGGCATTAGCGATCGAAAGGTCGCGAATAGCAGACTGATCCCACCAAGTGTTCTTCAAATTAATATTATTCATCTCGCTCAAGTCGTAGAGAATTCCTTCCATCGAAAGGGAAGCGCAGCTGTAGCCGGAAAGGATACAAAGCTCGTAATCGTTCTCGCCTGCCGTGTTGTTGCGGCGCATCATTGCCTCGGCGGTAGAAATGGAGCCGAGCGAATTATCCGCGACAAGAATAACGCCATACTTGTCTGCCATTATAGAGTTTTTTTCGAATATTGCTTCGTCCATAACGGTGCCGGAATCCTTGATTGTAAAATCATCGGGTGATCCTTTACCGTTTGCGGAAAGATGAACGTTGAATTCCATGTCGTCCATCTGAATATCATTTTTTAGAGTATCGTAAACTCCCGTAGTCGTAGGTGCGGTTTCCGGTGGATTTGTTGTGCCGTCTGTAACTGCAGGGGTCGTTTCTGCCGAACCTTCGGTAGCGCAAGCAACAGCAGAAAGAAGCATAACAGTCAGCATGAGTAATGCAGTAATTCTTTTAAGCATAAGATTACCTCCTATTTTTTCTGATTTGATTATATAACCTTATTTCACCTTTGTAAATATTCAAATTTTGATTTTTGTATACAAAATTGTATGTTTGTGTTTACTTTGCGTTCTTTGTGTGTTAAAATTAAACTATTGGAGGTGATAGCTTGGCACACGTTAAAAATCTCGGAAAAGAAAATATTGTTTTTTTCCTTAACAGACCCGAGTCTTCTCCGAACGGTATGTATTTTACGCAGGGCGGTATAACTTATCCTTCACCAGAGTACTGTTTCATAAGAACGCCGCGTTCGGGCATTTTTTGGGGTGGAGTTTATGTTTTTGAGTACATTATCAGTGGAAAAGGTTATATAGAAACGGATGGACAGATCTATACTGTGAGCGCGGGGGACACTGTGTTTTTAAATTCTTTGCGCGATATAACCTATTATGCCGATAGTGAGGATCCGTATAAAAAGATATGGGTGAATTTTGTAGGCAAGCTTTCTAAGGGGATGGTAGATGGTCTGTCTTTGGATAAAAACGTGTATATATTTAAGTACCATTCAGAACCGCTGATCAAGGAGATCCACGGCCTTCACACAGGAATGGGCATCGCAAACCGCTTTGATTCATATGATAGAATGGCTTCTATTGTATTTAAGCTGCTTCTTGAGGTTAAAGCATCGGTAAGGGAAACAACTCAATCCGAGAGTGGTTTAACAGCTGCTGAACGAGTTAAGGAATTTATAGACGGACTTGCTATACCTAATATCAATCTTGACGATATCTCCGTGCAGTTTGGCTTCAATAAGAATTATCTTATTCATTCGTTTAAGCGAAGGTATGGAATTCCTCCCAATCAGTACATTATTTCTAAAAAAATTGAGAGTGCAAAAAGAATGCTTATGGAAAAGGATACGACGATAACCGAGGTATCCAATGCACTGAATTACAGTAGCACACAGCATTTTTCAAAATCATTCAGACTTGTTGCGGGTGTATCGCCTGCGGCGTATAAAAAAATGTTTCATGACGGCGGCGGAACCCAAAATATGTAAGCCCATAAGGGCGTTTATCTTATCTCCTCATATATTTTTAAAAGTCTGTTGTATTTTGCGGTGCGCTCGCTTCTGGCGGGTGCGCCGCTTTTTATCATGTCGGCACATACCGCAACGGCAATGTCGGCTATGGTGCTGTCCTCGGTCTCGCCGCTTCTGTGGCTGACGATTATCTTATATCCTGCTTTCTTTGCCCTTTCTATGCATTCAAGGGTCTCGGTAAGAGTTCCTATCTGATTAGGCTTTATAAGAATAGCGTTGGCAGCACCGCTGTTTATACCATTTTCAAGACGTGCCTTGTTGGTTACGAACAGATCGTCGCCAACGATCTGCATATCCTTATTTTCCTTAGTGAATTTATTCCATGCCGTCCAGTCATTCTCGCCGAAAGGATCTTCGATTGAGACGATCGGATACTTTTTTAAAAGCTCACTGTAATATTTATTTAACTCGTCGGCTGTATAAAGCGTTTTGCTTTTGGGCATAAGGTAGTCTGCTTCATTGCAAAATTCATTTGCCGCAACGTCAAGCCCGATATAAAAATCCTCACCTGCCATAAATCCGCTCTTTTCTATCGCGCTGACAAGATAATCAAGTGCTTTTTCGTGGCTTGGAAAAGAAGGAGCAAATCCTCCCTCATCACCGACGGCAGTACTTTCTCCGTCTGCCTTTAAAAGCTCGCGGAGCTTTGAATATACCTTTACGGAACGCTCGAGCATTTTTGGAAATTCTTCGCGCTTCGGAATTATCATGAATTCCTGAATATCCAGCCCGTTATCGGCGTGCCTGCCTCCGTTTATAACGTTTAACATAGGAACGGGAAGCTGCAGAGCGCCGCAACCGCCGATATATCTGTACAGCGGAAGGGAAAGGGCGTTTGCCGCGCATTTTGCCGCCGCAAACGATACTGCAAGTATTGCATTTGCGCCGATTCGGGATTTGTTTTCGGTTCCGTCGGCTTCAATCAGCAATCGATCTATCTCTCTTTGATCGGTAAGTCTGCGGAATGAAAGACGTTCACGAAGCTCGGTATTGATCAGGTTTACTGCTTTTTCAACGCCTTTTCCGCCGTATACCTCGGGTATCTTGTCCCGAAGCTCGTGTGCCTCGTACGTTCCCGTTGATGCTCCGCTGGGCACGGATGCTGTTCCGCATACGTTACCGCACCATACCTCTGCCTGCACTGTGGGATTCCCTCTGGAATCAAGAATTTGCCTTGCCTTGATATTTTCGATCTTTAAGCTCATAGTATTACACCTCCGTATCGGATTATTGCCCGAATAACGGAGGTGTATACTGCTTTTTAATATTTGTTTGCCATTGCGTTAAGCATTATCGCACATTCGGCGCGTGTCATTGCCGCATTCGGTTCAAGAGTGCCGTTGATGGGCAAAATCAGCGCATTGACAACGGCGGCGTTCATTGCGTTTTCGCACCACGCGGGACAGCTGTCTGCATCAGCGAAGGTCTGTACCGCTGCGTTTTCGTTGCCGAGTATCGCCGATGCCATCATTGCCGCCTCGGCTCTTGTTACGTTATCGTTGGGACGGAACACCGTTTTGCCGTTTTCGTTGCTGCCCTTGATAAAGCCAAGCTTGATGGCGGTAGCAACGTAGCTTTGGTATCTTTCGGGTATATCGCTTTTATCTGCAAATACGTCTGTGCTTCCGTTTGTTACGTCAACGTCTGCAGCTTCCATAAGCATTGCGAGCATTTCTGCGCGAGTAACGTTGCCGTTGGGCTCAAAATAGGTCTTTTCACCGATCCTTACTCCGTTCATGAGTCCCATATCGGTAACGACCACGGATGCGTAGCTTGCTTTGCTGTCGGACATATCGGCAAATACAGTCTTTGATCTGTTCTTTACTGTCTTGACTGTGATTTTTTGTTCCGCGCTGAAGTTTCCGTATTTGTCGCAAACAACGTAACAAAAGCTGTCCTTACCTGTGTGTCTGCTGTTGGGGCGGTAGCTGAAATCGCCGTATTTCTCGGACAAAAGCTCAACAGTTCCGTTTTTTGGCTGCTTTGTTATTCTGAAGGTAAGCTCATCACCCTCGGGATCGGAAGCGGTAAGGCATGAAAAGAGCGGAACGTTTTTAAACGTTTCAAGCTTGTTGTTCTCGGGTGTTGCCGCTGTCGGTGCCGCGTTTATGCCGTCTAAAAAGACAATATTACAGGTATACTGCGTGCCTCCAAGCTCCTCGGGAAGTGTGTAGGTAAACGCACTGGAGCTGATCTCTGCAGACGCGGCGCGAAAACGCAGATACCCGAGCAAATCTCCATTAACGGTGGTGCCGTCCTCAATTACCGTATCGTGGATAAACAGGCATCCGTCCTCGGCGGGTGGAACCGAGGTAAAGGTTACGCTCTCGATGCTCGAAACACCGTGGTTCTGTAGAAAGTCGTTTTCCGTAAATATAACGTCGCAATTATACAGTCCTGCCTTCACGCTCTCTGTGGTGGAAGCAATTACCTCTATTGCGGGGGATATGGTTGCGGCACTTACTGCATAAGGAAAGGAACAGGCAATAATTACCGCTGCAAGTAATGCGGCTGTCTTCTTTTTCATGGTTTTCTCCTGATTTGAAAGTTGTATTGATATTTTCACCGCAGGAGGTTTTTTTATACAGGTACTCTGTCGCTTTTTTTGCATATAATTTTGTTTGCGTTACAAATACGAATAGCCCAAGGAGAAAATATGTTAAGAATTTAAAATGATGAT
>JAFSCG010000028.1 GCA_017436885.1 Clostridia bacterium | reverse complement strand
CCGCGACGGAACCACCCGCGACGGAACCACCCGCGACGGAACCACCCGCGACGGAACCACCCGCGACGGAACCACCCGCGACGGAACCACCCGCGACGGAGCCGATAGTCCCGCCGTCCAACGTACTGCAATTCGATAATCCCAAGGATGGCATTTACAATTATTGCCCCACAATCATCACGGAAGCGGACGGCACAAGGTATATCTACTACTGCACCAACAAGGACAGCTACAAGGTAATAGACTACGTTGGATGCAGAAAAGGTACTCCAAATGCCGACGGGAGCTACACCTGGAGCGAGGAAGCCATCGTTCTGTCCCCTTCCCCCGAGGGCGCGTGGGATGCGCACCACACCTGCGACCCCAGCGTTATAAAGGGAAGCTTTGCCTATAACGGCACGACCTACAGCTATCTAATGGCATATCTCGGCTGTACCTCCTACGATAATCAGGAAAACAAGATCGGTCTTGCGGTAGCAAATTCTCCCATGGGGCCGTTTGTAAAGATAGGCGACAAGCCCCTTGTTGATTTCAAGCTTGATCCCGCCGTATCCGTATTTCAATGGGGTGTTGGTCAGGCAAGCCTCGTTAGCATGGATAAGGGCGGCAAGGTGTGGCTGTTTTACACCCGAGGGGATAAAAACGGCACCCGCACGGTGGTACGGGAATGCGATCTTTCCAACCTTGATGCCCCTATACTCGGAAGCGAGATCGCCCTTTCCGTAAACGGTCTTACGAATCTAAACGGACACGGCGACTTTATGAACAACGCGGATATCGTTTACGACAGCGAGAAAAATCGCTTTTACGCCGCGTCCGACTGTCACCCCAATCCCACAAGTGAGCCGAATTACATTGCGGGCAGTTTTCGCGTTAACTACATGAGCGCCGCAAATCTGCGCTCGGGCTTGTGGCGTAATCTGCTTGTTGCGGGAAAGAGCAAAACAGGCGCGGAACGAAACCACAACGTAGGTATCGCCCGCGACGAATACGGACATTTGCTTGATAACGGCATTATCACCGTTTATTACACCGTTTCCGTAACTGGCAACCAAAGCCTGTGGAGCTATCGGATATATGAGTATAATATCAAGCTGAAATAAAAAATAAACGCCGACAAAGGTGTGCAAAATTAGCGGAAAATTTCAAAATATTTTTACCAATACACGGTAGGGGCGAACTGTGTTCGTCCGCGGGCGTTCAAAGAACGCCCCTACGGATAAGCGATATTTGATCCTCAGAAAACAAAGAGATAACCCCGACAGATTTTTAAAACGTCTGTCGGGGATCTTTATATATTCGATAAACTGAAATCTGTTGAATTTTTTATGTCTTTTTGGATTTGTTATCAAGTTTCCAACCAAAAATAATTCCTAAAATGAACAAGACAAAAGAAGCGGGAATTATTAAAAACATTAACCACAAAAAAGCTCCACCGCATAATGCGATACCACCCAAAAATACTAAAACCGTAGCATCAACAACAATACACGGAAAAACCAACTTATTAAATCTCTTGAATTTTAAAGCAAAATAATAGAGATATATTGCAGCAAAAAAAGATAATATAATTGGAATAAAGAACAACATAGATTTTATTATTTCTTTCAGGCTTGGGGTGACATGTTCACCCGAATAGCCTTCACTTGTCAAACACATTGGATATACAAAAACAGATATACAAAAAATAGCAACTAAAATCAGCAAAAAAACAAAAAATCCCAATAAATCTCTTTTTTGAATTTTATTCATTTTAATTCCTTCATATATTGTAATTTTTGATTAATTCAACTATTTGCTAAATGAAAATTTGTCATTCCGTTTTATCGCCAGTTTCGCCTTTGTATTACAAAGGCATAGGGCAAAGCCCATACCCCTAAAGTTGTGCGCATCCTAAGGCTCTCTTGCGTAAAGGGAGGCTTTTGTTAGCACCATTATAACACAAATCGGCAGAGAAAACAAGTTCTCTGACGAAGTTTTGTGACTGCTAATCCTCCGCTAAGAATACAGAGACAAGCTGTCGGCGTTTTGCTTTACATTTCCAAAAGTTGATTCAACTCTTTTTCCAATCGCGCTTTCATGGCTTGCAATTCTTCCTCTTTCGGGCGATTATCGGGACTGTACATTTTATCCATCGGATACCACCACACAGGACCCCTTCCGTTGTTGCCGTAGCTTTCCAGATCGCCACTTACTCGAGGAAAAAGATGCCAATGCAGATGGGTATCTCCATTCCCCAACAGCTCATAATTCATTTTTTCGGCATTAAAGGCTTTTGCTACAGCCTCAGCAACAACAGACATCTCTTCCAAGAATTTCATTTTGGCAGAATAGTCTAATTGAAACAGTTCGGTTTTATGTTCTTTGCATAGGAACAGTGTATAACCCTTGAAGTGTTGATTATCACCAATTACAACATATCCCGTTTCCAGCTCCTTTACAAACCAAGGATTGGTTCCATTTTTGATCATATTTATCCTATCGCAGATCATACACATAAACGTTATCCGTCCATTCTCTTTTATTATTGTCGTCTCGCCTTATTTTGCTTATACCTCATGCAAAGCGATCTCGGCTTACCCACCACAAGGCTCGCCCTTTGAAAGAGGCTTTCATTTTGTCCCATAATAACACAAATCGGCAGAGGAAGCAATCCTCTGCCGAAATATTTGTGCCAACTCTGCGTTAAAAACACAGTAATATTTAATTACTTATTGCGATTTGCAAGATACTCGTCCATGAGAGCATTTGCGGGGGAGTTGCGCCAATTATAGTCGCGAACCTTTGCAAGCTCCAGCTCGAGTCCCTTCTCCAGAGGGAGGAAGTCCTCGCGCTTGAGGCCGGTAGCCTCGAGGATCTTGGTGTTGTCGATAGCACGGTCAAAGAAGCGGTCGTATATGTGCTTGTAGTACTCCTTCTCGCCGGTGATCTTAAGGTAGTCCTCGGTGGGAACGACTATGTAATCAAGACCAACGATGCGCTTATATGTCTCTGCAACGTCGCGCCATGTGAAGCTCTCGCCGCTGCCGACGGTAAATGCCTCGCAGTATGCCTTCTCGTTGAACATAAGACGGGTGATAAGCTTTGCAACGTCGCCGGACCAGGTCATGCAGGCGTGAAGATCCATTGCGATCTCGGGGAGGACAACGGTCTGTCCGCGCTGTGCACGGTAAAGGAATACGTCCGCCTCAAGACCTACAAGCTGGTATCTGCGGGTGGAGTATACCATGGTGGGACGAAGAATGGTGTAGTTCTTATAGCCGGAGCGACGAAGGATATCCTCCTTAACTGCCTTGTAAAGACCGTACTCTACTGCGTGCTTTTCAAGGAATTCCTTATCCTTAGACGCCTCCAGAAGACGGGGAGAGGTCTCCTTGATGGGGGTCTCCTCGTTTGCATATACGCGATAGGAGGAAAGGAAGAAATAATGATCCGTGTTATCGAGAAGAAGCTTGTGTCTTTCCTCGAACTGATCCTCGGAATAGATCATAAAGTCGATGATAGCGTGGTAGTGCTTTTCCGCAAAAAGCTTCTCAAGCACGTCAATGCGCTTTGCATTGCAGGTAATGTAAGTAACGTTTTCGTATTCGGGGGTCTCCGTATCAAGGGAAAGAGCGGTAACACAATATCCAAGACGGGAAAGCTCGGGCACCAGATATGTACCCATGGCGCCTGTCGCGCCCATAACAAGTACGTTTTTCATGCTGTTCTCCTTTGGTGTTTTTTGAGTAGTCTTCTTTTATCCTTTTTAAGTATACCATATTGACAGAATAATAAAATACAGTATAATATAATAAATAGCATAAAATTCTATACAAATACCGAGGATAATAACATGGATAGGATGTTTTTCTATAAAAACTATAGATTTATGCATTACCGTCTTTCCCGTTTTCACCACAGAGATAACAGGAGCGGTGCGCCCATGCACTTTCTCGCCTATATGATAAAAGGCAGGTGCGAGTGCGTAAGCAAGGCCAAAACGATATGCGCAACGGAGGGAGAGCTGTTCTATATTCCGTATGGGTTAAGCTACCAGTCTTTCTGGTACGGTGATACGGATATCGACTTTCTTTCCTTCGGATTTTTGCATCTCCCCCACGACGACGATCTGGGCTTTGAGCTGCAAAAGCTCCCCTGCGGCGAGGAAATGAAAGAAAGGCTCCTTGCCATATCCACCGAAAGAATGGTCAGCTGCGAGACCCTTGGCAGATTCTACGGCGTTATGGCGGAGCTGATGCCGCAAATGGAAAGGCGACGCACGGGCCGCGAGGAGCAGATAGTTGAACGGGCAAAGGAATACATAGCAGCCCATCCCCACGCCGACGCAGCGCAGATCGCGGAATTCTGCGCCGTAAGCGAGCCTTATCTCTACCGTCTTTTCAAAAAGCACACGGGTACAACGCCAAACGAATACAAGCAGTCCATGCTGTGCGAGCTGGCAACGCATCTCCTTACCTCCACCGACCGCTCCATCGAGCTTATAAGCGCGGGTCTGGGCTTCAGCTCCGCCGCGTATTTCAGAAAGATATACAAAAAACACACGGGAAAGACCCCCAGAGAAATGAGAAAAAGCAGGCTTATGTAGCCTGCTTTTATCATAAATGCACGTTATCTCCATCACGTTCGGCAAGAAGCTCGTCTATGGTAACTCCAAAATGCTTGGCAAGAGGAAAAAGCAAGGAAATATCGGGGGCGGAAGCATTGTTTTCCCATTTAGAGACCGCCTGCGACGACACTCCCAAATGTTCAGCCAACTGCCGTTGCGTTTCTCTGCGTTGCAGCCGTAGCCGCTTGATATTGGTTCCTATATTCATATCGCACCCCCTGAATTACTGAATATATCCACATTATAACACCGCACGGTGTTATCTGTCAACACCATTCGGTGTTATTCGTATAATAATGGTAATACTAATAATACGGGGTGCGCTATGAAAGCATATGGAAGGATAAGAGATCTGCGAGAGGATAACGACAAGACCCAAAAAGAAATAGCAGCTTTGCTCAATATGCAGTTGACAGTGTACCAGCGCTACGAGCGCGGTGAACGGGAGATCCCCCTTTGGGCGGCGATCAAGCTTGCAGATCATTACGGAGTTAGTCTTGATTATCTCGTTGGAAGAGAATAAACAGCAAAACGCGGTTTCCGTCATCCTCGAGCGAAGCGAAGAATCCTGAAACCGCAATCATTATAGCCGCGCAAGATATTTCGCTATGCTCAACAGCGCGGGATAAAGCAAGGTCTGCCACGTTATTTTTGCGGACCGCCGAGGACGCCGGTCCCTACAAGATCAGACGTTTTTCAAATGAAATTAATTGCCAGAAAAAATCGTTTCATTTAAATATACAAACGTTCTCGCTGCAAATAACGATTGCGAGCAAAAATCGTTTCAGACGAAGATACAAAACAGGGACGGCTGATGGCGTACTTACGTACGCTGTAGTCGTCCCTTGTTGCGATATCTGAAGTATCAAACGTTCCAAATGAATGATTGCGAGAAAAAATCGTTTCATTTAAATATACAAACGTTCTCGCTGCAAATAACGATTGCGAGCAAAAATCGTCGTAGACGAAGAAAACCCCGCAAAGCAAACCGCAGGCGTACTTACGTACGTCAAGGTGCTTTAAGGGTTTTTCTGAAGTATACGGCGATTTTTGCCGCAATCAGCATCTGGTCATGAGTTCGATTATTTTATCATCCGTTCCCTTCATGCCGTCACGGACCATCTCACTGACGCTGTCAATGGTGTTTTCCACGCCCTTGAAGATGATGCCGTCGTTTGCATAGAACTGCTGACCCTCTTTGTACATATAGTAGCCTGTAAGGGCGGCATCAAGAGATGAGGCAATTTTTGCGGCACAGCTTGCCTTTGCTCCGTCGCACACGATGCCCGAGGCAATGGCAAGGGAGTTCACAAGGGTGTGATTAACGACCTTAAGATCGCCGCCACCCAAATAGGCGATAGCGGCACCTGCGGCTGTTGCGGCGCTGACCGCACCGCAGAAGGCGGAAAGGCGACCCATGCCCTTTTTCAGATGTATTGCGATAAGATTGGAGAGTACCAGCGCGCGGTAGAGCTGCTCGGAGGTGCTGTTCCATTCCTTTGCGTATTCGATAACGGGAACGCTGACGGTGATGCCCTGATTGCCGCTGCCCGAATTGATAACAACGGGCATTTCGCAGCCGCTCATGCGTGCGTCCGAGCCTGCTGCAGCCATAGCACGGGCACGGGTCTGCACGTTGTTGCCGTAAGCTGAAAGAAGCACCTTGCCGACGTTCGCGCCGTAGCTGTTCTTCATTCCCTCCTCGGCAATGGCGGTATTGCACTTTATCTGATGGTCAAGAAGCGCTTTTACGTCCGCTATCGCAACGGTGGAAGCAAAATCGTATATGCTTTCAACGGAAAGGGCACCGTAATCCAGATTGCCCGTTTCCGCGGGGTTTACAGGCTCGGCATCGTAAAGGACCTCGCCGTTGCGCATAATGAGCGCAATGCCCGTATGGTGATTTTTGATGCGGACTATCGCCTCGTCGTTTTCCGCATAAACGTATATCCTTATATCAAGCACAAGGTCGGTCTTGGCGGGAACGACGGTGATCTCGGTATTCTCGAGAAAACGCGTAAGCTCTGTGCGCTGTGCGTCGGTAACCTCGGAGATGACCTCCAGCTCGCGGGAGGCATCGCCCGCCACGATACCTATTGCGGCGGCAGCGGCAAGACCTCTGCGACCGTCGGTATTGGGAACAACGACACTTTTAACGTTTTTTATAATATTACCGCTAACCTCAACAATAACGCGCTCGGGCATTCTTCCCAGCGTTTCACGGGCCTTTGCGGCACAGTAAGCAACAGCAATAGGCTCGGTACAGCCCATAGCGGTGGCAAGCTCTTTTTCAAGTATCTGCAAATACGTGGAATAAAGCTGACAGTTACAGTCCATCGTTAACTCCAAACAGTTTATTTATATACATTGTAACATTATTCGACAGTAAAAGCAACAGGAAAGATAATATTAATATCCGAGAGAGATGCGCGCATTTGTGAAAATGGCGGGAGTAAACTCCCGCCTGCATTATTAATAACGGTCAAGCACCGACGATACAGCACCCCTGTCAAGCTCCGGAAACGGAATTATCGGTGTGGGAATACCCACTTCGCTTATGCGTTTTTCAAACCACATAAGGTCCAGCCATCTTCCGAATTTGAAGCCGATATTATGCATCGTGCCGAGGTGGGAAAAACCCATTTTTTCGTGCAGGGCGACGCTTGCTTCGTTTGGATAAGTTATTGCGGCGACAACGGAAGTAAAGCCCTGAAGGCGCAAAAGCTCCACAAGCGCGTTATAAAGCCGCCTGCCTGTTCCCTTGCCCGTTTCGCTTTTATCCACGTACACGGAAAGCTCGCAGGACCAATTAAAGGCGGCGCGCTCGCGGTACATATCCGCATAGGCGTAGCCTACTGCTCTGCCGTTTTCCTCGGCTATTACGTACGGGTACTTTTCCAGCTTGTGGGCTATCCTCTCGCCGAACTCCTCGGCGGTGGGAGCAACGTACTCGAAGGTAATAGCAGTATTCTCCACGTAATAGGCGTAGATGGCGGCAAGTGCCGCTCCGTCCGCTTTTGTGGCTATTCTCAGTTTTACCATATCATTTCACCACGGATATTTTTTCTATACCGTAATACTCAAAGCACTTTATGGCATTTTCGTCAAGCACTTCGCCGCAAACAGCTATCGGCACCGCCGGGGGACAGCCGACAGAAGGAGATGCCAGCACTCTGCCAACGGCAGCTTTTTCATCTACCGTTTCGGCGGGTGAGAAAAGCGCATTTCTTACGCTCATTGCCTTTGCTCCCTGCGTTAATTTTGGCGGTCTTGCAAATATCGGGGACTTTTGCGGGATATTACGCATACAGTCGCACAGCTTATCAAGCTTGGATGGGTCTATCTCCGGGGTAAGCATCAGAACAAGATAGTCGGGGTCGGAGAACTCGCATTCATAACCCATTTGGCGCAGAATGCGTGCGAGCTCCGTTCCGAGATAGCCGTACGCCTTTGCGCGAACGGTCATCTTCAATGGCTCGTTTCCGTAAAGGAGATAGCCGTGGATCCGCAGCTTGTCCTTTATTTCCATTACCTTCAGGCAATACTCGCCCAGCTTATCCTTATATCCGTCCGCAATATAGGCATTGGTCCTGTCAAGGGACTGCAAAATAAGATACGACGGGCTGGTAGAACCGAAAAGGGCAAGGCTTTCCTTAGCTCTTTCCGCAAAAAACGCGGGAGCATCGTCCGAAATATGCAGATACGCACCGCCCGTAAGCACGGGAAGGGTCTTGTGCGCGCTGTCGCAGCACAGATGCGCACCCTTATCCGCGGGATGCTCGGACATGGGCAGAAAACGCAGGTACGCCCCATGCGCGTTATCGACGCAAAGCAGTACGTCGTTGCGGCGGCATACCTCCGCAATTTCCGCAACGTCCGCCACCTGTCCAAGGTAATCGGGGCTGGTGATATACAGGGCGTGGGGCTTGAGTTTGCCTTTAGAGAGCGCGGCTTCCACGTCGCATGCCGTTATGGGACGGGAGAGCAGGTCGCCATCTCCGTACAACCAATCAACGTCCATATCAAGCAGCGCGGCGGCGTAAAGGAATGCCTTATGCACGTTGCGCACGGCAAGAACGCGGGGTGCTTCTCCGCGCTCCCTCGCGTAAAGAGTGATGAGGTGCATCATCGCTCTGATGCATTGGGAAGAGCCCTCGGTGCTAAAAAAGGTCTTACAGCCGAAAAGCGCCGAGGCATTTGCCTCGCTTTCCGCAATTATGCCGCTTGCCTCGTAAAGGCTGTCGGCACCGTTTATTTCCGTTATGTCCAGCCCCTCAAAGCCGAGCAGGTCTTCTCCCTTATGACCCGGCATGTGGAGCCTTGTTACATTTTTTTGCGCGTAATCGCGCACGAAATCACAGATGGGAGTGTTCATTCCTTCAGCGCCCTTGCAACCGCAACCATAATGGCACATTCCATACGCTTACGGAAAAGCCTGCAGCCGTATTCGTAAACTCCCGTAACGGAGCCTGTTGCATGGTAGGCGTTTGCGGCACAGCCGCCGGAGCAGTAAAGACGTGCCCAGCAATCACGGCACTCGGGATGAGCGTAAACGTTGCAGGCGGCAAACTGACCTTGCACCTCCTTGTTGGTTACGCCGCTATAAATATCGCCAAGCTTGAACTTTTCGTCGCCGACGAACTGGTGGCAGGGATAAAGATCGCCCCAAGGGGTAACTGCCATGTACTCGGTGCCCGAGCCGCATCCGCTGATGCGCTTGTATATGCAGGGACCTCCGGAGAGGTCGATCATGTAGTGGTAGAACGTAAAGGGCTTGCCCTCGGCATCCTTTTCAAGCATCAGCTCCGCAAGCTTTTCGTACTGGTCAAGGACGATG
>JAFSCG010000027.1 GCA_017436885.1 Clostridia bacterium | reverse complement strand
GTAGGTCTTCTCGGGAGAGCAATCAACGGTCTCCTCAAGAAGGATCTTGCTGCCTTCCTTAAGAACGATCTTGCCGTTCTTGAAGTCGCCGGTAGCATAAAGACCAACGTAGATCTTGCCGTCGCGCTGCTCAACGTTGATAGCGGCGTCGATGGTGGCGTTCTTTACCTCGCCGATGTCGCGTACGGGATACCAGTACTGATCGAAGGTACGGGTCTCGTAGGGCATAAGCCAGGTAAAGTCGGGCTGGTTATCGGTGTAAACACCGGTCATAAGCTCAACGTAGGTGGAGCCGTCGTCGGTAAGGTTGGAGCACCACTTCTTACCGAAGGGATGGTTGCCCCAGTGCCAAAGCTTCTTACCGGGGGAGATGTGATGGTTTGCAACGGTTACGATACCGCACTGCTTGGAGTGGTCGTAGCCGGAGATGTAATCCGCATCGCTCTGTCCCTTGGAAACAAGGTAAGAGGAAGGAACGCGAACTGCGGAAAGGTCGTGAATATCGGTGCCGTCGCCGAAGTCAAAGGGACGAGCGGTGTGGTATACGCCCTTGGCGATAGGCCACTCGAGAACCGCACGTCTGTCGTGGTCGTTAACGTACTCAACGTCCGGCGGGAATACAACGCGATAATCGTCGTTGATCTCAACGGCAAGGTTAGCCCACCACATAACGGGCTGACGGTAGGGGGTTCTGTTGTAAAGCTGAACCTTTGCGCGGAAGTAGGATCTGCCGGGAACGATGGTGATACCGGCCATGCCCTTCATTCTGTAAAGGGGATCTACCTCGCCGACCCAAACGGTCTTCTCGCCCTTTTCGTTCTCCTCGATCTTTGCCTCGAGAGGCATGTAGGTGGTAGGACGGTGGTGCTGGGGCCAGTTGAACTCGATACCGCCGGATACCCAAGGACCTGCAACGCCAACCATGGCGGGCTTGATCACCTTGTTGTGATATACGAAGTCGTAGCCGGTGGTCTTGTCCAGAGCGCGCTGGATCTTACCGCCGATCTCGGGAAGCACCTCAAGATAAATGTACTCGTTTTCAAGGATCGCCGCATCGTATGCCACGTCCTTCTTCTCGTCGCTTATCTTGGTAGTGAAGGGGATGGGATAAAGTCTTCCGCTTGCACCCTGATAGGGCTTCTTCTCAAAGAACATAGGAAGGCTTTCAGGTGCGCCGGGCTGGTAAGTAGGAATTGTAAGCTTTTCAAACTTAACAGATGCTTTCTTGCTCATAACTACTCCTTGATGAAAAAATATTTTTTAACATTATCATTTTATCATGTGATCCGCAACATTTCAAGGCAAATAATAGTATGATATTTTTTCGCGTTTTTGTCTTGACTTGCATTTTTTCTGATGGTATAATAATAGATTACAAAGGAGGGCAGACGATGAAAGCTTACATTTTGATACAGACCGGCAACGCAAACACCCATTGGACCTCCCTTTTTTTGCGCGGAATAACAAGCGAAGCAAAAAGCAGAGGAATGGAGACCGTAAGCGCCGAAAGCGACGGGCTTACCCTTCCCCAATCTCACAACGATGCGGTTGCCGTGCTTGCGATCGGCTCGTCCTTCGATTGGACGGTAACGGTATCCAAAATGCTCCGCAGCAAGGGCAAAAAGCCCATTCTCGTCGGATGCGCAAATCAAAACGGACTGATAGCCTCGGGCTTTGCCGTTGCGGATTACGAGCGCGCCACAGAAAGCCTGCTTGACTATTTTTATGCAAACGAAAGAAAGCGCGTTGCTCTTTTCGCCATTAATAACGACAGCCCCGCAGACCTGCTGAAAATGAAATCCTTCCTGCGCTACGACAGCAGGTTTACCTACAACGACATTTTCTACTTCCGCGGTCAAACCAAAAACGTATGCGAAAGCCTTGTGCCCTTGGCGTGCAACTACGATGCGGTAATCAGCGCAAACGACGTTGCGGCGCTAATGCTGATGCAGACCCTTGAAAACGCGGGCATCAAGGTGCCGCAGGATATATTCGTTGCCGGCTTTGGTGATATAACCTACCGACGCAACGTTAACTCCAAGCTGACCGTTGCGACCCTTGACTGCGTAAAGGCGGGTACTGCCGCCGTTGATATATACTGCAAGATCTGCAAGGATCCTTCACTTTCCTATATTACCGTAAAGATGAACTGCGAGCTTGACATCAGGGAAAGCACCGCAAATACCCCCTTCAACTGTATGCCTCTGCCTCCAAAGGGCGGAACGAGAGATAAATTCGACCTTTTCTCCGACCTGCCGCTGACAGACATGATGCTTGCGGAAAAGATCCTTTCCGAATGCGACGCGCTGGACATTGAGATAATGCGCGGAATAAACGCGGGAATGAAGAACGCAGACATTGCCGAAATGCTCCACGCATCCGAGAGCACCGTAAAATACCGTGTCAAACGGCTGATTGCTCTCGGCTCTCTCGCAAGTCGCGCCGAATTATTGAGCATAATGTCATCATATCTTGGTTAATTCAACAGTTTTTTGGCTTTTTTTGAATTTTTGACAAATTAATCTTGCATTTCGCCTCCGCTTGTGTTAGAATTATGCTATTATACTTATAGGAATAGCATTTATACACAGCGGAGGTCTATTTTTGTGAATTATATGAACAGTAACACGGAGCAGGAGAATCGCGCACGCGAATCTCTGTCCAAGCTTATAAACGAAAGCAGAGAGCATTATGCAATTCCCGCCTCTGCCTCCAACAAGGCCTATATCAAGCGTGGTCTGCGCGAGGCCGACGGAACCGGCGTTATTGCCGGCGTTACACGCAAGGGTAACGTACACGGATATATCATAAGCGAAGGTGAGCGCATACCCGCCAAGGGCGAGCTTTATTACTGCGGATACAACATCGAAGATCTTGTTACCGCTTTTATGGACGAGAGCCGCTTTGGATTTGAGGAAACGGTATACCTGCTTCTCTTCGGTAAGCTTCCGACAGCCGAACAGCTGGAGCAGTTTGACAACGTAATGGATGCTTGTCGTTTTCTCCCTTCCCGCTTTACCGAGGACATCATAATGAAGGCCCCCTCGCCGAACATTATGAACAAAATGGCCACCTCGACCCTTGCACTCTATTCATATGACGAAAACCCCGAGGATAACTCCCTCGATAACATTATCAGGCAATCTGTAGAGCTTATCGCCCGTCTCCCCATCATCGCAGCTCATTCATACGCCGTTTACCGCAATTTTTTCAAGAACAAGAGCCTTACCCTTCACAATCCCTCGAACAATTTGAGCACTGCGGAAAACTTCCTTCGCGTTCTTCGCTCCAACAAGGCGTATACGGAGGAGGAAGCAAAGCTTCTTGACCTTTG
>JAFSCG010000026.1 GCA_017436885.1 Clostridia bacterium | reverse complement strand
CCTCCGCAAAGGTAAAAACGCTTTTGCACGCCGTCGCCGTTTTGCGCCGTGCGCCGAACGAAGTTTTCCGCATCACGCACCCCCTTGGTGTAATATATTTCATATTCCAGCCCTCTTTCCTCGCAGGTAGAGCGAACGGCCGCCTCGACGCCCTGTTGCTCCTTGCCCTTGCCGGCTGCGGGATTCAAAACGAAATAGTGCTTCATATACGTAGTCTCCCTACCTCTTTTTTATGTTATCCCAATATGCCTTAGCGGCATTTTCCGTCTTGTTGTCGCCGGGTCGGTAATAGACGGTACGCCTAAGCTCGTCGGGAAGATACTGCTGATCAACGTAATTGTGCTCGTAATCGTGGGGGTATTTGTATCCCTCAAAGAGAGGACTTTGCAAATGCCTTGGTACATTCTGTCCCTTTCCCGCATGCACGTCGGCGGCCGCAGAGGCGTACGCGATGTGAGCGGAATTGGATTTCGGTGCCGTGGCAAGCAATATCGCCGCATGACTTAAGGGTATGTTTGCCTCGGGGAGTCCAAGCTCCTTTGCGCTCTCACAGCAGGCGCGGGTGATCGCCGCCGCCATAGGATAGGCAAGACCGATATCCTCGCTTGCTATAACCTGAAGCCGCCTGCACGCGGATATAAGATCGCCGCCCTCCAGCAGCTTTGCAAGGTAGAATACCGCCGCGTCGGGATCGGATCCGCGAATAGACTTTTGCAATGCGGAGAGCAGATCGTAGTGAACGTCGTCGTTGCTGTCGTAATTACCGAGTGAGTTTGTGCAAAGCTCCTCTGCGATCTCGGGAGATAGCTCTGCATCTGTCATAAAATATGCGTTTTCCAGAAGTCCGATGGAGCGACGCACGTCGCCGCCTCCGCGCACCGCAATGGCGTGCAACGCATCCTCTCCCGCAATTTTGTCTTGTCTTCTGTCGGAATTTAGAGTGTCCCACGCACGGCGCAAAACGACAACGATATCATCTGCATCCACGGGTTTGAATTCAAAGACGGAGGAACGGGACAGCACTGCTTTATATACGTAATAGTAGGGATTATCCGTCGTGGAAGCAATAAGCACCACTCTGCCGTCCTCAATATATTCCAGCAGAACCTGTTGCTGCTTGCGGTTGAAGTACTGTATCTCGTCCAGATAAAGCAGCACGCCCGAGGAGCCGAAAAGCCCCGTGGTATCGTTTATTACCTCTTTAACGTCTGAAAGAGATGCGGTGGTGGCATTAAGCCTGCGAAGTGTAAGACCCGACATATCGGCAATAATATTTGCCGCCGTGGTCTTGCCCGTGCCGGGAGGACCGTAGAAGATCATGTTCCCGATCCTGCCGCCCTCTATAAGGCGGCGCAGGGTTCCGTTTGTACCGAAAAGATGCTTTTGACCCACCATCATATCAAGGGACGTTGGTCGCATTCTGTCGGCAAGGGGTCTGTTCTCTGCCATTTGCCCTCCTAATTCAGCTTTGCATAGTTGGTATCAACGCTTGAAAATACCGCTTCGCGCAGTCGCGCGTGCTCGGGCTTTTCAAGTCGGGGGTCCAATTCCTTCATAAGGCGGGCTTCCTCGTCCGCCTCCGCAAAGGTGTCAACGTCCTGCCACGAGGCCGCAAGCCTGAGCCCCGTATCCCCGTGCTGACGCAGCTTTTCTCCCGCGGCGGCAAAGAAATCGCCGGGACCTCGCATGGACAGATCCATTTCGGCTATCTCGTATCCGTCGCAGGTCTTTTTCATTATATTAAGGCGTTTTTTTGCATTCTCGCCCTCGCTGTCGGAAACAAGGATGCAGTAGGACTTTCTCTTACCGCGGCCAACGCGCCCCCTTAGCTGATGCAGCTGGGAAAGCCCGAAGCGTTCGGCATTCTCAACTATCATAAGTGAAGCGTTGGGCACGTTCACGCCCACCTCGATAACGGTGGTGGAAACAAGTATCTTTATCTCGCCTCTTGCAAAGGCAAGCATGATGGCGTCTTTTTCCGCAGACTTCATCCTGCCGTGCAGAAAGGCAAGGGGAATATCGGAAAACGGACCGTTTTTAAGCTCCTCCGCGTATTTCACCGCGGCCTTGAGGGGCGGCTTGCTCTCCTCGGCAAAAAGTATGCCCTCCAGCTCCTTGCCCTCGTCCTCGCCGTCCTCCTGCTCCGCTTCCTCTATGGACGGGCAAACTATGTACACCTGTCCGCCCTCCTCCACGTTTTTGCGGATAAAGCCGTTGAGTCTCTCGCGGTAGCTTTCGTTTACCGCAAAGGTGTCCACCTTCTGCCTGCCCGGAGGCATCTCGTCGATACGGCTGACGTCAAGATCGCCGTAAAGCGCAAGAGAAAGGGTGCGAGGTATGGGCGTTGCACTCATAACCAGCACGTGTGGCGTTTCCTCTCCCCTGTCGGAAAGAGCCGCCCTTTGAGAAACACCGAAGCGATGCTGCTCGTCGGTAACGATAAGTCCGAGGCGGTCGCATTTTACGCCGTCGGATATCAGGGCGTGCGTGCCTATGACCATGTCTATGCGCTCCGAGGGATCGTCGCTTACAAGTCCGCGCAATACCTCTGCCTTTTCGCGCACCTTCATGGAGCCGCAAAGCAAGGCGGTGCGGAAGCCGAGCTTGCGCATCATCGGCTCCGTGTCTGCAAAATGCTGACGGGCAAGTATCTCCGTAGGTGCCATCAGCATACTGCGATAGCCGTTCTTTGCAGCAAGGTACATAGCACCTTGGGCGCATACGGTCTT
>JAFSCG010000025.1 GCA_017436885.1 Clostridia bacterium | reverse complement strand
TGGCGGTCGAGAGGGACGCGGGAGGCGGAACGCCTCCCCTACGAGGGGAGCGGTTCCCGCCGTAGGGGATGATATTATCCTCCCGCAAACGAACACCGCGGACGGGAGTTTTCCCGTCCGCGGCAGTTGCACTATTTAATAATTAAACTCCGAAGAATATCCAGATGAAGATATAGGCGGGGATGATAGCCGCGAGGGTAAAGGGAATACCGATGCGGAAGAAGTCGCCGTTCTTTACCTCATATCCCTCCTTACGGAGAATGCCGATACCCGTAATGTTTGCGGATGCACCGATGGGGGTGCAGTTGCCGCCGAGGGTGGCACCGGAAAGCAGACCGAAGTAAAGCACCGTGGGGTCGATGTTCAGGGTGGTGGCAAGTCCCGCGATAACGGGGAGCATGGTTGCAACGTAGGGAATGTTATCAATAAACGCGGAGATAAGCACCGACGCCCATACGATAACGGTATAAAGCACGAACACGTTGCCGCCGCCGAGCTTTGCAAGGAGGTTTGCGGCAGCGTCGATGACTCCCATGTTGGAAATGCCGCCTATCATAAGGAACAGACCCAGCAGCAGACCGAGGGTCTCAAAGTCGATCGCCTTGATGGGGGTAACCACAGCCTTGATGCTCCTGGTCTTTACGGTGCTGTAAATAAGACCTATCACGAACAGCACACAGCAGATAAGGCCGTTTGTAATATCGGGCTTGTTGGGGATAAAGGACGCGCCGATAAGCAGCACCACAACGCCAACGAGAAGCACCGTGGGAACGTAGTCGTTTACCTCGGTGAGCTTAACGTTCTTGTCGATAGCGTCCTTTTCCTTGCGGAAGATAAAGTAAACTATCATTGCGGAAAGCACCGCGCCGAGCTCAACGGCAAAGAAGATACCGGGGGCACCCTTGTACCAGAAGAAATCAAGGAAGCTCATTTCGGCGTAAGAGCCGAGCATAATTGCGGTGGTGTCGCCAACGAGGGTCGCCGCACCCTGCAGATTGGAGGAAACGGCAATGGAGATAATGAAGGGAACGGGGTTGGTCTTCAGCTTTTTGCATATTTCAAGGGCAACGGGCGCTATCATAAGCACGGTGGCAACGTTGTCCACAAATGCGGAAATAAGTCCCGCAAAAAGGGAGAGAGCAACGGCGGCTATCTGAACGTTCGGCACCTTTGCCATTATCATATCCGCAAGGCGGGCGGGCATACGGCTGTCAATAAACAGCTGTACAAGACCCATGGTACCTGCTATCATCAGCAGTACGTTAAAGTCGATGGCTCCGAATATTTCGCCAAGGGGAAGCATGCCGCTGACGATGAATATAAGTGCCGACGCAAGTGCAATGTAGGGTCGGTACTTGCTGAAGGTCAGCATCAGCACGTAGGTGATCGCAAACAGTATCAACGCGTAGATCATGTTTTTCTCCTTTTTACAATTTCGGTCAAATAATTGCAAACAAGTTATTGTACCATGATTTTTGTAATAAATCAATCGAAAAAGTGCTATTTTTGCAATGTTTTGCGGTTTATAAGATCGTAATTCCTTACGCAGGTCTTGGGGTCAATAATTTCGGAGCAGCACAGTAATAGTTTGGCGCAGGCTTCCGCGTCGCTTCCCGCGTTGTGGTGCTCCAGCTCTATCCCAAGGCAGTCGCAGAGGGTGTTCAGCTTGTGGTTCGGCAAGCTTTTGTATGCGCGGCGGGAAAGCGTGCAGGTGCAAAGGTAGGGGACGGTGCTTTTCCATTTGATGCCGTAATCACGCAGGCATTTTGCAAGCACGCCCATGTCAAAGGGGGCGTTGTGGGCAACAAGCACGCCGCGGGACATGGCGTTCTCTATCATTTGCCACACCTCGGGGAAGGTGGGCGCACCCTTTACGTCCTCGGGGTAGATGCCCGTCAGCTCCGAGTTAAAGGGCGAAAAATAAGTCTCTGGGTCAATAAGGGTGTAAAAACGGTCGGTTATCCTTCCGCCGCAGATAAGGGAGATGCCGATGGCGCTCATTCTGTCGTTTGCGGCGTTTGGCGTTTCCACGTCGAAGGCTATAAAAATTTCTTGCATACAGGTCTCCGTTTTTTGAAAACTTGTGACTAAAAACAAATTGCGCGAATATAATATTATCAAGTACCGCTTGGGAGGGAATATGAACAAAACGGGTAAGATAGTAAAAACGGTGGGAATAGCCATTTTTGCCTTTGGAGTAGGCATACTGTGCTCGTTTTTCCTGCCCGAGACGGTGCTGGTAGTAATAGAGGCACTCGTTATAATCAGCGTTGGCTGCTTGTGGTTTGCCGCAAAGTAGCGGAGGTATTACATGAAAATAGTTGTGGTCAAGGCACCGAAGGCCTTCGTGCCGGTGCTGAAGCGTATGTTTGGCTTTAAATAATATCGAATACGGGAAAACCGCGCGTTTGCGCGGTTTTCTTCGTTTTTTCATATCCGCCGAGGCGGATATATCGCGCGCTTTGCGCATATCGCTTTTTTTCGGCGGCACCAAGGCACCGCCCTACAAGGGTTGCGGTTTCTTCGCATCCGCCGTAGGCGGATATATCGCGCGCCGTAGGCGTATATCGCAAGCGTTATCGCTTATATCGCGCGCTTTGCGCATATCGCTCTTTCTCCCCTCTCAGTCAGCATACGCTGACAGCTCTCCCGGAGGGAGAGCCTTTCAAAAGAGAACGGCTTTCGTCGGGCTCTCCTTGGGGAGAGCTCCCGCGAGAGCGGGGGAGAGGGGGTAAAAAGGCGATATACTCGCTTTGCTCGTGCGATATATTTGCTATGCAAACGCGATATGACCGCCTTTGGCGGTCGCGAGGGACGCGCGCGCCACCGCCCTACAACATTGATGCCTTTAATTAGGTCAGTGCTTTTTTAGAAAAAAGACGGAGAACATTCTTTGTTTTTTGTTAGTATTTCAAAATAATCTTGTCAGCAAATCGAAAAACACCACACTATATGGGTGAAAGGAGGCGAGAGAATGCAAGAAACGTATGAAATGCGCGATCGGCTTACGGGTGAGTTGACCGAAAAATATATGGAGAAGCTGTTTTACTTCTGCTTGAAAAAGACAGGAAGCCATATTGAAGCTGAAGATCTGACACAGGACATTGCACTTCAGATCATCACGGCTTTGAATAAAGGCACGATTCCTACAAGTTTTTCGGCGTGGTTATGGCAGATCGCGCGCAATCGTTATTCGGTATGGGCAACCGAAAAACATAATCGAAACGAGTTGGTAACCGGTTCCGATATCAGCGATTATGAGGTCGAAGACGAAAGCGAAAGTGTCCTTGATGAAATGATACATGCAGAGCAAATGGCTCTGCTTCGGCGAGAGCTGGCGTTCATCAAAAGTGATTATCGCAATATCGTCGTTGCCTATTACATAGAAAACAAGAGTGTACGTACCATTGCAGCATCGCTTTCCATTTCGATCAGCGCGGTTCAGCAAAGGCTTCATCGCGCAAGAATCATATTGAAGGAAGGTATGGATATGGCAAGAGAATTTGGTGTTAGAAGCTATAAGCCGGAAGAAATTACGTTCGCAAATAGCTGTGATGCGTTTGGGGATTATGGTCAGCCGTGGAGCATTCTTTGTCACGCAATGTACAAGAATATTTTCCTCGAGGCTTACGGAAATCCTTCAACTGCGGATGAGTTGTCTATTGAACTCGGCGTTGCGCTGCCCTACATGGAAGATGAATTGAAATATTTGACAGAGCAAACCTTTTTAATTAAGAAAGAAAACAAATATGAAACAGCCTTTCCCATCATCGGAAAAGATGTGCAAGAGAAGATTTGGAATTACAATAGTCTAATAACTGAAAAACTCACAGGACTCTTTGAAAAGCTTGTAGATGATTATTCAAAGGCGTGCGAGACGCACGGTATCAAGTATTACGGTGAGTATACAACTTACGAAGATGCAAAGTGGGTTCTTTTGATGAGGGCATTTGACGCGCTTGCCCATACAAAGTACAAAGGGGATTTCGAATATACCAAACGCCCCAACAACGGAAGATGGGATATCGTTGGATATCAGAATGCTGATATTCCGAACATTCCCGCCGTTGGTCTGCATGGTTCGGGCATGAGCTTTTCACAGTATAAGTTCAAATACGACAACATTGAGGAAAAGACTCCTTGGTACCTTTGCGATGAGGAATCACGTGCCTTGGCAATGGTTGCAGAAGGTAAATGGGAGGAATGTGAGCAAATTTTGCTCGACAAACTTCTAAAGTATGGATATATTAAGAAAAACAATTCTGCCTATGAACCGGCAATCGTGGTCTTTAATGCTGATACGATAGAAAAAGGTTGGACGCGTTTTACCAACGAGGAAAGAGCATCGATCACGCAAATCGTTGAAGAAATCAAACGAATTGTATCGGAAGCAAATGAATTTGCTTTTAATCTTACTGCCGAGTCTCTGCCGCCCTTGTTCAAAGATAATGGGAGAATGTGCTATTTTGCATGTACCAATAGCACAATATCGAGAGGTATTGTATTTATGCAAGCAATAAATGACGGTTGGATAAAAAATGATGAACACACCGGCAAAGTAGTGGGAGCATATATTTATATCTAATTCCAAATAATAAATTACCGCCGAGAGCAACCGTTCGGTCGTTCTCGGCGGTAAAATATTTCATGTAGTACAGCTATCGCTACAGTCAGGTTATAAATTGTCCTTTATCACCCAACGCATAAGCAACGGCTTTTTAGTCAATTCAGTTCTCTCTCTTCTTGATAACAACAACTGCTGCAAGGCAGATAGCTGCTGCTGCGGCAAATACTGCCATAACGGAAGCATCGCCGGTGGGAGGAGTGGGCTCAGCCTGTGCGGGAGCCTCGGTGGTAACGACGGGAGCTGCGGTGGTAACTACAGGGGCCTCGGTGGTAACAACGGGAGCCTCGGTAGTAACAACAGGAGCGGAAGCGGCGGCCTTGGCGGCGTCAGCCTCTTCACCGAGAAGGGTAACCTTCAGATTATCGAAGGAAACGGTGTTGAGAGAGGTGGTGCCTGCGCCGGTGTTGTTAAGACGAGCGCGGAAGCCTACGGTACCCTCGGGCCACTCGTTGGTGATCTCGGTGTAGGTGTAAAGCTCGGTGCTGGTCTCGAGGTCGTAGATGGTAAGGGTAAAGGTGTCGGGAGTTACAAGGATCTCCATGTGAACGCTGGATCCGGGAGCAGTGCCTGCGGAGAATACGGAAGAGCTGTAGTTTCCGCCCCATGCGGTGTGGTCAGAGGGGTTGGATCTTCCCATTGCACCCTTGGTTGCGTCGTTGGAAAGGAAGCCAAGGTAGCCCGCAAAGCTGTTGGCGGTGGAAGCGTCTGCAAGAGAGTTGTTAACGTGGCAAACGATACCGGTGGAGGTCTGTACGTTTTCGATATCAGCCTCAACCATGTAGTTCTTCCAGGTTACGTCCTTGTTGAGGATAAGGAAAGCAAAGGTGTCGGGATCAGTGATGTCATCGGCGGGAGCGGCAACCCACAGCTTGCCATCCTTGATCTCCCACTTTGCGCGGAACTGCTTGAACTCTGCAAGAGTAGCGGGATCGGAAAAATCGTTTTCGTATACAACGAACTCGGTGTCAGCGGCGCTGACGGTAAGGGGCATTGCGCAAAGCATAAGGCATGCAAGTGCAATGCTAAGGATCTTCTTAAGCATTTTGTTACCTCCAAATAAAATGTCGTGAGTGTATTGCTACATCTAAATGATACAATTTTATAAGCTTGCGGTCAATACGCTTTTGCAAGCTGTTTTTACAAAAAAGCAAAGTATGTTTGCAAAAAACAAAGAATCACGCCGAGAGTAGACGCTCTCGGCGTGATATAAGTATTTTCGGTAGAATTAAACGTTAAAGCGGAAGAGAATAACGTCGCCGTCGGCAACCACGTATTCCTTGCCCTCGCTTCGGTAGAGCCCCTTTTCCTTTGCGGCGGCAATGCTGCCCTCACGGGCAAGATCCTCAAACGCAACGGTCTCCGCACGGATAAATCCGCGCTCGAAATCGGAGTGTATCTTTCCTGCTGCCTGGGGCGCCTTCGTTCCCTTGCGTATGGTCCATGCACGTACCTCGGTGGGGCCCGCGGTAAGGAAGCTGATAAGACCGAGCAGTCGGTAGCTTGCAATTATAAGCTTGTCAAGTCCGCTCTGGGTAATTCCAAGCTCGTCGAGGAACTCCTGCTTTTCCTCCTCCTCAAGCTCTGCAAGATCCGCTTCAACTCCTGCACAAACGTCGATAAGCTCTG
>JAFSCG010000024.1 GCA_017436885.1 Clostridia bacterium | reverse complement strand
GTTCCGTCGACCTTTGCAGCATCGTAATACTGCTTGTTCACACTCTGCAGACCGCCGAGAAGAACGAGGATCTTGAAGGGCAGAGCGTTCCAAACAATGTAAACTACCATTACGGTGATGTTTGCCCAATAGCTTGAACCTGCATTGATCCAGTTGATAGGCTCACCGCCGAAGAACTCGATGCAGTTATTGATAATTCCGGCGGTGATGATAATATCGTGACCGTCGGTACCCATGTTTCCGACGATATTGAACATGGCTGCAAAAACCATTCCTATTGCAATGGAATTGGTAACGTAGGGCAGAAAGAAGATAGTCTGGAGGGTCTTCTTAAGGGGCTTGATGGAATTGAGCGCGACCGCAATAAGAAGTGCAAGGAAAGTGGAAAGCGGAACCGTAAGCACGCAAAGGAGCATGGTGTTATAAAGACTGGTCTTAAAGGACGTGAAGCTTATAACCTTTGCGAAGTTTCCGATACCGAATTTAAAGGTGGCACCGCCAACGATGGCAAGGCCGTTATATCCTTCCATAAATGCCATTCTGACCGTATTGATAATGGGCCAAACGGTAAATACGAGCAGTAAAACTATGGCGGGAAGCAGATACAGCCATGCCTTCCATTGCTGTTTACTGTCTACCATATTACTTCACCTCGTAGCGGATCCTTTCCTCTGTAGTCTTGTCAAAGAGGAAGAACTTGTGGGGCTTAACGCGATACTTAACAACACCTGCGCCAAGATCCACCTTGTTGTCTGCATCAATAATGGAGCGAATGGAGGGATTGAGAGAAGCAGGATGCTTGGAAACAACACTTACGTCGCGACCCATAACCTCAACGTTGACAAGCTCGCAGGTGAGAGGACCGTTATCGTCAAGCTCAAAGCCCTCGGGGCGTATTCCGATATATACTTCCTTATCCTCAACGCCGCTTATCTCAAGAACAGCCTCGTCGCCGATATATACCTTGCCGCCTTCAACGCGTCCTTCAAGCACGTTTATGGGAGGAGTTCCGAGGAACTTGGCGACAAAGAGGTTAACGGGATCGTCGTAAACCTCCTGAGGCTTACCTGTCTGCTGAACAACACCGAGCTTCATAACGACGATCATGTCGGAGATGCTCATTGCCTCCTCCTGGTCGTGAGTTACGAATACGGTCGTGATCTTCGTTTCCTTCTGGATGCGTCTGATCTCCTCACGGGTCTGAAGACGAAGACGGGCGTCAAGGTTACTGAGAGGCTCGTCAAGGAGAAGAACGCGAGGCATTTTTACAAGAGCACGGGCGATAGCAACGCGCTGCTGCTGACCGCCGGAAAGCTCGCTGGGCTTACGCTCCATAAGCTCGTCGATCTGAACGAGCTGTGCAGCCTCGTGAGCGCGCTTAAGCATCTCGTCCTTGGAGAGCTTGTCCGCACCCTTAAGATTCTGCAGAGGGAAAAGAATGTTCTGAAGAACTGTCATGTGGGGGTAAAGAGCATAGTTCTGGAAAACAAGACCAATGCCGCGGTTTTCGGTGGAAAGCTCGGTAACGTCATCGTCACCGAAGAAGATCTTACCGCCCGTGGGCTTCTGCAGTCCGCTTATCATATAAAGCGTAGTGCTCTTTCCGCAGCCGGAAGGTCCGAGAAGTCCGATAAGCTTTCCGTCCGGAATTTCAAGAGTGAAATCACTGACGGCAACAACGTCGGCACCAGACTTTTTGTCTCGGCTGGGAAATACCTTGGTCAGATTTTGAAGTACAACTTTCATATTAACCCTTTCCTTTACGGTAATTAATAAACAGAGTTGGCAACACGCTCGGCGTGCAGCTTGTTTTTATATTCCAAAAGCTCCTCGGAGCTGTTGAAAATCTTCTGTAAGGACATATCCGCAACGGCAGTTCCTGCAATAAGGTCGTGAATAAGAGAATTATTTGCGGTGAAAAGCATGATACAAAGCTGAACTACAGCAAGGATGAGCATAGCTCCGCTGCCGATGATCCCAAGAGAACCGAAAACAAGAAGAATGACCAGATATACGGGCACCATGGTTTCAATGGCGAATTTTCCGAGAAGGGATCGTACAAAAAGCTGGAAGCCCGTTATACGAACGCAATCAACGCGGACCAAGCATAAAGAAAACGCTTTTTTACCGAGCGTCTGCCCGTTGCCGAAAAGCATGGGAACGAATATCTCAAGCGTAAGAAAAGAAACGAGCAGCGAGATGGTTATTATCATCAAAGAGAGATTAATGACCATTCCGTAGGTCTTTTGAAGGTCGGCATCGGAATTCATCGCTTCGGAAGCGTCGGAATACTTCTGCTTTTCCTCGTCTGTAAAGGTGTTATATTCCTCCTCGGTGATATCAAAGGACACACCGAAGCGGTCCTCGTACGTGTCATAAGCAGCATTAAGGCTATCGACGTGCGAATCATAGCCAAAAGCAGAAGAAAGAAGAAAGGCGATGCCCGCGCACAAAACACAGAGCATAATGGCATCAAGAAATCCGGCGGCAATGCGCTTAACTATCCCAGCCTTACGAAAAATCATAACGCCAACTCCCTTCGTTCATATCAAACCGATTAATTATAACATAAGTTTTAACAAAAATCCACAGTTTTGAAACAATTTATTCACATTTCGACAGAAAAACTAAAATTACGATCAGCAATCCGGAGAAATAAATCTAAGGAGCTTATCGACGGCCTCATCAACGCTTACGTCCTTTACAGAGAAATCGCAGATCTCCTCATTACGCTTCTCATTTTCAATTGCAAGGATACGCTTGACCTTCTCGTCGGTACTTCCCTTTCTTTCGATAACCGCGGAAACTAGGGATTTTTTATCCTTACCGACGTAAACGGTTATAACGTTCGGGAAATTGGTCTTCATTGCCATAGCACCGCAAATATCCATTACGGTGATAACGTGCTTGCCCCTTTTAAGAATATCTTCCACGTCGGATTTCCGAGAGCCATAATAATGATTTGCGTAATTCGTTATCTCGAACATTTCGCCGTTATCACACATCTTGTGGAACTCGCGAACGCCAACGTGATGGAAACGATCGTTTTCGTGTGTCTGCTTTGCTGTGGTATAGCTTACAAGCCGTTCAACGGAATCGCATCTTTCAACAAGTTTCTCCGTGATCTCGTTCTTATTACTGCCCGTAGGTCCGACAAGAACGATGATGCCGGGCGTGTCAAGATCCAGCCGCTCGGGACGCACGCTGTAGCTGTCGGCAATGACCTCAACAAGCTTTAAAAACTCATCATAATTATTGACAGCAAGAACGCCGGTTGCTTCCGTATTCCAAGGGCGGCGCATAAGGATGGGATAAGCGGCATTTGAGCCGAAAATATTGTGGAGCCCGTCGTCAAAAAGTATATCAACGTCAATTTTATCCTTGCGAGAGCCCATATAGATATGGTCGGAGGGGATCTCGGGAAATTCCTCCATTATACGCATTGCACGCAAGCTCATGAACTGGGGGTAAACAGAGGTGGAAACGAACACCTCGGTCATCTGGCAAAGACGATGCACGAACTCCTTTGCCCCCTCGATAACGGGTTGATTTTTATAAAATTCCGGATCGTTAAAAAAGTCAAAAATAACGTCCGCACGGGTACCGAGCTTGCCCCATCTGTCTACCTCCCTGATGGTGAGAGGCGGATCAAATTTATATTTATCGTTGGCAAGTCGGATAGCGTACGGAACGCACTCCATGAGAAGATCATCAACGTCCAGCGCGGTGGAAAGTCGGTACTTTCTGTTCACGGCCGAAAACTCTCTTTCTATTTAAATACGATATTATTCTACAACATTTTCTAAATAAAGTCAACGATATTGACAAAATACTCAACAAGAAAAAATAGGAGCTGTGGAAATTAATCCACAGCTCCAAAGAACAATTATACAAAAACGGACAAATTTCGATTTTTGTCTTATTTATCAAGCTCAAATATGCATTTTCCGTTCTTGAAGGTTTTGAGTATCTTAATATCACGAAGGCGCATGGGATCGATTTCAAATGGATCGGCATCAAGCAGTACCATATCGGCGTACTTCCCTTTTTCAAGAGTGCCCTTGATATTATCCTCGGAGTATTGATACGCCGCATTGATCGTAATTCCCTTAAAGGCATCGTAAACGGAAATACGCTCGTCTTCGGCAAGCTGCACTCCTTCTCTTGTTATTCTGTTTACGGCACACCAAACGGTTTCAAGCATATTGGGCATAATTACGGGGCAATCCTGATGGAAGGTGTAAGTAAGCCCCTTTCTTATCGCACTGCCAACGGGGCTAATGTAATTGCCTCTCTCGGGACCGAAGTTACGGAGATGTGTATCGCCCCAATGATAACAATGGGCAACAAAGAAGGAAGGAATTGCCCCCAAACTCTTTGAGCGATCAAGCTGATCTCTGCCCATAAGCTGTGCGTGGACGATAACGGGCTTAAGCTCCTTCAATTCAGGATGATCCTGCTCCGCGATCTCAAGGCAGCGCAAAAACTGCTCTATTGCGGCATCGCCGTTGCAATGTACAAGGATCTGCGTTTTGTTCTCTGCGGCAATGCGGAAGGAATTACAAACGAATTCATCGGTCCTTGAAGGCTTGTAGCAATCGTTACTGCCAACGTAAGGCTCGCGCAGCCAAGCGGTGCGAAGCTGGGGCGAACCGTCAAGAAGCATCTTTATTCCGCCGATCCTTACCTTGGACTCGGGACACGTTCCATCAAAGGCATCATTGAGCTTTTTGAAATTGACAGCACCGCCGATGTATGCAACAATATCAAGGTCCACGCCACCGTCCTTATCGAGCATCTTATAAAGCTCCAGATTGCGAGCACCAATATTTCCCTCCTGAACGGTGGTAATACCGTAGGAGGCGTAAAGCTTTGCCGTATCCTTATAACCGGAATATATCAGCTCGAGAGTTGCAGGAGGAATGAACTTTCCGACTCTCCCTGCCGCGCCTTCCTTTAAGCAGCCGGTCAGCTTACCGTCCTTAAGCTCGATATTTTCCGGATCCTCTGCGGCTGTTTCTGCCGTTACGCCCGCAATAGACAATGCAAGCGAATTATAAACCGCCATGTGCCCGCTTTTATGGCGCAATGCAAGAGGATTATCGGGACAGATGGTGTCGATAAATTCAAGGGGAGGATTAACGTATCCGGGCAAGATAGTGTGGTCGTAGCCATTGACGATTATCCACTCGCCCTTTTGAATATTTTTTTCAGCGATATACTCCCTGATCTTATCTCTGATGCCCTCCGGTGTATCAATATCCCAGACTTCTGCCTGCGAAGCATGTACCGCAGTTGTCGTAAAATGGCTGTGCGCGTCGATAAAGGAAGGCATCAGCACACCGTCAAGTGCAACGATCTCGGAATTCGGATATTTTGTCTTTATTTCATCGGCAGCCCCAACGTCAGCTATAAGTCCGTTTTCAACAACGAGCGCTTCAGCATAGCCTTCGTCCGCCATAGTTATAATTTTTCCACAATAGATAGTGCTCATAAGTGCCTCCGAGTATTTTTTTAAATTCTACTATATAATTAAAACATTGTCAATAAAAACAAACAGGGCTGTAAAAACAGCCCTGTAAAAAATACTATTAGCAAGCGCCCTGAGCGAGCATTGCATCTGCAACCTTAATGAAGCCTGCGATATTAGCACCGGCAACAAGGTCATCACCAAGGCCGTATTCGTTAGCAGCCTTGATGGAATTTTCGAAGATGTTCTTCATAATGGTCTGCAGCTTTGCATCTACCTCCTCTGCGCTCCAGGAGTAACGCATGGAGTTCTGAGACATCTCGAGACCGGAAACGGAAACGCCACCCGCATTAACCGCCTTGGAAGGAGCAACGATAACGCCGTTCGCCTTCAGGTAAGCAACTGCCTCGTTGGTTGTAGGCATATTGGAAACCTCAACGTAGTACTTAACGCCGTTTGCAACGATCTTCTCTGCCTCTGCCATGCCAACCTCATTCTGGGTAGCGCAAGGCATAACGATATCGACCTTAACGCCCCAAGGCTTCTCACCCGCGAAGAACTGAACGCCGAACTTGTCAGCGTAGTCCTGAACGCGGTTGCGGCAGCTTGCGCGCATCTCAAGGAGATAATCGATCTTCTCATCAGTGCTGATTCCGTCGGGATCATATATGTAACCGTCGGGACCGGAAAGGGTTACTACCTTACCGCCAAGCTCGTTTACCTTCTTTACAGTACCCCAAGCAACGTTACCGAAGCCGGAAACCGCAAAGGTCTTACCCTTGATATCATCGCCGAAATACTTAAGCATCTCAACTGCATAGTAAACTGCGCCATAACCGGTAGCCTCGGGACGAATGAGAGAACCGCCGTAAGGAATTCCCTTACCGGTAAGAACGCCGGTAAACTCGTCGCGAAGACGCTTATACTGCCCGAAAAGATAGCCGATCTCACGAGCACCGACACCGATATCACCTGCGGGAACGTCGGTATTGGGACCGATATGCTTCTGGAGCTCAGTCATGAAGCTCTGGCAGAACGCCATGACCTCACGGTCAGATTTGCCGTTGGGGTCAAAGTCGGAGCCGCCCTTGCCGCCGCCCATAGGAAGGCTGGTAAGAGAGTTCTTGAAGGTCTGCTCAAAGCCAAGGAACTTGATAATGCTGAGGTTAACGGAGGGGTGGAAACGAAGACCGCCCTTGTAAGGACCGATGGCGCTGTTGAACTGAACGCGATAACCGGTGTTTACACGGATCTGACCCTTGTCGTCTACCCACGGAACGCGGAAGATAACCTGACGCTCGGGCTCTACAAGTCTTTCAAGAAGTGCTTCTCTTCTGTACTTCTCCTCATTCTTTGCGATTACAGGCTCAAGAGATTCGATAACCTCCTTGACAGTCTGCAGAAATTCAGGCTGATCAGGGAACTTTTTTTCTGTTGCGGCAATGACTTCGCTTGCGTAGCTCATTTTATATACCTCGTAAAATTGAATTTGATTTTTTACCCTTTAATTATATATCAATATATTCACTCTGTCAATACATAATTTGTCAAAAAATGAAGTTTCGGATCGAGAATATTGCATTTTTTGCCCAAAAACATCGACAAAATCTTAACATAATGTGATTTTTATACCTTGCGCCGCAATTGGCAAACGCAAAACTTGTAATAAAGAACAAATCCGCAGGCATTTGCCCGCGGATTTGCGAAATTATCGTTCTTCTCTGAAATATGAGAGACCGAGACTTGCAGGAGGCTGACTCTCACGCTTTTTGCGCGCACTGGTGATGATAAGTACAAGAATGGTAACAAGATAAGGAAGCATCTTGAAAAGCTCCTGAGAGCTACGGCTGAGTCCCGGAATATTAAGATAAAGAATATAAAGTCCGCCGAAAAGGATAGAACCGAGGATACTGAGATCGGGCTTCCAAACTGCAAAGATTACGAGAGCAATGGCAAGCCATCCGCGGTCGCCGAACCCGTCGTTTGACCAAACACCGCTGATATAGTCCATTACGTAATACAGGCCGCCAAGACCGGCAACGGCACTACCCACACACGTCGCAACGTACTTATAAGCGTTTACGTTGATTCCCGCAGCATCAGCGGTTGCGGGATTCTCACCTACGGCGCGAAGGTAAAGTCCTGCACGCGTTCTCTTGAAGAAAACAGCGGTCAGAATAGCGATAATAACAGCGAGATAAGCAAGAAAACCGTAGGAAAGGAAAATACGCGTGAACCAAGAGACCTCTTTGGTTATCGGTATGGGGCTGCTGAAAAACTTACTTGTGCGAACGAGAGCAATGGAAGCGGTCTCGCTGTTTGCAAGCTTTGCAAGAGAACCGCCAAAGAAGTTACCGAAGCCGACACCGAAGGTGGTGAGCGCAAGACCGGTTACGTTCTGATTTGCACGGAGAGTTACGGTAAGGAAGCAGTAAATAAGACCCATGAGCGCAGATCCGACGAGTGAGCATATCATCGGAATAGCAATGGCAAGGAAGGGGTTAAGAGGAGTGCCGATGCCCATGTGCTGCTCGTAAAGGAAGGAGCCGATAACGCCGCTGATACCGCCAACGTACATTATGCCGGGAATACCGAGATTAAGATTGCCGGATTTTTCGGTAATTATCTCGCCCGTGGAGCCAAACAAAAGAGGTATGCCCTGAATAACTGCGCGCTGAATAAACGTTGCCAGCATATCACTTTACCTCCTTGTGGGAATGACGGAAAATGAGCTTGTAATTAATAAAGAACTCACTACCGATGATGAAGAACAAAATAATACCGGAAATAATATCGGCAAATGCTTGATTGAGGCGGAAAACGGTCGCGATCTCACCGGAGCCTCTTTCAAGGAATACAAGAAGGAAGGAGGTGAATATCATTACGATGGGATTAAACTTTGCGAGCCAAGAAACCATAATGGCTGTAAATCCGCGTCCGTCTGCCGTTGTTGTTGCGATAGTGTGGTTGGTTCCGCCAACGAGAAGCAGACCTGCGATTCCGCAAACTGCACCGGAGAGGATCATTGTGCGGATTATAACCTTCTTAACGTTGATTCCAACGTAGCGAGCGGTATTCTCGCTCTCACCGACAACGGAGATCTCATAACCCTGCTTACTGTAAGTGAGATATACGTACATAATTATGCAAAGCAAGAACACGATAATTATGTTAAGCAGATAAAGATTACCGCCGATAGCCGGAAACCAACCTGTCTGTGAATCCTGATTGATAATGCCGATGGTACCGGAGCCCTTGGGCACCTCCCACTTAACGATAAAGAAGCGGATAAGCTGCATTGCAACGTAGTTCATCATAAGTGTGAAAAGGGTTTCGTTAGTTCCCCACTTTGCCTTGCAAAGGGCGGGAATAAGAGCCCAAAGCGCACCTGCGGCGATAGCCGCAAGAAACATAAAGAGATAAAGAAGGGGGGCGGGAACCTTATCACCGATAAGGATCATGCACGCGGCAGTTGCAAGTCCGCCAATAAGCACCTGACCCTCGGCGCCTATGTTCCAAAAGCGCATTTTAAACGCAGGAGTTACCGCCAGAGAAATACAAAGAAGCATTGCAATGGTCTGCAGCAGCAGCCAGACTCTTCTGGGAGTTCCAATAGCACCGGATATCATTGTGGAGTAGATCTTGATGGGATTCTGTCCCGTGAGCAGTATGGTTACAACAGAGCAGAAAAGCAAAGCAAAAACGATGGAAAGTCCGCGAATTAGCCAAGCCTTCTTTCTAGACATGCCGTCGCGCTTGACCATACGAACAAAGGGCTCGTGCATCTTTTCGTTCTTTGCGTTATTCATTTACACTTCCCTCCTGTTCTTTTGCTTTGGTCATGAGTAAGCCAAGCTCCTCTTTATTTGTGCTTCGTGCGTCAACGATGCCGGAAACGTGTCCCGAGCTTATGACCATTATCCTGTCGCAAAGCTCAACAAGCACGTCAAGATCCTCGCCGACAAAGATAACGGCAACGCCGTTTTCCTTCTGCTTATTAAGAAGATTGTATATCATGTAAGACGAATTGATGTCAAGACCTCTTACGGGATAAGCAGCCATAAGAAGTGCGGGAGAAGACGAGATCTCGCGTCCCACGAGTACCTTCTGTACGTTACCGCCCGAAAGCCTTCTGACGGGGGTTTCAGCATCGGGAGTTGCGACCTCAAGCTCGGAGATTATCTTATCGGCAAGATCGTGAGGTTTTTTGCGGTCTATAAATGCGGATTTGCCGCGTCTGTAACTGCGGAGCATCATGTTATCGGTAATGCTCATGTTACCGACAAGTCCCATGCCGAGTCGATCCTCGGGAACGAAGGAAAGGCGAACGCCCATCTCCCTGATCTCAATGGGAGTGTGGTCGCGGAGATCGGAGGTCTCGCCGGTCTTTGGATTGAGATAATTGATAGAACCGTTCTCAATGTGCTGCAGACCTGCAATAGCCTCAAGAAGCTCGCGCTGTCCGCTGCCCGAAATACCCGCAATACCAAAGATCTCGCCTGCCATAACGTTAAAGGAAACGTCGTCGAGAAGTGTAATTCCCTCACGGTTCTTGCAGGATATATTTTCAACGCTGAGCCTTACGCAAGTATTAAGCGGCTCTGTGCGTTCAATGTTCAATTTTACCTTCTTACCGACCATAAGCTCGGTAAGAGATGCCTCGCTTGCCTCCGCGGTTTCAACGGTTGCAATATGCTCGCCCTTACGGAGCACGGCAACGCGGTCGGAAATGGAAAGCACCTCGTGCATCTTGTGTGTAATAATGATAATGGACTTACCGTCCTCGCGCATACGGCGCAAAACAGCGAAAAGCTTTTCCGTTTCCTGAGGAGTAAGCACGGCTGTGGGCTCGTCAAGAATGAGAATATCGGCACCTCTGTAAAGCACCTTAACTATCTCAACGGTCTGCTTTTCGGATACGGACATCTCATAGATCTTTTTATCGGGGTCGATAACGAAGCCGTACTTCTCGGAGATATCAACGATATTCTTTTTTGCCTCGGACAGGTCGTACTTTTTGCCGCTATTAAGTCCGAGAACTATGTTCTCTACTGTGTTAAATACGTCAACAAGCTTGAAATGCTGGTGGATCATTCCAATACCGTGGGAAAAGGCATCCTTTGGAGTTCTGATTACGACCTCCTCACCGTTGATAAAGATATGACCCTCATCGGGATAATAAATACCCGAGATCATGTTCATCAGCGTGGTCTTTCCGCTTCCGTTTTCGCCGAGTATTGCAAGTATCTCTCCTTTTTTTACGGAAAGATCAACGTTATTGTTTGCAACAAGGCTGCCGAAGGTCTTGGTTACACCCTTCAGCTCAATAGCAAAAGTTTCCATAAACACCTCCATGACATGGAATGAGTAAAAATAAACAAGAACAAAAAAACGGGTCAGCGGACCTGTCGGGAAAACCGACAGGTCCGCAAGGAAATTAATATTTCTCGTTAACGAGCTTTATTCCGTCGATTCTGAGATCGAAGTAAGGAGCGGAGCGCTTCTCGGACTCGTGGAAATATCCGTCGTAAACGACCTTGGTATCGGGAGTGTAATTTTCATCGGTATCAACGTCTGCGAGATGCTCGTCGGTGAGCTTTGCACCGTTAACGGTGAAGGTGTTGATATCAAACACGTGGAGAGTGCCATTTGTAAGAGCGGCCTTAGCGGTCTCGATAGCCTCCTTGGTGCCCTTTGCAGCTACAGCCTCGTTGATCTCGCTGAGAACAACGGAGCCGGCGTCAAGACCCTTGCACCAGTCAGCGGGGATCTCGGTGCCGTTCTTAACAGAGTTGATGATGAACTCCATGTAGGGAGCCCAGTTGATAGCGGAAGAAATGATGAAGGTGTTGGGACCTGCAGCAAGAGTGCTTCCGTTATAGGAAACGTCAGGAACGCCTGCAGCCTCACATGCGGTGGGAGCACCCATGGAGTCAGCGTGCTGGGAGATAAGCTTGCAACCGCTTGCGATAAGGTTGTTAGCAGCTTCCTTCTCTGCAGCCTCGTCGTACCAGCTACCGGTAAAGATAACGTCCATGGTAGCGGTGGGGCAAACGCTTCTTGCGCCAAGGAAGAAGGAGGTGTAACCGGACATAACCTCTGCGTAGGTGTAAGCGCCTACGTAGCCGATCTTAGCTTCCTCTGCCTTGAACTTGCCTGCAGCGATCATCTCGTTGAGCTTCATGCCTGCAGCGATACCTGCAAGATATCTGCCCTCGTAGATGGAGGCAAATGCGTTGTGGTAGTTGGAAAGACCCTCGGTGTGAGCTCTGGTGCCGGTGGCATGGCAGAACTGAACGTCCTTGAAGGCCTTGGCAGCCTGGATCATGAAGGGCTCGTGGCCGAAGCTGTCAGCAAAGATGAGAGAGCAGCCCTGGTCAACGAGGTCGGCAGCAGCGTCGTAGCACTCCTGGCCCTCGGGGATGTTAACCTTGATGATTACCTGATCGTCGGTAAGGCCAAGGTTCTGCTGAGCGGTCTTAACAGCGTTGATGAAGTTAAGATCGTAGGTGGAGTTCTCGTCATGCAGGAAAATGAAACCAACCTTGAAGTCGGCAGAACCGTTTCCGCAAGACGTGAACATGGTGCTGAAGGATGCGACCATCAGCACTGCAAGAACAAGCGCAAGGATCTTTTTCATTGAGAATTCCTCCAAAAAATTTCGTTTATTCTCAAAAAGCCGAGGCTTTTATCAAATACTAACAGAACTTAACTCCCTCCTCGGGAGACATAGATGCGATCTTTGCAAGTGAAACGACGGGGATGCCCATTGCGCGAACGGAATCGCCACCGCCCTGATACGCCTTTTCAACCACCGTGCCGCATCCGACAACGGTAGCGTCAGCCTTATTACACAGAGCGATAAGCGCCTTCAAAGCATTTCCGCCAGCAAGAAAATCGTCAATAATAAGCACTCTGTCGTCAGAAGTGAGATACTTTGCGGCAACGGAGATGTTGTATTCAACACCTTTGGTGTAGGAATAGCAGGAGGCGGAATAAAGCTCGTCGTCGCTGTTCTTTCCGAAGAGCTTTTTTGCGTAAAGAACGGGACAACCAAACTGAACGGCCGCAAGACAAGCCACACCTATACCCGAGGATTCGACCGTAAGAATCTTAGTTACGCCTTTATCGGCAAAGGCCTTATAAAACTCATCACAGCCCTTGCTGAGAAGCGAAACGTCGATCATATGATTAAGAAAATGGTCGATCTTCAGGACTTCACCGGGCAGGACCTTGCAATTATTGCGAATTGCTTCCTCAATAACGTTCATTGTCGGACCCCCTGTTCACGATAATATAACAATATCTTAACATTTTAGACACATTTTTTCAATGGCTATTTGCGGAATATTATGACGATTTTTTTCGACGTGATTTGTCTAATTTCAACAATCAAAAAGAGAAGGCCGTTAAACACAAAAAATGCTAACGGCTTCTCTGTCTTAAATTCTAATTGCGGTATTGAGCGCAGTCTCCATCATCTGGGTAAAGGATGTCTGTCTTTCCTCGGCAGTGGTAGCCACGCCCGTAAATATCTCGTCGCTGATAGTGAGAATACCGAGGGCGCGCTTGCCCGCCTTTGCGGCGTTCATGTAAAGAGCGGCGCACTCCATCTCCACGCACAGTACGTTCATTGCTGCAAATCTCATGGAGGAATCGGGGTCGTCGGAATAGAAGGTATCGCTTGAAAGCACGTTACCGACGTGCACGGTAGCGCCAAGCTTAAGTGCCTCCTCTCTTGCTTTGCAGAGGAGATCGAAATCGCCCGTGGGGGCGTAAGTGCCCGGTATACGGAACTGTGCACCGTATGCGCTGTTTGTGGACGCACTTTGAGCAAGCACGATATCCCTGACCTTGATATTTTTCTGCATGGAGCCTGCGGAGCCGACGCGGAAAATTGCCTCAACTCCGAAAATATTATAAAGCTCCCAGCTGTAAATACCGATGGAGGGCATACCCATGCCGCTGGCCATAACGGAAACGGGG
>JAFSCG010000023.1 GCA_017436885.1 Clostridia bacterium | reverse complement strand
GCGCTTGCTTCTATCAAAAAGCTGAGAAATCTTTTTCAGACCATATATTTCCTTCCGTACGTTACCAACACGCTTGCCGTCGGTATGGTATTCATGATCCTCTTTAAAAAGACCGAATACAGCGACGGACTTGTAAATCTCGTGCTTTCCTCCTTCGGAATGACGCCCGTTGATTTTGTGGACGGACCCTATTGGGCAAAAATGCTTGTCCTTTGCGTATATACCGTATGGATAGTTTTGCCATTCAAGATACTTGTTCTGACAAGCGCCATTGCATCTGTCAAGGACGATTATTACGATGCCGCAAAGATCGACAGCACACCGCGCTTCCGCGTTTTTACAAGAATAACCCTTCCCACGATATCCCCCATGCTGTTCTACCTTGTTATTACCGGATTTATCGGTGCTTTCAAGGCGTACAGCGACGCCGTGGCTATCTTCGGCACAAATCTTAACGCCGCGGAAATGAATACCATAGTCGGCTACGTTTACGATATGCTGTACGGCGACGGCGGCGGATATCCTTCCTATGCTTCTGCCGCGGCCATCATACTTTTCGTTATAGTGCTTACCATTACCTGCATCAACCTGATGGTGCGCAAAAAGCACGTTTATAACGGGTAAGGAGGAAAAATGAATAACGCAAATTTCGACAAAGCCGAGCGCAAACGCATTGCGGGAGATATTGCGCTTAAGTCCGTTATCTATCTTTTCCTCGGCTTTTGGGCTATTGCCGTGCTTTTTCCGTTCTATTGGATGATACTTACCTCGGTAAAGGACTACGGTGCCTATAATTCCGAGATAACCCCGAAGCTGTTTACCCTCTCTCCCACTCTTTCAAATTACGTTCAGGCCTTTACGGAGGTTCCCCTTGGGCGTTATTTCCTTAATACCGCCATATTTACCGTGCTTACCACCGCTTTGATGCTGGTCATCATTATTCCCGCGGCTTTTGCATTTGCGCGTCTTAACTTCCGTGGCAAGAACCTTGTATTCACGCTGTTCCTCGCGCTGATGATGATTCCCACGGAGCTTGTGGTCATCACGAACTACGTTACAATTACGGATCTCGAGCTTCGCAATACCTTTGCGGGTCTGGTGCTTCCTTCCGTTACCTCGGTGTTCTACATCTATCTGCTGAAGGAAAACTTTGCGCAGATCCCCGACGAGCTGTACTACGCCGCAAAGGTAGACGGCACCAAGGATCTGAAATATCTATTCAAGGTCATGATCCCCATGTGCCGCCCAACGGTCATAACCGTTACCATTCTTAAGGTGATCGAATGCTGGAACTCCTACGTTTGGCCTCGACTCGTTACCGACGACGAGGCATACTTCCTTGTTTCCAACGGTATTCAGACCATTCGCGAGAGCGGCTTCGGACGCGAGAATATTCCCGCAATGATGGCGGCGGTGGTCGTTGTTTCCGTTCCCCTTGTCGTTATCTTCCTCATTTTCCGTAACCGTATCATGGAGGGCGTTGCCACGGGAGGTATGAAGGGATGAAAAAAACGTTTTCTATGCTTTTGTGCCTTATTACCGTACTTGTTGCCCTTACGTCCTGCCACGGCGCACGCTCCCTTGACCCATTCGTTATTCCCGACAGCTTTGATACAGAAAAGCAATACGAGATAACCTTTTGGGCAAAGAGCGACACCAATATAAGACAGGTGCAGATCTACGAAAAGGCAATAAGCGACTTTGAGACTCTTTACCCGAATATCAAGGTAAATCTTCAGATCTATAACGATTACGGCAAGATCTATCAGGACGTTATTACTAACATTTCCGTTCAGAAAACGCCAAACGTCTGCATTACTTACCCCGATCATATTGCTACTTATATGACAAGCCCCGACGTTGTGGTTTCTCTTGACGAGCTTTTTGCAAACGAAAAGTACGGTCTTGGCGGCTCGGAGCTTCGCTTCGACGGCCCCACCTATGACGAGATAGTTCCGAAATTCCTCGAGGAGTGCGTTATCGACGGTAAGCATTACGCAATTCCTTACATGCGCTCCACCGAGGCGTGCTACGTTAATAAGACCTTTGTGGAGAAGCTTGGCTACAAGTTGCCCGAGGTGCTTACTTGGGATTTTGTTCTTGAGGTAAGCAACGCCGCACTTGCAAAGGATGAGGAAGGGAACTTCCTTGTTAACGGGCAAAAGACTCTTATCCCCTTTATCTACAAGTCGACAGACAATATGATGATACAGATGCTGAAGCAGAAAGGCGCAGGCTATTCAAACGATAACGGCGATATTCTTATCTTCAACGATACCACAAAGGAGCTTTTGCGGATGTTTGAGGAGCCCGCTAAGACCCGTGCCTTCTCTACCTTCAAGATATCCAGCTATCCCGCAAACTTTTTAAACGCGGGTCAGTGTATTTTTGCTATTGATTCCACCGCCGGCGCAACGTGGATGGGCAGCAAGGCACCCCTTCAGGATATTGACGAAAGCCTGATCGCGGATTTCGAGACCGAGGTAATGCTTATTCCGCAGTTCGATACCTCCGCCCCCGCTATGATCTCCCAAGGTCCGTCGGTTTGTGTATTCAATAAGCACGATAACGGCGAGGTGCTTGCCTCGTGGCTGTTTGCTCAGTACTTGCTTGTAAACGACGTGCAGATAGCTTATTCCCAGACGGAGGGCTACGTTCCCGTAACCTCCAAGGCGCAGAATTGCGACGAATATAAGGAATACCTTGCAAACGAGGGCATAGACAACGACAAGCACTACGACGTTAAGCTGAAGGCTGCAAAGCTGCTCCTTGAAAATACGGATAATACCTTCGTTACTCCCGTATTTAACGGCTCCACGTCCTTACGCAATGCCGCAGGACAAATGGTGGAGAACGTAACCAAATCCATGCGTCGCGGCGAGCCCGTGGACGACGAATATTACGTTAACCTCTACAAGGACGTTACCGCCCTTTACAGGCTGGATCAGACCCAGGCTATGGGCAAGGGCAGGGAGGAGCTTGGGGCTTTACCCACCATGGCTGTCGTTCTGATTTGTGCAATTATTACCGCATGGGTGCTTATCGGCATTTCCGCGTCTGTCGCTTTTGCGAAAAAAAGAAAGAAATAACCCGTTGTGTCTTGACTTATTTTTGATTTGGTGTATAATAATGCCATACCATTTTTTATGGCAATGAAACAAAACTACTTAAGGAGAATGAAAAATGAAAAAGGTATTTGCTCTCGTTCTTGCCGCTCTCATGGCTCTTTGCTGCGTTGCTTGCGGCGAGCCCAAGGAAGACATCAACGCGAAGTCCGAAGGCGTTATGACCTACGCCGAGTACGAGGCTGCTGCTCTTGAGTCCAAGGTCGTTATCGAGGCTTACGTTCAGGGCAAGCAGGCTTACAGTGCCGAGTACGGCAACACCTCCATTTACGCACAGGATGGCGACGGTGCATACTTCATTTATCGTATGCCCTGCTCTCAGGCAGATTACGATAAGATCACCATCGGCTCCAAGATCAAGGTTACCGGCTATAAGGCTGAGTGGTCCGGTGAGGTAGAGATCACCGACGCTACCTTCGAGATCGTTGAGGGTAACTACGTTGCAGAGAAGCTCGACGTTACCGCTCTCCTCGCTTCCGCTGATCTTATCAAGCATCAGAACAAGGCTATCGCTATTAAGGGCGCTACCGTTGCCGCTTCCAAGGATGCTGCAGGCAACGAGGTTGCATTCCTTTACAACTGGGATGGTTCCGGACAGGACGGCAACGACCTTTACTTCAACGTTACCGTAAACGGTGCTACTTACAATCTCTGCGTTGAGACTGATCTTTGCGCTGCAGATTCCGCGGTTTACGCAGCAGTTAAGGCTCTCAAGATCGGTGATACCATCGACCTCGAAGGCTTCCTCTACTGGTACAACGGCGCTAACCCCCACATCACCGCTGTAACCACCAAGTAATTCATTCGATACTTAAGCGGGCAACAGTTCGCTTATTATAAGAAATATCCGACGGTCCCTGACCGTCGGATATTTCTTTATCACGGTATATTTTCTCAGTTATTCGGAACAATAATTGTAAAAATACTTGGAGAGTATGCTATGGATAATAAAAACGGATTTCTTATTACAGATCGCGACAGAGTTTACAAAGCGTGGCTCAATGCCACCGAGGCTGTGCGGGACTACCGACAGTTTGCAAATGAGCTGGACGGTGAAAACGGCAAATTGGCAGATAGATTTGCAAGACAAGCGGAGGCAGAGGGTATTTTTGCCGCCGAAATGCTCAAGCTTTTGCAG
>JAFSCG010000022.1 GCA_017436885.1 Clostridia bacterium | reverse complement strand
GCCGAATATGCCCACGGACTTGAGAGCATCATCTCCATGAACAGCTACAAATTGCGCGGAATTCTGAACGGAATCGACTATATTTCCTATAATCCTAAAACAGATCGTGCACTTTGGCAGAATTTTACCTTCAGGTCTATTGACAAAAAGGTACAAAATAAGGTAGAATTTCAAAGTCTGATGAATTTGCCCGTAGACGGCGATATCCCCATGTACGCCATGATAACCAGATTGGCTACCCACAAGGGCGTTGACATCGTTTGCGCGATGATCGACCGTCTGCTTGATGAAAACGTTCAGTTCGTTCTTCTCGGCACGGGCGAAGGATCCTACGAGGAATTCTTCCGTAATCTTGAAGCGCGCCATCCCGACAAGGTCCGCTCGCTTATTATGTTTGACAGAGATATGTCTCGCAAGCTTTATGCGGCCGCTGATTTCTTTATTATGCCCTCCAAGAGCGAGCCCTGCGGTCTTTCCCAGATGATAGCATCCCGCTACGGCGCAGTGCCGATCACCAGAGAAACAGGCGGACTTGCCGACTCTATCCACGGATACTACGAGGAAAAGGGCAAGCTTCACGGCAACGGCTTCACCTTTGCCAACTACTCCGCCGAGGAGCTTCTTGAACGATCTCTTGCCGCGAAAGAACTTTACGAGGATAAAGAAAAATTCAGAAAATTCGTATCCAGAGTTATGCGCGTTGATTTTTCCTGGAGCAGATCCGCCGAGGAATATCTGCGTATGTACGAAGTCAGATAACTCAGCAGACCAAATACAAATTTCGGAGAGAGGCCGCCAAGGCTGCCTCTCTCCGGCTATTACAATTACCGAAAGGACGCTCATATTGAGCCGCAGATCAAATGTCACACGATATCAAAGCAAACGACATAAAGAAAAATATTGCCTCCAAGCTTTCCAGATACTTCGGAACCTCCCCCGCAGAGGCAAACAGAGAACAGCTTTATAAGGCCACAGCCCTTACCATTAAGGACATTCTTACCGAAAAACGCAGGGATTTCAAGGCAGAGGTAAACTCAAAGCAAAAGAAGCGTGTTTACTATATGTGTATGGAATTCCTTATGGGACGCTCTTTGAAGACAAACATCCACAATCTCGGTCTTGCCGACGAATACAAGAAGGCACTTGCCTCCTTTGGCGCAAACCTTGACGATCTTTACGAGGAGGAACCCGACGCAGGTCTCGGTAACGGCGGCCTTGGCAGACTTGCCGCTTGCTTTATGAACTCTCTCGCTTCTCTCGACTATCCCTCCACCGGTTTTTCCATTTGCTACGAATACGGACTTTTCAAGCAGAAGATCATCGACGGTATGCAGGTAGAGCTTCCCGACGTTTGGCTGCCCGGTGGCGAGGTATGGCTCGTCCCCCGCTCCGACACCACCTTCCACATCCGCTTCGGCGGCCACGTTAAGGAAAAGTGGGACAACGGCAAGCTTGAGATCATCCACGAGGATTACGAGGAGGTCGAGGCAGTTCCCTACGATATGATGGTTTCCGGCGCAAGCGACAAGGGCGTTGCCCGTCTTCGCCTTTGGAGGGCTCGCGATATTCGCAACTTCAATATGGGACTGTTCACTCAGGGTCAGTACACCAAGGCACTTGAGGAGAGCACCAATGCGGAGATAATATCCAAGGTACTTTACCCCTCCGATAACCACACCGAGGGTAAGCTTCTGCGTCTTTCTCAGCAGTATTTCCTTGTTTCCGCTTCTCTCCAGAGCATCCTCCGCGACCACATGTCCGTTTACGGACGGCTTGACAATCTTGCGGAAAAGGTTGCTATCCACATCAACGATACCCACCCCGCACTTTGCATTCCCGAGCTTATGCGCATACTGATGGACGAGCACGGCTGGGATTGGGATAAGTCCTGGAACACCGTTATCAACGTTTGCTCCTACACCAATCACACCGTTATGCCCGAGGCGCTTGAGACCTGGAACGAGGATCTGTTCCGTCTTAAGCTACCCCGCATCCATCAGATAGTTAACGAGATAAACGAGCGCTTCTGCAAGGAGGCGTGGGAGACATTCCCATCCGATTGGCAGAAGATCTCCTCCATGTCCGTAATTGCCAACAATCAGGTCCGTATGGCAAACCTGAGCGTTATCGGCTCTCACTCCGTTAACGGCGTTTCCGCACTTCACTCCGATATTCTCGTTAAATCCGTATTCCGCGACTTTTACAAGATGTATCCCGAGCGCTTCACCAACGTTACAAACGGTATTGCGCACCGCCGCTGGCTCTGCTATTCCAATCCGGGTCTTTCGGGGCTTATCACCGATTGCATCGGCGACGGCTTCAAGACCGCGCCCGCAGAGCTCAACAAGCTCCGCGCATTTGAAAATGACACCGCGGTTCTCGACCGCCTTGCCGATATCAAGATGGCAAACAAGGTCGCTTTCTCCAATCTTATGGCAAAGAAGGGCGTAACCATCGACCCCAACTCCCTCTTTGACGTACAGATCAAAAGATTGCACGAGTACAAGCGTCAGCTTCTTAACGCGCTGAACATCATCCGTATCTATCTTGATATCAAAAACGATCCCTCTATCGACATTCAGCCCCAGACCTTTATTTTCGGTGCCAAGGCCGCTCCCGGCTACTATATGGCAAAGGAGATAATCAAGCTTCTCTGCTTCATTTCCAAGGATATCGAATCTCGTCCCGAGATCAGAGAAAAGCTCCGCGTTGTGTTCCTTGAGGACTATAACGTAAGCACCGCAGAGGCGCTCGTTCCCTCTGCCGAGATAAGCGAGCAGATCTCTCTTGCGGGCAAGGAGGCAAGCGGTACCGGATGCATGAAGCTGATGATGAACGGCGCTCTCACCCTTGGAACCTACGACGGCGCGAACGTTGAGATGGTTGCCGAAACGGGTGATAAGAATATGTTCATCTTCGGTCTTCGTTGCAACGAGGTCGACGAGCTTTGGAGCAAGGGCTACCATGCACAGGATTACTACAACAACAACGAGCGTCTTGCCGAGGTCATCGACTATCTTGCCCACGGCTTTGCAGGCGAGTCCTTTGCAGGTATCCGTTCCTATCTTATTTCCGCCGGATACGGCATTTCCGACCCCTATATGTGCCTTGCCGACTTTGAAAGCTACCGCGAGGCCCACAACCGTGCGCTCCGCACCTATGCCGATAAGGAAAAATGGAACAGAATGTCCCTTATCAACATTGCCGCTTCCGGCAAATTCGCCGCAGACCGCAGCATTGAGGAGTACGCTCAGCGCATTTGGCATCTCGAAAAGGTAAAATAATTTCCCTTTCATTTTGAATGATTTTTGAAGGTTAATATGTGCACAGCTCTTTTCGGAGGTATTGAAAACGTTCAAAACGCCTCCCAAATTACTGTAACAAAATACGAAAACGGCGTCCGCAGAGATATCTGCGGCGCCTTTTCGCGCCTATCTGATATCAGATTTGTCGTGGAGGTGGACACCTCGCTTAATATCCGCGATACCGTTATCCGCGTTCAGCCCGATGGACGCAACTGGTTCGATATTCCCCTTATCAAGGAAAGCGAAGGGCGGTTTTCTCTTGAAATCAATGCCGCGAAGCTTTCCGCAGAGCCACGCGGCGATCTTATCTGGTATGAATTTTTACTTATAAGCGATCACACCACTTATTTTACCCACACAGAAAATAACTGCACGGCTACACTGCGGAACTGCAACTCGGACCGTTTCTGCCTGTTACTTACAAAAGAGGACAGCACTACGCCCGATTGGTTCAAGGGAAATATTATGTACCAGATATTTACCGACCGCTTTTGCCGCGGCGGCAACGTGCCCGTAAGGGACGATGCAGTTATCAACCCCGACTGGGAAAACGGCATTCCCCAATTTGCCGCAGAGGTGGGCGGACATCTTGATAATAACGAGTTTTTCGGCGGTACACTTTACGGTATTGCCGATAAGCTTGATTATATCGCCTCCCTCGGTGTTGGAGTGATATACCTTAACCCCATATTTGAAGCTTATTCCAACCACAAGTACGACACGGCAAACTATATGAAGGTGGATGAGATGTTCGGCGGCGACGAGGCACTGGATCATCTTATAACCGAAGCAGACAAACGCGGGATCCGCATTATCCTTGACGGCGTTTTCAATCACACGGGTAATGACAGTCTCTATTTCAACGCCAAGGGCAGATATCCCGAAAAGGGTGCAATGCAGGGCAAGGACTCGCCCTATTACACTTGGTACAATTTTACTCCCGACGGAAAGTACGAGGCTTGGTGGGGTATTGAGATACTTCCAAGACTTAAGCACGAGGGTAAGGGCTGCTCCGAGTATTTTCTGGGTGAAAACGGAGTTATTGCAAATTATCTAAAAAAGGGCACGGCAGGATGGAGGCTTGACGTTGCCGACGAGCTTTCCGACCCCTTCCTTGACGGGATTGGCAAAGCCGCAAAAAGCGCCCGCAACGACGCGCTGATAATCGGCGAGGTATGGGAAAACGCGGCAATTAAAATTGCCTACGGCAAGCGCAGGAGATATTTCCTCGGCGATCAGCTCGATTCGGTAATGAACTACCCCTTCCGCAACGCCGTTATCGCATACCTCCAGCTGGGCGACGCATCCGTTCTTGCGGACACGCTTACGGAGATATTTGCGACGTATCCTCGCCAAAACGCCCATTGCCTTATGAACATACTCGGCACACATGATACGGAAAGGATCCTTTCCGTCCTTGGGGACGACGAATTCGACGGTCTTTCCGCCACTGATCTATCTACCCGTCGTCTATCCGAGGAAAAGAAACAGCGTGCCGTATCCCTTCTTAAGCTTGCCTCCGCTATTCAGTACACAGTATACGGCGTTCCCTCCGTTTATTACGGCGACGAGGCGGGAATGGAGGGTTATCGCGACCCGTTCTGCCGTATGCCATATCCTTGGGGACGAGAGGATAGCGAGCTGCGCGAGCATTACGAAAAGCTCGGTCGCATCAGACGCGAGGAGGACGTATTCCGCGACGGTGAATTCGAGGTCGTTTATGCAAACGGTCCCGTGCTGATCTATAAAAGAAAAGCGGGCGACAAGACAGTTTATCTTGCCGCCAACGCTTCGGACGTTCAAAAAAAGATCGAGATCACGGGCAGATGCACCGATCTGCTTACGGGAGATGATTTCTGCAATCGGCTTACGTTACCTCCCTGCTCCGCAAGGATAGTGAAAGCGCTTTAAACGCCAACCGTTGCGTATATAACGGGAGGCAGCTTGGGCTTTTCCGCAGAGTAGGTAATTGCCTTGCCAAGTCTTTTTGCCGCAGGCTCGAGGAGCTCGCGACGAGAGGAATGAAGAATAGCAACAGTATCCGCCGGGGACACCTTGTCCCCGGTCTTTTTTATTATCTCAAGACCCGCGAGATGATCCACCTTCCCGTCAAGGCTGTCTCGGCTTGCGCCAAGCATACCCTCTGAAAGACCTATCTCCTCCGTATTCATAGAACAGATATAGCCCTCGGTCTCCGCCTTCAGCTCCATTTTATAGGGTGCATAGCTTCTGATGCTCGGGTCGCGAAGCTGTGAGGTATCACCACCCTGGGCTTCAAGCATCTCACAAAGCTTATCAAAGGCCTTGCCGCTGTTTATTGCGTCAAGTGCCATTTTTTTCGCCTCGTCGCCCTTTGCGATATCGGCAAGGGAAAGCATACCCGCAGAGAGAGCAACGCATACCTCCAGCTTATCCGCCTCTGCATTACCGCAGAGGATATCGGCAGCCTCGTACATTTCAAGTGCGTTGCCGACAGCACGCCCCAGGGGAACGTCCATGGAGCTGATGATCGCGCCAACGCGTCTTCCCGCGCCTTCGCCTATTTTTACCATAAGTCTCGCAAGCTCACGGGCATCCTCGGGATCCTTAATAAAAGCACCGCTTCCGTACTTTACGTCAAGCATGATAACGTCGGCACCGGAGGCAAGCTTCTTTGACATTATGGACGAAGCGATAAGTGCGTTGTTTTCGACCGTTGCGGTAAAATCACGCAATGCGTACAGCTTTTTATCCGCAGGACAAAGAGTGCCCGTTTGACCCACAACAGCAGCCCCCACAGTGTTTACCACCCTTGCAAACTCCTCCGGAGAAAGCTCGGTTCTCGTGCCGGGAACGGACTCCAGCTTGTCGATGGTTCCGCCTGTATGCCCAAGGGCTCGACCGCTCATTTTTGCCACCTTCAGACCGCAAGCGGCAACCGTGGGGATGACCACGGGAGTGGTGGAATCGCCAACTCCGCCCGTGGAATGCTTATCTGCCTTCAGCCCGGGGATCGCAGAAAGGTCAGCGCTCTCGCCCGAGGCAAGCATACTTAAGGTAAGATCGGTCGCTTCCCTATCGTCCATGTTTTTCAGGCACACGGCCATAAGCAGAGCCGCGATCTGGCTGTCGGGAATCTCGCCGCTTGTAACGCCCCGAACGAAAAATTCGATCTCCTCGGTGGAAAGGGCTTGACCGTTTTTCTTTTTGTGGATAAGATCGTACATCCGCATAATTTGAACTCCTTAAGCAAACACTTTACTGTAATTAAAAATATAGAGGTATAGACGTGAAATTCAACAAGGAAAAATATGCACAGCTTGCAAAGCAGCGCTCGAAGCGCTCCCCCGTATTAAAAAACTGTGCAATGGCATTTCTTTTTGGCGGTGGTATTTGCGCCGTTGGTGAGCTTATTTATTATGTGTTCCATGACCTATTGCAATTCACGGAAAAGGACAGCTCCCTTTACGTTTGCGTGATCCTTATCGGTATTGCTGCCGCACTTACGGGAATCGGCGTTTTTGACAATATTGCCAAGCACGCCGGTGCGGGTACGCTTCTGCCCATCACGGGATTTGCAAACGCAGTCGTCTCACCCGCCATAGACACGCGTGCGGAGGGATACGTCCTCGGCGTCGGCGCAAAGATATTTACCGTAGCAGGTCCCGTGCTTCTTTACGGAACGCTCTCGGGTGTCGCGTACGGACTGATTTATTGGATAACAACGTTGTTTAACAAATGATCGCCGATTGGATCATTGCGTTCTTTACCGAAAATGCTGTTTATTATCTTTGACGTAGGACAGTAAGCAATTTAATAATTCCTTTTCCCCCACAGTGTAAAATCGTTCATCCTCACGATCAAAATCCACACCCTTTTCCGCTAAGCTGTCCATAGCTTTCTGTAAAGCATTCTCTTTTACGGGAACACGACATTTGGGGAATTTATCTCGGACGTTATCGAGAATTAACAGCGTCTTCAAAGCGGCGATATCTTTTAATGCTGTATATGCTTTTTCAAAATGTGTTCCGTGATAGTAAAGGTAACTATCAAAACCACCGGAGTTTACCTCGATACACAATTCGTCAATATAGTAAGCCGTGCGCTCCCATTTGTTCAACGCACCGTGGGCATCGCCGTTACCGATCAGTTCATCCAAATGATCAGACAATGCGCTTAAGATCTCCTCGTCGGGCAGTGCTAAAATATCCGCAATTTGCATCGTGCGTTGCGCAGGTGAAGGAGGAAGATAGTCCGATACAAGGTAGCGATAGCGTTGCCATTGTTCTGTCAGACCGTTCCATTCTATGCTATCCTCATAATTATCGCAGCTTTCGCATAATAAAAGCAAGCAAGCCCTTGCTGCGTCAACGTTATCTTCTGTCATGTAGTTTTCGGCGAGCTTCATATAGTGGGCTGTGGTATTAACGACACCGCGCGCCTCTTTTCGCAGTTGTTCTGATAGCTTTTCCATAATATAAACATCACTTCCCATCTATATTGCAAACTCAGATTGGCTTAAAAAATATCGCAACCTAAGCTTACTGTAAATAGAAAACCGCCATGCTGTAGTCTGAGGAGTCTTCGGACAAGTCCCCCTCATAGTCATAATATAGGTAAGTAATACCGTCGCGCTCATAATACCATCCGATCTTGTAGTCTTCATCCGGATCGGTATTGACGTACTCTTCACAATGGGTTAAAGTCTCGCGAAAATAATTGATCGTCTTATTTACGGCCGCTTTGTAATCCGCAGTAGTGAATTCAGGCGAGTGAATGCCAAACGAGGCAAGAATCAAAGAAGTTTTGCCGTTTTTCGTTTCAAAATCAAACTGAAGATATCCTTGTACGCCGAGAAACTCCGCACGGTAAATATAATAAACGTAATCATCCAGAAATCCGCTGTGGTAATAAACGATGTCATTTCCGTAAACGGCAAGGACCTCGTCCTTCGTCATTCCCATCTCAATGCCCTGAAAATGAACGGGCATCGGTTTTTCCGCAAAATGCTTATCATATACCGAATATCCCGTGCCGATAACCGTTACTGCGATTCCCGCGGCAAGCGAAACAGCAACACCGCTGAATACAAGCTTTAGAAAGCCTTTGTTTTTTATTGCCTCGGGAACGAAAGCTTCACTCTCTTCCGGAGGACGGTAATCAGCCCCCGTTTCAATAGCGCAAAGATATGTTTCACTCACTCTCGAGTAATACAGCTTAGGCGAAAGCTCGATGATCCGGCGAAAGGACTGTGCGGCAGCTTCGGCGTTACCGTTCCAATAACAGGCGCAAGCGTAAATAAAGCGCTTGTTGATCTTGTCAAGCCTGCGCGGATCCTCCTTTTGTCCAAGCACTTCCCTGTTTTCAAGCTCCACCATATCATAAAAATATTTTTCGTAAAGCTTGACCCAATCGGCATATTCACCCTTGCAAAACATTGAGAACGCCTGCAAAATAGGCTGTCCCTTTCTGAATTGCTTCGGCTCCTTCAGCTTTACTATATACAAGTCCATCTCATTCAGAACAAGCTCAAGTGACTTCGCGTCGTTTAGGAAAAAATAACAATATGCAAGGTAAGTATAATAATAAAGCACGGTTTCCGTATGCTTTTGGGTAGGCTTCTTTTTGCTTGCAAGCTCAATATTCTGCCTGCATAGCTCCACGGTCTTTTTAATATCTCCGCAGTAGAAATGCGCAAGCATCGTATAGACCCGCATTTTTTTGTTGAGACCCGCGAGGTAAACGACTTCTTTGAATTTTTCCGCATCCAACTCGCGGTAAAGGACGGAAGCAACGTATTTATCGTCCACACCACTGCTGAAGCGCAGATAAAAAAGATATACGATAACAACGTATACGGAATTATAGTACGTGCTTGTAATTGCGGAAATAAGAATGATCAAAAAGGATAACGATATTGCGGCAACCGCAACTACCGTGCGTTTTTTTCGCCACTCGTTAACCGTCTGTAATGCTGTCATAAATCCTCCTCCGTTATTTTTTTGCCGCTATTGCCAAGAAGATACCTACGGGAATTCCAAATCCCAACCAACAAAACGCACCCAACCCAAGCAAAGGAAAATCTGAAAGAAAAACCGAAAACTCACCAAGATTACCGGCAAAAAGCAAAACTATAAATGCAGTAAACAAAAATAACAGGTTCATCAGCAGGGCAAACAGTCCTCCGCCAAAGATAAGACCAAACAGAAATGCTCCAAAAGTGTTCACGTTGCCGTAAACAAGCTTTCGCTCCGATCTGCTTAAATTGCGAAGCTCCGCTTTTTTTGCTGCTATTTTTACGATCGCATCAAGCATTTCGTTGCTAAAGCAAGACATATCATCGAGCGGAAGCGCCACGTTGATCCTGTTTATATACCTTCGTCCGTTTCCGGTGAAGAAGCAGGAAAAAATATCGCCGATCTTCTCATTTTTACGCAAAAGCTGCGTGCCGCAATAAAACACAAGGGATGCCTTACTTCCCTCTCCGTATATCCTGCAGCGCACGTGGAACGCAACTCTTTTTTCAAAGCAAATTACGTACTGCGGGGTGGGTACGCGAATACCGGGAATGCTGCCCAATTTTACAAAGTCGGGAAACTCCCCGCTGTAGCCAAGCTCGTGCATTTGAGCAGTAATTTTATCACGCATCTCAAGCTCGCAGATAACGCTGCCCTTAACGGACTCATATCCAAGCTGCGAGGACTCAAATCTTTCCGTGAGCTCCCGAAGCATCCCTTCATACCTTGGATGAGTAAGCTCGTTTTTTAACCTGAAAAGAATTCGGTTACGTTCTTTCCCGTCTTTCGATAGGCAAGCACTTTCAAGAAGCTTGGATATCTTATTGCAACCGTGATCATTTGCTATCTTTAGCAGCTCGTTGCAGGAAAAGTCTTCGGATAAGCCTCCCGCGCAACAATATACGTCCTTAACAAGGGTAAGCTGCTCAAGCTCGCGCTCATTAAGATATCTTTTGTCGATATTCGCCTTGTTTATGATAGCCTCGGCAAAGATACCAAGTCTGCTTAACGGATCTGCGTAAAGATCATCGAGAGAGACGGCGTATACTGTTGACTCAAATTCTGCCTTTTCAAAATAAAGCACGATGGGGATCGTCTCATCTTGATCAAAATACTCAGACTCTCCCGCAAGCTGATAAATGTCGCCAAGCTTAGAAAGAGAGCCTCTATGAAAGGTGTAGACGTCAGCAGGTTCATCGGGAAGACCTCTTGAATCCTTAAGGATCAATCTTCTTTCCAGCACCGGCCCCTCTGAAAGCGATATTACAATATCTTTTCCGCTGTTCTTGACATCAACTACGGGTTCATCAAAAAGTATCTCACGCAATGCAGCCTTCACGTCATCGGAAAGCCCCTCTGAAAAACGCTCAAAAAGATCTTCTCTAAGCATAAGTCACCTTCTTTAGATCAACGAAAAACCTTCAAAGAAAAACAAGAACTAAATATACGGTAACGGTAACCCCAACGCATATCAATAAACGGAGCGTTCTGTTAGGTTTAATTATACGCACTCTCTCGCGGAAAAGAGGAACCTCCTCGGAGGGTACCGTTTCACGTCCTATGTCGAGAGAATAGAGATATCGCT
>JAFSCG010000021.1 GCA_017436885.1 Clostridia bacterium | reverse complement strand
GAAGTTCTTTACGGATTGCCTCACGGTCAATCGTTGGAGCGTTCAGATCTACGCCAAGCTCCTTGCATTTTTCGATGGCAAGGTCGTGATCTTGCAGAGCTGCCTTGCGATACCAAAAGATTGCTTGCTCCATATCACGCTCTACGCCAATGGCATCCTCATAGAACCAAGCAAGGTTGCATTGTCCGTCACGGTCGCCGTGATCGGCGGCTCTGCGTGTCCAATAGACCGCTTTTTCAAGGTCTTTTTCAACGCCGAGACCGTCGTAATAGAAGTAGCCGATCTGACACTCGGCAAGAGGATAGCCCTGCTCGGCAAGAGCCAAGTGCCCCTCAAAGCATCTCTCATATTGCTTTGTATTAAAGTATTTTTCAATCAGCTCGTTGCAGATGTCAAGCTCCCTGCAAGGCTTGTAATATGGTTCTGACATAATTATTGCTCCGTTAACCAAGCGTATCCTATTGCGTTCTTGTACACAATCTTATCAGCTTCTTTTTAAGTAAAATCCATTTGGTTAAGAAAACCAATCCAAATATCAACCATCAACATCTAAAAAGATAATGTTGTTACCCATACGATCTATCACAGTCCTCTATTTTTCAGATCGTTTACAAGCTCAACGTAAAACTCGCGCACGTCAAAGCCCTCTACGTCCTGACGGGACAGGTCGATAACGTCGGCGTGGCTTATTCCCTTCTCGCCCTTGGGCTGAAGTAGAGTGAAATTATCGCCCCATTTAAATGACGAAGTACCAACAAGGCCGTCGTTTGGTCCGTCGTAATGCTTTACTATTCCGTGGGAAAGATTAAGGGGGAAATGTCCGCCGTCGGATGTTGCAAGCATTGATCCGATGCTTGCGGTAAAGATCCCCTCGGGGTCCTTCAGCTTTTCGTTACGCTTTTCGCAGGCGGAGAAGGTCAGGTCGGTTACCGCCTTAATAAAATCGGGGTCCGAATCGCCAAGCTTGCGCAAAGCCGCGTTGTACGTATTTGCAATGCCGTCCTTAACCCCTGCGGGAACCTTATATAAAAGCTTTTCCGCATATATGCATCCGCGGTGCGGGGTGTTTACTGTGATAAGGGAAGCCACCATGGGCAGAACGTCCAGCTCCGATAGGGCGTAGCGGCAGTCAAGACCGCCCTTGGAATGGGCAATGATGTTTACCTTTTCGCATCCCGTTTCCCTGACTATGGTCTTGATGCGCTCGGAAAGCTCCGCAGCGCTTTCCGCCACCGTCAGCGCCGATTGGTGATTACCGTAATATACTTTTGCGCCGTTGCGCTCCAGCGCCGCGGGAACTCTGCCCCAGTAATTAAAATGCTTGAAATCGCGGAAAAACACGCCGTGCACCAAAAGAAGCGGATATTTGGTTGCGCACACTGCCTGCTCCTTACGGGCATTATCACGGGCAACGCATCTTCTCTCGAACTCAAGCTCCGCCGCAACGGTACGGATGATCTTGTTCAGGATAAAAAGATTCACGGGGAATATCATGCCGAACACGGCACCGATAACACGCCACTTGATGCCTATATGAACGGAGGTGCAGTAAACGCAGATAATACCGTTCCAAAATGCGACGGCAAGCACTCCAAAGCAGGTCAACGCACTCCAAAGCACGGGCCAAAGCGGCTCGCCGAGAGAGGCAAAAAACAGCACGACGTGGTAGACCAGAGCAATACACAAGGCAGATAAAAACATTCGCAGCATTGCAAGTCCGTGTCCGCACACGCGCAGTCGCGCACTCGGAATATTCTTTTTCAGAGGTCCGGGGAAAATATTCAAAGCGATAAAAAGCGGCACCAACACCCAAAGCGCCCGCACGTTTCCGCTTACAAGCACGTAGCAATCAGCGCAAAGGGAAAGCAGCAATGCGAGCAGGAAGTCGCATATCATTTTTATCTTTTTCACCGCATGCTCCTTATTTCTGTATTATGCCGTTTTTTGCGGCGCGCTCCATTGCAAAGCCAACCTTCGGGGAAAGCTTATAAACACGCATACTGTACGCCACAACAGGATATCTTTTGTTGCCCACAAGTATAACGTAGTACGGCTTTTCCGTAACCATATCCGCGTTATCATCATCGGCAGCAAAGCCCGTAAACCTCATTCCGCTCTCAAAATAATGCACCTCAACGTTTTTATAACCGCGGCGCCATTCATATCTGACTTGGGTCCTGTAGGTTCCTATATTGGTGATAAAAGTATAGAGGTCAAGCTCTTTTTCCGTTTTACGATACAAGAGGTTATCAACGAGCAAAGTAACGTCTCCGTTTTTTGCTTGTTTCAGTAATATAGAAAATTTAATGCACATGGTCAGCCCGAACGGAATGGGTATCAGCATGCTTAAAAAGATCCATCCGCCAATAAAGAAGGACAGAAAAAACGAAAGCAGAAACGCAACTATCAACCACGCCATAAGCGCCAAGGAGTAATCGCTGCGCTCCATACGGAGCCAAAAGCTTGTGTCGCGGATGATCTTTTCGCAGGTGAGTTCTTTTTTATTGTCTTCCATACCGATCTCCTATCCGATGGAAACAGAATCCCCATCGCGTTTTGAGGGCTCGAAAAGCTGTGCGTTATACGCACAAACGGGCTGTTCCCTTCCACCGACGCACACAAGATAGTAGATGCGTTCAACGTCGGAGAGGTCCGACACTTCGTCGTTATAAACGCACGGCGCTTTTTTACCGCTCTCAAAATACAGATATTCCTTCTCTGCGGTAAGTCTTTTCGTACTGAAGGTCCTACCGAGGGGCAGTCGATTTATAAAGGTAAACGCGTTGAGCTCGTGCTCCGTTTTGCGATACGCAAGCTTGTCTCTTTTCAAAGCTATCCTGCCGCCGTCGAGATCACGGATGACTGCCTGCCATTTCACGCACATGCGCCCATAGAATAAAACGGGAGCAAGCAATGTAAGGAATATCCAATACCCTGCGAAAGTACACAACAGAATGCAAAACAAAAGAAACGCAACAAACCAAAGCAAAAAAGCTCCTGTGTATTCGAAACGCTCCTCATCCACCGTGCGCTTTACGTCCGTTTTTATGGTATGCAGGGTCAACTCGATCTTCTCATGCTTTTCCATGGTCGCACCTCCAACAATATACCAACATATTACCACATTTGCGGAAAACTGTCAACCATGCAAGGTTGACAGCTTACCGCGCCCGTGGTATACTTATGGACGAAATAAAAATGCCGCGGCGAAAGCGCAATGTCATTAAGTTAAGCCAACCGCTTGTCATCCAAACGCATCTCGCGTAAGCGAGATAGACGCGACCGCAGGGAGCCGACACCGAAGGTGTCGATGATCCGAGCGGAGAGTCCGCAAAAAGATTCTTCGCTTCGCTCGAGAATGACATTTGCGGACTCGTAGCGAAGGATCTTGCGGTTGGCTTTTTCTTAACTTAATGATACTGGGCGAAAGCGCGGCAAAGGGAGAATATATGGGCAACGGATTTTTTACGGTTTGCGGAGTTACGGAAATAGACGGCAAGGTGCTTTTTGTGCGCCACACCTACGGTATGGCAAAGGACAGGATCCTCTGCCCCGGTGGATACGTCGAGGAAAACGAGCTGCCCACGGTTGCCCTTGAGCGTGAATTTATGGAGGAAACGGGCGTTACAATAAAGGCGCGCACGCTCCTTTCCATGCAGTTCAAAAGCGACCAATGGTGCGCCGTTTTTATCGCCGACTACGTCGCAGGCACGCCCCGCTCCGATAATTACGAAAACAGCGAGGTCCTCCTGCTTACCCCCGAGGAGGCGGTAGTCCGCCCCGACATCACCAACATGAGCCGCGAAATAATGAAAATGTACATGGCAAACAAAAACGGAGCGTTAAAGAAAAACCCCTACGTTCCCCCAAACACGACCGCGGACGTTTACGCAATGTTTGGATAACGTTCCATGAAAATCAAGGATGACTCGAATGCTTTTTCAGCATTCAAGTCATCCTTTTTCAACTTATAGCACGAAAACGCAAATAAATATTTGAGAGTACCGCCTTATCTCATTGCTTCTGTTTCTCACATCACTGGATCTCGTTCGGCCAAAGTTCATTATATGAAAACCCTTCCAAGCAGCTTATAAATCCGTTCTTTATCCATAAAATAAAGTCGACCCCATAGTTCAGGCCGTTTATATTCCATTGAAGTTTACCAAGCTGAAGATTTTTATCATCCCCAAGGGTCTCTTCAACCGCAACCACATCATAATAGGTTGAAAAACCATATGTAAAGAACTCTCTTTTTTGTAAGAGGATCCTTTCAAGTTGGGATCGTAATCTTTGTTTGTATTCAGGGTATTGCTCAATGATATCGGTTATGATAATCTTTTCAAATTCATCAAATCTCATTGCATAGTGGAATAATTGGATCCGCATCAGAAAGCTTGCGATACCGCCTGTCGTCCGCTTCGAATCGTATTTCGTTTTTCCTAACAATTCGTCTGCTGAAATATTAAAGGCTTCGGAGATCGGCAAGATCAACGAAACGTCGGGACATGATTTACCCGTTTCCCATTTTGAGACCGCCTGTGATGAAACGCAAAGCTTTTTTGCAAGCACCTCTTGAGTCATGCCAAGTGCAATTCGATGCTCCCTTATATTTTCACCTATATTCATTTTCTCCTCCAACAACGCGATATCATTAAAGCGCCAATATGCACCGCAAATCATGGCTTTTTATCTGCTTTTCCTGATATTGAACCTTCCTGTCGGCAACGCACTACGATTTGGCAGCGACATCAGAATTTTGCAAAATTCATTCGCTGCGATATCGAGATCTGCATACGCTGACGACGCATAACCATGTTTTAGATCAATGGCAAGCTGAACGCATTCTATCAGATCATGCTCCGTGATCCGCACCAAAAATCTTTCGATATTCGGAACAGAGGAACTTCCCCAATCGGCTATGCCAAGATCCGCATCACGGTACGATATGCCGCTCGTTATCCTGTTACATTCATCCGTATCCTTGGAATCTGTAATTTCGAATGGGAGATATTTTTCCGAAAGCTCATTGCTTTCGCCGTTTCCTATGGAATACTTACACCTTGCGTCCGGATCTCTGATCTGCTCGCCTGTGTTGATCCACATTTT